>DASXJG010000180.1:0-3615 GCA_036497525.1 Gaiellaceae bacterium
GCGCGCGCGATCGAGACGGGCGTCCTCTCGATCAACTCGAACTCGTCGGTGCGGCCCTCGACGCCGTTCGGCGGCTTCAAGCGGAGCGGCTTCGGCCGCGAGCTGGGGATGCACGGCCTCGCCGGCTACAGCGAGATCAAGAACGTGTTCTACTCGACGGAATGAGCGGACGGCTCGAGGACAAGGTCTGCGTGATCACCGGCGCAGGCGGCGGGATGGGCGCCGACGCGGCGGTTCGGTTTGCGGAGGAAGGGGCGCTGGTCGTCGTCGCCGACGTCGACGGCGATGCCGCGGAGAAGGTCGCGGGCGAGGTCGGCGGTCTACCGGTGCAGGCCGACGTCTCGGACGAGGCGTCGGTCGAGGCGATGTACGCCGCCGCGGTCGATCGCTTCGGCGGCATCGACGTCCTGTACAACAACGCCGGGGTCTCCCCCGCCGACGACGTCTCGATCCTCGAGACCGGCCTCGAGGCGTGGGAACGCGTGCAGGCCGTGAACACTCGCGGCGTCTATCTCTGCTGCAAGCACGGAATCCCACACCTGCTCGAGCGTGGCGGCGGTTCCGTGATCAACGTCGCCTCCTTCGTGGCGCTCGTCGGCGCGGCGACCTCGCAGATCTCGTACACAGCGTCCAAGGGCGCCGTCCTCTCGCTGAGCAAGGAGCTCGGCGTCCAGTTCGCGCGGCAGGGAGTCCGCGTGAACGCGCTCTGCCCGGGGCCGGTCGAGACTCCGCTGCTGCTGCGGATCTGGGGCGAGACGCCCGGCGCGGCCGAGCGGCGGCTCGTCCACCTGCCGATGGGACGGATGGCCCAGCCGCGCGAGATCGTCAACGCGGCCCTGTTCCTCGCGAGCGACGAGTCGAGCTACGTGAACGCGGCGACGTTCGTGGTCGACGGCGGCCTCACGGCCGCGTACGTCACTCCCGAGTAGCGATTTAAGGAACCCGTAAGAGTTCGCTCATCCCGCGGCAATCCTCGCGGTCGATGCTTCAAACCGTCGGAGTCCTCGGGTCGAAGGGAGTACTGATGCGCACGAAGAGACTGGCCGCCGCGGCCACTGCCGCAGCAGCGCTCGCCCTGGTGCCGGTTGCGACGGCCGGGACGATGCATCCCGAGCTCGGAGCGCATCTGTCGGGCATGGGCGAGACGGGCGTCGTGAACCTGACGGCGCACTCGCAGACGCACCAGCTCTGCTGGAAGTTCCAGCTGGACACGATGCATGTGCTCGCCGCGACGATCCGCGACAAGCAGGGGATGAAGGTCGCCAACCTCGGCCACATGTACCGTGCAAAGGGCTGCGCGATGGTGCCGAAGATGTCCCTGCAGCTGATTGAGGAGAAGCCCGGCCACTACTGGGTCTGGGTGGCGACGAAAGGCCATCCAGGAGAGCTGCGGGGCAAGCTGTTCGCCGGCATGGCGCACATGTAGATGGACTCGCCGACCGTCACCGAGCAGGACCCCGACCAGCCGCGCCGCTACGGCCGCAGGCTGTTCCTCGCCACGGTGGCAGGCGGCATCACGTCGCTCTACTGGGGCAAGGCAGCCTGGGATCACGTCAGCGGCGCGATCTCGCCTGTCACCTCGGCCGTCCTGCCGGGGGGCGGCTGGCGCATCTACACGATCTCGGGCCAGATGCCGGTCTTCGATCCCGCGAGCTGGCGCCTGAAGATCGGCGGCCTCGTCGAGCAGCCACTCTCGCTGACCTACGACGAGCTGCGCGCGCTGCCGCACGTCGAGCAGGTCTCGGACTTCCACTGTGTCACCGGCTGGAGCGTGAACAACGTCCGTTGGGGCGGCGTCCGGATGCACGACGTTCTCGCCGCCGCCAAGCCGCGCTCTTCGGCGCAAGCCCTCGAGTTCGTCTCGATGGAAGTGCCCTACACCGACTACCTGACCGCCAAACAGGCCTCGCTGCGCGACGCGATGCTCGCCTACGAGATGGACGGGAAGCCGCTGCCGCAGGAGCACGGCGCGCCGGTGCGGTTGATCATCCCGGAGATGTACGGCTACAAGAACGTCAAGTGGCTGACAGAGATCAACCTCGTCCCGCAGGAGCAGCTCGGCTATTGGGAGCAGCTCGGCTACGACCAGAACGCCTGGGTCGGCCGCTCGAACGGGTACGGAACGTGAAGAGGGCCGGGTACGTCCCTCGTTTCTCACGGATCGAGCGCCTGCTCCATTGGGTCAACGCGCTCGGCTTCTTCTTCCTCCTCACAACCGGCCTGATCCTGTACCTCCCCCGCCTCTCGGTCCTCGTCTCGCGGCGGCAGACCGTCCAGTACATCCACTTCTGGGGAGGCGTCGCCTGGTTGTGCGCGCTTGCCGTCGTCATCGTCCTCGGCGGGCGCCGGATGCTTGCGACCGCACGCGAGCTCGACACGTTCGACCGGGACGACGTGCGCTGGTTGCGCGGGGGGAAGGCGCCCCAGGGCAGGTTCAACGCCGGCCAGAAGATCAATGCCGTCCTCACCGCCGCGTTCGCCGTCCTGTTCGGGGTCTCCGGACTGCTGCTCTGGTTCGGCGAGCAGGACACGCGCTACCGCTTCGCGAGCACGGTGCTCCTGCACGACGGCCTGATGTACGTCTCGCTCGCGCTCCTCGTGGGGCACCTGTATCTCGCGCTGATCCATCCTGCGACGCGGCACGCGCTGCGCGGGATGACGCTCGGCGATGTCCGCGTCGAGTGGGCGACGAAGCACCACGCGAAGTGGGAGCCGGAAGGCATCCAGATCGACCGTGGCACGCCGAGCCCCGTGACGCTCGATCCGAAGCCACACTAGGGAGATGCAGCAGACCGTGTTGGTCGTCGACGACGAGCCGATCGTGAGGGACGTGGTCGTCCGCTACCTCGAGCGCGACGGCTTCCTGACGCTGACGGCGTCGGACGGAGACACGGCGATGGAGCTCATCGAGCAGCGCGAGCCGAGTCTCGTCGTGCTCGACGTGATGCTCCCGGGGACCGATGGTCTCTCGCTCTGCCGCTGGATCCGCGGACGCTCGAGCCTGCCCGTGATCCTGCTCACCGCCCGCGGCGAGGAGGCCGACCGCATCGTGGGGCTCGAGCTGGGAGCCGACGACTACGTCACGAAGCCGTTCTCGCCGCGTGAGCTCGCGGCGCGCGTGCGCACGGTCCTCCGGCGCAGCAACGGCGCGTCGCCGACGCGCGAGACGATCGCCTTCGGCGAGATCGAGCTCGACGGAGTCAGTCGCGAGGCCAGCCGGGCCGGCAGCCCCGTCCAGCTCACGGCGAAGGAGTTCGAGCTGCTCTGGTTCCTCGCCTCGCATTCCCGCCGTGTCTTCTCCCGCGACCAGCTGATGGCCCGTGTCTGGGGCTACGAGGCGACCGTCGATACCGGCACGGTGACGGTGCACGTGCGGCGGTTGCGGGAGAAGATCGAGGTCGATCCGGCGCAGCCTCGCCACCTGCGCACCATCTGGGGCGTCGGTTACCGGTTGGATCCGTGATCGCGCTCGCTCTCGTCGTCGCCGCCGGCAGCCTCGCCTCGGGGCTCGTCCTTGCCTTCCTCCTGCGCCGGGCGCCGACGGTCTCGCTGCAGCTCGTCGGGCTCGCGCTGATCGCGGTCTGCGTGCCGCTCGCCGCCGTCCTGCTCTCGGGC
>DASXJG010000181.1:0-8887 GCA_036497525.1 Gaiellaceae bacterium
GATCTCCTCGGCGAAGACCGCTCCCATCGTCGCGAACTGGAGCAGGTGCTCGGCCCGGCAGTCCGCGTTCGCGCCCGCGTCGATCAGGACCGACGGCCCCTTGCGAGCCGGGATGGGCACGGCGATCGCCGGCCGGCGCACACCCGGGACGCGCCGCAGCAGCACGAGACCCGCCGCGAGCATCGCTCCCGTGCTCCCCGCAGAGACGACCGCGTCGGCGTCCCCGTCGGCGACGGCCTTGACGGCCCGGACGAGCGAGCTGTCCTCCTTGGTGCGAAACGCGTCGGCCGGCTTCTCGTCCATGCCGACCACCTGTGTCGTGGGAACGAGCGCCAGGCCGCGAGTGTCGAGGTCCGGCGAGCCGAAGACGACGGGCACGATCTCGTCGGAGGCGGCCTGGAGCGCCCCCTCGATGACGGCGCTTGCGCCACGGTCGCTCCCCATGGCATCGACGGCGATCCGGATCATGTGGCGGACTCTACGGAGCGTGGTTCCAGTCCGGTGGCACCGTCGGCGCGTATGGCAGTGCATGGCGCCCACCTGCGACAAGGGCCGCGCGAAGCCGCGCGGCCCTTCTGGTCGAGGCGGTGACGTCTGACGGATCGTCAGGAGTGCCGGCCGGAATGCCCGCCGTGGTCGTCGCCGACATCGTGTCCGTTGTCGTCGGCTCCCTGGTTTGCCGTCGTACCGGTGTTCGCGCCCTTGGGCTTGGCGCTGTCGGCGGTGCACGTCTCGCCCGAGCGGGTCGCGACGGCCTTGATGCGGTCGGCGGCGAGCTGTCCGGCGACCACACGGCGGATATCGAACGAGCCGCTCGGAGCGCGCGTCCTGGCGGTGAGCGACGCGATCGCCTTGCCGTTGCGGCTGAGCCTGACCTTCCACGGAACGCCGTTCCGGTTCTGGTCGACCTCGAACTCGATCTCGATGCCGCGGTCCTCGCGGCTCAGCTTCATGGTGCTCGTCGACTGCTTCGTGCAGACGCCCCGGATGCGGACGGCGTTGCCGCCTTTCGCGAGGGCGGCCGGCACTGCGAGGAGCGAGAGGGCGAAGAGGGCGAGGAGTAGTGAGATGGGCTTGCGGGACATGGAGGTCTCCTTTGGGGCTTCGGGGTCGACGGCAGGGTCGCGTTGCCCCGGTCCGAGCCGCAATGGGACATTGGTCCGAGCGCAGCACTCGAGCGTCCGAGAGCGGCGATCATGAGCAGGGTGAGACTCTCCGAGCGCCGGGATCCTTCGGCCGCCCCCTCGACGCGGTCGGTCGTCATCCGCTTTGCGGTGGGAACATTGGCCGCGTTCGTCGTGGCCGTCGTAGGCGGCTACTTCGTCCTGCGCTCGGTTGCGATCGACGAGGCGAAGCGGCAGACGCGAACGCGCGTGCAAGAGGCGGCGAACGTCGTCGAACCGACGGTGGGCAACGGACTCCTCGCCGGTCGGAGGGACGCCGTGCGGTCGGTTGACGACGTGGTGGTCGGTCGGGTCCTGAGCAAGTCAATCGTGCGCGTGAAGATCTGGTCGACCGCCGGCCGGGTCCTCTATTCCGACAATCCCGAGGAGATCGGCCACCGTTACGCGTTGGACGAAGACCAGTACCGGTTGCTGAGGAACGGCGGGGCGCAGGTGGAGGTCAGCGACCTGAGTCGCCCCGAGAACGCGCTCGACCGGCAGGAGGGGCGGCTGATCGAGGCGTATACCCGCATCCGAACCCCGTCGGGCACCCCGATGCTGTTCGAGATCTACCAGCGCTTCGGCTCGGTCACGGCCGATGCGCGGAGGTTGCTGAGAGCGCTCGCACCGCCGATCCTCGGCGCGATCGGGCTCATCCTGGTGATCCAGGTTCCTCTGCTCTGGTCGCTCATGCGCAGGCTGCAGCGGAGCCACGAGCAGCGTGAGGGCCTGCTGGCGAATGCAGTCACGTCGTCGCGGCGCGAGCGGCGTCGCGTGGCCTCGTACCTCCACGACGGCCCGGTGCAGGAGCTGGCCGGCCTCGCGTTCTCGCTGGCGCCGGTGGCCGACGGTGCTGAGTCGCGGGGAGCAGACGCGGACGCCGCGGTCGTGCGACGCGCGATCGATCGCCTCCGCGCCACCGTGCGCGATCTGCGGGCGCTGCTCGTCGACCTGCATCCACCGACTCTGGCGACGGCCGGCCTCGAAGCCGCGATCCGCGACCTCGTCAGTCCACTCGCCGCACGGGGGACGAAGATCGAGTTGCGATTCGACGGCCTCGATCGCCTCGATCCGGACACCCAGGCGCTCGTCTATCGCGTGGCCCAGGAGGCCGTTCGGAACGTGATCGCCTATGCCGACGCCACCGCCGTCTCGGTCGAGGTCGACGTCCCGGACTCGACCGCGCGGCTGCTGGTCGCCGACGACGGCCGCGGCTTCGGGGCCGACGAGCGAGAACGGCGGCGCACGGAAGGGCACCTCGGCCTCTCGCTCGTCGAGGAGCTGGCTCGACAGGCAGGAGGGAATCTCACGGTCGACTCGCGCGAGCGCGCGGGGACGCGCATCCGGCTGGAGGTGCCGCTCCGGTGATTCGTGTCTTGATCGCCGACGATCACGGGGTCGTTCGCGACGGGCTCGCGGGCGTAATCGCGGCTCAGCCGGATCTCGAGGTGGTCGCCACCGTCGAGAACGGCGCCGAGGCCGTCGAGTCCTGCCGCGACTCGGCGCCGGACGTCGTGCTGATGGACCTCGAGATGCCCATGCTCGACGGGATCGCGGCGACCCGCATCATCCGCGAGGAGTCACCCGGGACGACGGTTCTCGTGCTCACGTCGTTTTCGGACCTGCGCCGGATCAACGCAGCGCTCAGCAGCGGAGCGGCGGGCTATCTCCTCAAGGACGCATCCGCCGAGGAGGTGCTGCGAGGCATCCGCGCCGCCGCAGCGGGCGGAGCGCCGCTCGATCCGCAGGCCGCCCGGCTGTTGCTCGAGGCGAAGGACGCACCGGACCCGCTCGAGGGAATCTCACCGCGCGAACGCGAGGTGCTTGCGCTGCTGCTCGACGGGCTGCCGAACAAGCTGATCGCACAACGTCTCGGGATCAGCGAGAAGACCGTGAAGACGCACCTGACGAACATCTTCCGGCAGATCGGCGTGACCGACCGCGTCCAGGCAGTGCTCTGGGCGGAGCGAGAGGGGCTCCGCGACGACCTCTCGGAATGAGTCCGACCAAGGTCCCATTGTCCAGGTCGGCGAGGTCACGCACACTCACGGTGTGACCCGTCGCGTGCTCCTCGTGCTGTGCCTATTCGCCCTCTCGGGCGGAGCCGCCCGCGCGGGCGGAGGCGGCGGCGGCGGGGACGTCCGCGTCGGGGGCAACTGCGCGCGCGGCGCCACGGCGTCACTTCGGCTCCAGGCAAGCGACGACCGCATCGAGGCTCGCTTCCGGCTCCGGCAAGATCGCGGGCGCGGCCTGTGGAGGATCACGTTCGTGCACGAGAACCGCGTGTCTTCCCGCGCCACGCGGACGACGACCCGCAGCGGCGACTCGTGGGAGGTCCGGCGGATGGTGCCGGATCTCCGCGGCAGCGACACGATCGCCGTCCACGCCTGGGGTCCGAAGGGTCTCGGCTGTCGCGCGGCGGCAACGCTGCCGGACCGAGGCTAAAAGCGGCTACGGCGCGTGGGTGCGAAGCGGTTCGACCTCGCGGCCCTTGTAGTGGCCGCAGGTCGGGCAGACGCGGTGCGGGCGCTTCGGCTGGCCGCACGTCTGGCAGACGTTGACCTTCGGCGCGCTGATCGCGTGGGTCGCGCGCCGCTTGTCGCGGCGCGACTTGGAGGTTTTCCGCTTCGGAACCGCCATGATCGGGGCGGCATGGTACCCGAGAGCCTCCTCGAGCTGTTCGACGCACAGGTGCGGCGGCCCAACCGGCCCGACGGCTTCTACGTCAGCAAGGGTTGGAGCGCGGTGCTCCGGCCGCCCCCCGACGGGGACGTCGAGCCGCTCGTCGCGCGGATGCGGGAGCTGCCCGGCTGGGTCGAGTGGAAGTACTACTCGCACGACCTTCCGGCCGACCTGCCGGAGCGGCTCGTCGCGGCCGGGCTCGAGCCGGAGGACTCCGAGACGGTCGTCGTCGCCGAGGCAGCCTCGATTCCACCACCGCCGCCCGACGTCGAGCTGCGGGAGGACGTCGAGGCGTTCGTCGCGCTCGCGGAGCGGATCTTCGGCCGCCGCCACGGCTCCGGCTTCCCGAAGGACGCAGTCCCCGTGGTCGCCTGCGTCGACGGCCAGCCGGTCTCCGGGGGTCGGGTGGATCTCGATCCAGGCGTCGAGTTCGCCGGGTTGTTCGGGGGCGTGACGCTGCCGGAGTTCCGCGGGCGCGGGCTGTACAAGGCGACGGTGGCCCGGCGGGCGGAGCTCGCGCGGGAGCGCGGGTACCGCTGGCTCTACGTCGACGCGCTGCCGACGAGCCGCCCGATCCTCGAGCGCCTCGGCTTCGTCCAGCTCACGACGACGACCCCGTTCGTGTTCCCGGCCGCTTAGAGCGGTGCGACGCGGGTAGCGTCGCCTTATGGACAGACGCACGCTCGGAAGGCAAGGGCTCGAGGTCTCCGCTCTCGGTCTCGGCTGCATGGGGATGTCGGAGTTCTACGGGACGACGAACGAGGACGAGGCGGTCGCGACGATCCACCGTGCGCTCGAGCTCGGGATCGACTTCCTCGACACCGCGGACATGTACGGCAGCGGCGCGAACGAGAAGCTCGTCGGCAAGGCGATCCGCGACCGCCGCGACGAGGTCGTGCTCGCCACGAAGTTCGGCAACGTCCGGAACGACGACGGCTCGCGGGAGGTGCGCGGCGACGGCGAGTACGTGCGGCAGGCGTGCGAGGCCTCGCTGCAGCGGCTCGGCCTCGAGCACGTCGACCTCTACTACCAGCACCGCGTCGACTTTCGCGTCCCGATCGAGGAGACGGTCGGCGCGATGGCGGAGCTCGTCGAGGCGGGCAAGGTTCGCTACCTCGGGCTCTCGGAAGCGTCGCCCGAGACGATCCGGCGCGCGCACGCCGTGCATCCGATCTCGGCCCTCCAGTCTGAGTACTCGCTGTGGACGCGCGACCCGGAGGACGGCCCGCTGCCGACCTGCCGCGAGCTCGGCATCGGCTTCGTCGCCTATAGCCCGCTCGGCCGCGGCTTCCTCGCCGGCCAGATTCAGTCGCCGGAGGATCTCGAGGAGGGGGACTTCCGCCGGAACAACCCGCGTTTCCAGGGCGAGAACTTCCAGCGGAACCTCGATCTCGTGGCGCGTGTGGAGGAGATCGCCGATGAGAAGGGCCGGACACCGGGCCAGGTCGCGCTCGCGTGGCTGCTGTCGCGCGGCGAGGACATCGTCCCGATCCCCGGGACGAAACGCCGGCGCTACCTCGAGGAGAACGCCGAGGCAGTGGACGTCGAGCTGACGGACGAGGAGCTCGAGCGGCTCGAGCAGGCGTTCCCGAAGGGCGCGGCCGCCGGTGAGCGCTACCCGGACATGTCCTCGATCGACCGCTAGTCGCTGCTGGCTTCGCGGAGCGCCTCGAGCGCGGCCCAGCGCGGGTCGGTGCGCTCGTCCACGTGCTCGTGCGGCTCGTCATTGAGGTCCTTGCCGCAGACCGGGCAGAGACCCGCGCAGTCGGGCCGGCAGAGGATCTTGTCTGGCAGCGCGAGCGCGATCGCGTCGTGCGCCCAGGCCGAGAGGTCGAGCCGGTCGTCGTCGAGGTACTCGGTCCGCTCATCGTCGCTCTCGGGCTTCGTCGCCTCGTACTCGCGCAAGCGAAGCTGGAGCGCCAGCTCGGCGTCCTGCAGGCAGCGGAAGCACGGGCCTTCGAGCGAGACGTCGAACGCGAGCTCGAGGACGGTGCCGCTCGAGGCGCGCGTCACCTTGAGCTCCGCAGGCGCGGGATTCGGCTGCGGCTCGTAGCTCTGCCCGCCGAGAAGGAGCGGCTCGAGCTCGATCTCGACGTGCTCTCGAGCCTGGTCGCCGGAGCGCAGGCGCAGCTTGCGGAGGTCGAACGTGGTCATACCGCCACGGTAGCGCCGCGGGCACCTTTGCTCAGGGGGCGATGCGGCGCAGGTCGGCGAGCCGCGGCACGAGCGGCGGCACGTTCTCCTGTGCTTCCTTGCGCCGGAGATACGGGCCGACTGTTTCGGGTGTCGGCTCCGCGTCCTCTTGCGGCGCGTGGCGCGCGAGGACGAGCATCCCGACCGAGGCGACGACGACGGCGCCGGCAGCGAGCTCACGGCCGCCGACCGCCTCGCCCGCGAACGCCCAGCCGAGGAAGACGGCGACCGCAGGATTGACGTAGGCGTACGTCGAGACGAGGACGCTGGACGCGCCGCTCCGCAGCAGCCAGCCGTAAGCGGTGAAGGCCACGATCGAGCCGAAGACAACGAGGAAGGCGAACGCCGCCACCGAGCCTCCCGAAATCGCCGCCGGATGGACGCGACCGACCTCTCCGATCGCCGTCCCCGCGATCCCGAGCAGCGCCGCGGCGCAGAGCATCTGCATCGCGGCCGAGAGGAACGGTGCCTGTGGCAGCGGGGCAATGCGGCCGTAGGCCGAGCCTGCCGCCCAGGCGAAGGCAGCCCCGAGGATCACGGTGGCACCGACGGGGTCGACGTGGGCGCTCGGGCCTACGAGCAGCGCGACGCCGAGCAGCCCCGTCGCGATGCCGGCGAGCCCACCGAGCGACACCCGGACTCCGAAGAACTTACGATCGAGGAGCGCGGAGAAGAGCGGAACGGCCGCGACGAGAAGCGCGGTCAGGCCCGAGGCGACCCGCTGCTCGGCCCAGGCGACGCCGCCCGTGTCGACGAACAGGAGCAGCCCGCCGACGACAGCGGCTGCGGTCCACTCACGCCGGCCCAGCCGCGCAGCGGCGACGTCGCCACGCCAAGCGGACCAGACGTAGAGAAGGCCGCCGGCGAGCCCGAACCGGACCGCCAGCATGAGCAGCGGCGGCAGCGTCCGGTCGGCGACGGCGATCGCGAGATACGTCGATCCCCAGACGACGTACACGATCCCGAGCGCAATGGCAATCTTCATCCTCATGGCTCCATGGTGCCGGGCGCCGTTGATCAGCACAAGTTGAGTTATCGTTCGTATCGATCATGAGCGCTAATGACTGGCTGGGCATCGATCTGCGTCATCTCGCCGCTCTGGAGGCGGTCGCCCGGACTCGCTCGTTCGGCGCGGCTGCGCGTGAGCTCGGCTACACCCAGTCGGCCGTCAGCCAGCAGATCGCGCAGCTCGAGCGGATCGTCGGGCAGCGGCTCTTCGACCGGCCCGGTGGCCCGCGCCGCGTCGAGCCGACCGAGGCAGGCCTCCTGCTGCTCGGCCACGCAGATGCAATCGTCGCGCGCCTCGACGCGGCCCGTGCGGACATGGCCGCTCTCGCGGCAGGCGCCGCGGGAACGCTCCGCGTGGGCATCTACCAGAGCGTCGGCGCGCGCCTCCTCCCCGCCCTTGTTCGGCGCTTCCGCGAGCAGTGGCCGCAGGTAGGCATCCGCGTGCGCGAGGAGAGCTCCGCCGCCGACCTCCTGCGGCTGCTCGAGCACGGCGAGCTCGACCTGACCTTCGCCGACCTGCCGCTGCGCGAAGGCCCGTTCGAATGGGCCGAGGTCCTGCAGGATCCGTACGTGCTGCTCGTCTCCGCCCGCTCGGAGCTCGCGAAGCTCGACGCGGCGCCGCCGCTACGCGAGATTGCGAAGCTGCCGCTGATCGGCCGCCGCACGACCGACGAGCCCGAGCGCTTCCTCGCCGGCCGCGTCCCGCAGCTCAACGTGATCTTCCGCACCGACGACAACGGGACGCTCGGCGCTCTCGTCGCCGAGGATCTCGGCGCTGCCATCGAGCCGCGCCTCGTCGTCGACCCGCGCGACCGCGCCGTGAAGATGCTCCCGTTCGGCTCCCGGATCTCGCCGCGCACACTCGTTCTCGCCTGGCATCGCGATCGGTACCGCTCGCAGGCAGCCGAGGCGTTCGTCGCGCTCGCGCACGAGGTCGCGTCGGGCTAGATCAGCTCGCCGTCCAGCGCACGGACATAACGATCGGCCGAGCGCTCCACGACGGCGCCGCCGTCGCGCGGCACGAGCCGGTCCCACCACGCGCCGTGAATCGTGTCGAACGCGAACGGCTCGAGAGCCTGCGCGATCCGCTTCACCGTCTCGGCGGGAAGCGGGATGAGATTCGGATAGCTGTACATGAAGCTCACCCAGGCGCGGTCGGGAATCACCTGGACGATGTCGCCGGAGAGGAGTGCGCGGCGCGGCTCCACGTGCAGCACCTGGCCGCCCGCAAAGTGCCCTCCACAGCGAACGAGCGTCAGCCCCTCGCCGAGATCCTTGGTCTCGCCGGCCCACTGCTCGATCCGCGGCGAGGGTCGCATCACCCACTCGGAATCGTCGATATGCAGGAGGATCGGGCAGTCGAAGAAGTCGGCCCACTCCACCATCGCGGAGTAGTAGTGCGGGTGGGAGATCGCGATGGCCGCAAGGCCCCCGAGGTGCTCGACTTCGGTCGCCGTGGCGTCGTCGAGCAGCGTGATGCAGTCCCAGAGCAGGTTCGATCCGCGCCAGGGCACGAGGAGTGCCCGCTGGCCGATAGCGAAATTCGGCTCGGTGCCGATGCCGACAAAGCCGACATCGTCGCGGATCACGTTGCGGTGCTCGCGACGCAGCTCGGCGAGCGTCTTCCACGCCTGGCCCGACGGCGGCACGTACTGGCGGGCGTCCTCGCAGACCGGACAGCGACCGGGATCAACCGTGCCGAACTGGACGCCACAGGTCGCGCAGACGGCCTGCTCGTCCACGAGTGGCCCGGCTAGGCGCTAGAAGCGCTCGTCGTCGGCGACGTCGCCGTTGGCGCCGAGGCCTGCGACGACCGACTCCTGCGAGCGCTCGTGCAGCCG
>DASXJG010000182.1:0-4060 GCA_036497525.1 Gaiellaceae bacterium
GCCCACGCGAAGCACTGCTCGCCGGTGTAGGTCGCCGCCCGTCCCTCGCGGTCCACGATGCCGAGCTGGCGCTGCGCGCGTCCCTCGTCGGCGGCGGTCAGGCGCTCCACGGCCTCCTCCGCCGACAGCCCCTCGCGTAGCAATGCCAGGCCGTCCGGCCCGTAGCGCGGGTTGACGAACGACTGCGTGGCGACTGCTCCGACCTCCGCTTCGGCGAACGGGCACAGCGCACCGACGGCGAGGAACTTCGACTGCACCGCGACGCCCCACTGCCGCGCCTCCAGGTCGCACCCGACGATCGAGTACGTCGCGACGAGGGGCTCCCTAGCCATAGGTCAGCTCGGTCAGATCGAGCTCGAGCAGATCGCCGTGCTGCTGCGGGACGAGCACCGCCGCCACTTCCGGCCGCGCGAGAGCCGCGCGCACCTCCTCGGCAGATGACGCGCGCACGACCACGGGACGGCCTGTCTCGAACGCCTCGGCGATCGGCGCCAGGTCGTCGACGCCGTCGAGTACCAGCGCCTCCTCCAGGGGCAGCTCCGGGTCTCCCTCGACCGCGAGCTCCGGCACGCGCCGGCCGCTAGCTCCCCACCAGCGTGTCCTCATACGGTGACGGAGCCTCCGGGCTCGACGTCCTCCACCTGCACGTCGGGGGCGAGCTCGCGGAGCTGCGCGGGCCGGCCGACGAGCGGCGGGAAGGTGCCCCAGTGGCAGGGGATGCAGCGCTCGACGCCGAGCAGCTCGAGCGCGACGGCTGCTTCTTCCGGGCCCATCGTGTAGTGGTCGCCGATCGGGAGGACGGCGAGGTCGGGCTTGTAGAGGCGGCTGATGAGCGCCATGTCGCCGAAAACACACGTGTCGCCGGCGAAGTAGATGCTCTTCCCCTCGGCCCGCACGACGATGCCGCACGGCTCGCCCATGTACTCGAGGTCGTTGTTCGAGCTCGAGTGGTGGGCGTTCGTGAGGGTGAAGCGGACGTCGTCGACGGCGACCGTGCCGCCCTTGTTCGGGTCGAGCACGTTCTGGAGCTCGTGCTTGATCTGGAGCCAGTCGGCGAGCTCGACCGGCGCGATGACGGTGCAGCCGTGCTTCTTCGCGAGATCGACGGTGTCGCCGAGATGGTCGCCGTGCCCATGGGTGAGCGCGATCACGTCGACCCGCTCCGGGGTCAGCTCGCTCTCCGGGCACTTCGGATTGCCGTTCAGGAAGGGATCGATGTAGATGCGCTTGCCGCCCGCGTCGAGGCGGAAGGTTCCGTGTCCGAGCCAGGTGAGTTCCATGGCCGCGAGCCTACTCAGGAAGGACCGTCCGATGCCGCCGTGAACCTTTGGGGGTGGGTTCGCGGCTCCTGCCCCTGGTGCTCGCGACGGCCGCGCTCGCGGCCGGGGCGTCGGGACTCGAGGGACTCGCACTCTGGCTCGGCCTGCTGACGGTTCCAACCGCCGCGGCGGCGGCTTTCGTCGCAGTGAGCGACGCGCTCGAGGGCCGGCCCGCGCGGCTGCGCGCCTTCACGAGCGGTTTCGCGCTGGGGCTCGTCGTCCTCGCTTCGGCCGTGCGGGAGAACGCCGCCACCGGGGCGACCGTTTCGCCGCTCGCGACATGGGCCCTCGCCCTTGCGCTGGTCGCCTATGCGGTCCCCGCCGTCGTCTGGGTGCTCGAGCCGGTGGGCGTGCATCGCCAGACGCGGCGCCCGCAGCGCCTGCGGCCCGCCGAGGTCGACGAGCTCCTCTCCCGCGCGGCCTGAGTAGGGGTAGCGCCCCGCCTGTGCGGCAGGGCGCCACCTCCATCGGGCTAGCTCAGTGACTGATCGGGAACGAGACCAGGCGGCTCGTGGAGACGCCCGAAGTCGCCGGCTGACCCGGCGCGGACGCGCGGGCGTAGACCGCCAGCAACTGCTGCTTCCGGCTGACGGGGAAGCCGCCTTGCCGGTTCTCGGTGATCGTGACCGCGCCATTCGCGTCCGTCGTCACGGACGCTCCCCCGAACTGGTTGAACGGGATCGGGGTTGCGTACACGATCGCGCCCTGGACTGGGCGGCCGCCGCACGCGGTGATCACGAAGTGCATGTGGATCGTGCGCGTCGACCGCGTCACGGCCGGCGCGATCGAGTTGTTGCCGATCTGAAGACGTGCCGGGGGCGCCAAGGCGCCGATGGAAATCGCGCTTGACCCGACGGGACATCCGGTCGGGGTCACGATTGCCGTGGGCGCCGACGTCGCATGTCCGGCTCCGCTCGCATTGCGCGCGGTCACGGTCACGCGAAGCGTGTGGCCCACATCGGTCGCGCTGACCGTGTACAGCCTCGCGTTCGCGCCGATCGCCACACATCCGTTCCCGCTCGTGTCGCAGCGGCTCCACGAGTAGGAGAACGTCTTCGGGGCGTTGTTCCACGTCCCCCGGTGCCCCGCGAGGACCTGTCCGGCCTCCGGCGACCCCGTGATCGTGGGCAGTGTCTTGTTCGTGGGCACGGCGCTGGTCGAGGCCTGGCTGTTGCCCGGCTGTCCGAAGACGGCGCCGAGCGCTACGCCGGCGAAGACCGCCAGCAGGATTCCGAGCCTTGTACGAGTCACGTGCATTCGTTTCATGGCCGATCCCTCCCGAGAATCGATGCTCTGCGGACCGCTCTCTACCCGGTCGAGTGGGACTAGCCACCCGAACCCGGCTACGACTTTTCAGAGTCTTTTCAGAGCGGGAGCGCGCTAGCAGCGTGCTTTGCCAGGTCGATCAGCGGTTCGACGGCGAAGAGCGAGCCGACCGAGACCGCGAGCGCCGCGCCGACTGCGACGTGTAGGAGCGTGTCCGGGGCGGGTTGCCCGCCGCTCACGGCGACGCTGCCGCCCGGCTGTACCTGCAGCTCCTCGGACGGGCGCATGTACATCGCCCGCACGATCCCGAGGTAGTAGTAGAGGCTGACGAGCGTCGCGAGCACGCCGACGATCACGAGCCACACCCAGCCGTGGTCGTACGCGGCCGCGAACACGTAGAACTTGCCGACGAAGCCGCCGCCGAGCGGCAGGCCGGCGAAGGCGAACACGAAGAACCACATCGCGACGCCGAGGAACGGCCGCTCCCAGCCGAAGCCGGCGAGGTTCTCGAGCGTGACCGGCACGCCGAGCTCGCGCTCGCGCGCCGCGACGATCGCGAACGAGCCGAACGCCGCCGCCGAGTAGGGGATGAGGTAGTACATGAGCGCACGGGCGCCGAGCGCACTCCCGGTGCTGAGCCCGATGAGCATGAAGCCGGCCTGCGCGATCGCGGAGTAGGCGAGGATCCGCTTCACGTTCTTCTGCACGAGTGCTGCGAGGTTCCCGATCGCGAGCGAGATCGTCGCGATGATCGCGAAGGCCCAGCCCCACAGATGCTCGCTCTGCGGGAACGCCGTCGTCATCAGGCGGAACGTGAGGAGGAGGGCGGCAACCTTCGTCGCCGACGACATCCACGCGGTCACCGTCGTCGGCGCGCCCTCGTAGACGTCGGGCGTCCACATGTGGAACGGCGCAGCGGACATCTTGAAGCCGAGCCCCGCGATCATCAGCGCGAGGCCGAGCACGAGCAGCGCATTGCCGGTCAAGCCCTGCGTCGAGATTGCGTGGGCGATGCCGCTGTAGGAGACCTGGCCTGTCGCGCCGTAGACGAGCGCCGAGCCGAAGAGGAGCGTGGCCGCACCGAACGAGCCGACGATGAGGTACTTGAGCCCCGCCTCCAGCGATCCCTCGAGGTCGTAGTCGATCGCGCACATGACGTAGAGGGCGATGGAGAACCACTCGAGCGCGAGGAACAGCGTGATCAGGTTCGCCGCGCCGATGAAGAACGCCATCCCCGCGGCCGAGGCGAGCAGGAGTGCGAAGAACTCCGCCACGTGGTCGTCACGCCGCTCGGGGTCGGCATTGCGTCCCCACCCGGGCATGTGCTCGTAGCCGAGCAGCGTCGTCGCGAGCCCGACGGCGAAGAGGATGATCTGCCCGAGCGCGGTCCAGCGGTCGCGGTAGAAGGCTCCCGCCGCGATCGTGTGCCCGTCCGCGCTGTCGACGTAGAGCCAGATTGCGAGCACGAGCCCGGC
>DASXJG010000183.1:0-8285 GCA_036497525.1 Gaiellaceae bacterium
GCTCCCGTGAAGGGGCAGTCGATCTTCAAGTACGACCCGACCGGCGAGGCCGCGTCGATGTACCGTGACCTGGCGAAGGAGGTGCTCGATGGCGCGTCGGCGCGCCAGCATGCGTGAAGGCCCGCTAGCGGAGCTGTTCCGTGCGACCGAGGCGGCACAGAAGCAGGCGGAGCAGCGTGGCGAGGGCGAGCAACCTCCGCCCGAGGACGCTGCGACCGCAGCTCCTGAGGCGCCCGCCGAGCCGGACGAGCGGACGGTCGAGCACGTCCCGAGCTGGGAGGAGTCGGGCGTCGAGACGCCGACGCCGCCGACTCCGACGCCCGAGCCCGGGCCGCCGCTGCCTGATCCGCAGCCGCCCGCTCCGTCACCCGACCCCGATCCACTGCCGCCGCCGGCGCCCGATCTTCGGCAGCCGGTCGAGCTGCCTCCGGCATCGCGCTACCTCGAGCCGCTGCCCGAGTCGCCGGCGCGGCTGAACCGCAAGGGCGGGGACGCGGGGGCCTACCTCGCGGTGATCAAGGTCGTCGGCGTCGGCGGCGCCGGCATCAACGCGGTCAACCGGATGATCGACGCCGGGATCAGCCAGGTCGAGTTCATCGCGATCAACACGGACATGCAGGCGCTCCACACGAGCGACGCGCCGGTGAAGATCCACATCGGCCGCGAGCTCACGCAGGGGCTCGGCTCCGGCTCCGACCCCGACGTCGGCCGCCGCGCCGCCGACGAGTCGTACGACGAGCTGAAGCAGGAGCTTCGCGGCGCGGACATGGTCTTCGTCGCCGCGGGAGAGGGCGGCGGCACCGGCTCCGGCGCGGCACCCATCGTCGCGCGGATCGCGCGCGAGCTCGGCGCCCTCACGGTCGGCATCGTCACGACGCCGTTCCGCTTCGAGGGCACGAAGCGGCTCAGCCAGGCGGAGCGGGGGATTGTCGACCTCCGCTCGGCCTGCGACACGACGATCGTGATCCCGAACGACCGGCTGCTCGAGGTGCTCGAGAAGTCGACGTCGATGCTCGATGCCTTCAAGGTCGCCGACGACGTTCTCCGCCAGGGCGTGCAGGGGATCTGCGACCTGATCACGATGCCCGGCCTGATCAACCTCGACTTCGCGGACGTGCGCACGATCATGTCCGACTCGGACACCGCGCTGATGGGCATCGGCTTCTCGTCCTCCGAGGGCGAGGGTCGGGCGCGCGAGGCGGCCGAACGGGCGCTCCGCTCGCCGCTCATCGACGCGGAGATCACCGGCGCGCGCGGCATCCTCCTCTCGATTGCGGGCGGAGACGACCTGTCGCTCGTCGAGGTGAACGACGCCGCCGAGGTGATCCGCGCCGCCGCGACCGACGACACCAACATCATCTTCGGCGCCACCATCGACGACCGGCTGAACGGACAGGTGTGGGTCACCGTCGTCGCCACCGGGTTCGGCGGCCGCGGCCGGCGCTCGCGCGGCGCCGAATACAGCGGCGAGCGCCAGCCGCAAGCCGAGCAGCCGCGCCCGCAGCAGGCCGACGGCCAGCTCGACGTTCCGTCGTTCCTCCGCGAGTAGCGCGTCCGGCGGTGGTGGATCCCTATCTCGCCATCGCCTCAAAGCGCGACGAGCGGGACTATGCCGACGCGCCCGTCGCCGATGACGTGCGGCAGCGGATCCTCGACGCCGGCCGGCTGACAGGCAGCTCGAAGAACCGGCAGCGCTGGGAGTTCGTGGTCGTCTCCGGCGAGGCTCGCGATCGCCTGGCCGAGGCGGTCTACGCGCCGGAGAACGTCCACACCGCGGGACTCGTCGTCGCGGTCGTCGGCGAGGCCACCGGCTTCGACGCCGGTCGTTGTGTCCAGAACATGATGCTCGCCGCGTGGGGAGACGGAGTCGTCTCGTGCCCGAACGGCGTGCGCGACGCAGACGCGGCCGCCGCGATCTGCAGCGGCGAAGTGCGCGCGATCATCTCCTTCGGCTATCCGGCTCGGCCTCGCGATCCGGCGAGCCGCAGCGCGGAGGAGTGGTCGGCGCGGGCGAACCGCAAGCCGCTCTCCGAGCTCGTGCGCGAAGTCAGCTAGCGCAGGTCCGCGGTGTCCCCGCGAAGGCGTCGAACAGGCTGCGCGCGTCGACGTCGAACGCGATCCGCACCGTCGCCGCCGCCTGCGTCTGAAGCTGGACCATGCCGTCGCTCGTGCGTGTGAGACACCCGGTCGAGGCGTGCCAGTAGGGCGACCAGCGGACGGCGACGTCGTACTGCCCGCCGCGCGTGACGCGGAGCAGTAACCGCGACTCGTGCAGCGCCAGCACCCGCGGCGCGCCGGGCCCCTTGACGATCGGCTGCGGCCGCGGCACGGCGTAGATCGCCACCTCCGGCGTCACGAAGACCTCCCTCAAGCCGCTGCGGCCGCTGCGAACCAGCTTCGCCTCGCGCACCGAGCTGTGATCCGACGGCGCAGTCGTGAGGACGACGTAGGCCACGCCGAGCCGGTGCAGCCACGCCATGTACTCGACCGCCGTGAACCGCCGGTAGAGGAGCGAGGCGACGGGCTGGTCGTCCTGCCGGAACCAGCCGCGCACGAGCGGGATGTCCGAGCGCGCGAGATAGAGCGCAGGCCAGTGCTCGTTCGTGTCCACGGCCTCCACCCGGTAGCCCGTCGGCACATGCGCCTTGAGGTAGCCGACCGGAGCAGTCCACACACGTGCGCTCGCGGTACGGTCGGCCGAGCTGCTCGCCCAGCTGCTCGCGAGCGGGAAGAGGTTCCAGGATGCAGCGAGCCCGAGGGCGACGACCACGACCGGCAACGGCTGCCAGCGTCGGAGCGCCACGACCAGCAGCGTGATCGGAAGGGCGAGGAGGCGAATGCGGGCGACGTCGTGCCCGAGTCCCGATGGAATCGCATACGTCGCGATGACCGCGAGCAGGTAGACGGCGAGGAAGCCGTGCAGCCCGCGCGCGCGCTCGAGGCGCCAGGTCAGCGCGAGCAGGAAGACGCAGAAGACGACCGCCTGGACCGCCTCGCCGGCGGGAAAGTTGAGTGAGCCGGTCGGGAACAGGTGCAGTGTCACCAGCTCTGCCACCGTCGCCAGCGCGACGGCGAGGGCCGGGACGGTCACGCCGTGCAGCGGCCGCCGGCGCCCGAGAGCCATCCCCGCCAGCACGACCGCGAGGAGGACGAACGCGACGGGGCTCGCCGCCAGGACGAGGATGACCAGCGCAGCCCCGGTCCACCGACGGTGCGCCTGGAGCGCGAGCAGGCTCAGCATGGCGAGCGCGACACCGAGGGCGAGCGGGAACTCGCCCGCGAGGATCACGCCGGGCCAGACGACGGCGAAGCAGCGGCCGGCCCAGCGAGCGGTCTGGCCCCATTCCAGCTCGAGGAGCCGCGCGAACGCGCCTGCGGCGAGCGCGACGGAGAGGACTGCGAGGAGCCAGATCCCGAGCAGCGCCGCGATCGGGTAGTAGAGGATGCTGTACCCGACGAAGGCGTAGCGCCCGGCATACCAGAAGTTGTCCCAGAGCGTGAAGCCGTGGGCGAGGAAGAGCGAGCGCTGGTACTCGTGGGCCGCGAGGTCGCCGCCCGGCGGGGCGAGCCATACGAGCAGCGAGGCTGCGGCTGCGGCGATGCCCGTGCAGAGCACGGCTTCGCGCACGGCAGGCAGCCGCAACCGCCACGCCGCGCGTTCGGCGGCTGCGAAGGACGCGTCGGCCATTCGGCGAAGCGTACGCTCGCCCCCATGAAAGGTGCGTTAGGAGCCGGTCATCCGCTCACCGCCGAGGCGGGAGCCGACGTTTTGCGCTCGGGCGGCAACGCCGTCGACGCGTGCATCGCCGCCGCCGCGGTGTCCTGGGTGTGCGAGAGCTCGCTCACCGGGCCGGGCGGCGGCGGCTTCCTGCTCGTGCATCTGGCCGGTGAGGCGCGCACGCATCTCCTCGACTTCTTCGTCGCTCTCCCTCGAGAATCGGCCGACCCAGCGGAGCTCGTCGAGCTGCCGGTCGACTTCGACGACGACACGCGGCAGCTTTTCCACACCGGCGCCGCAGCCGTCGCCGTGCCGGGAACCGTGCTCGGGCTCTGGGAGGCACACGAGCGCTTCGGCAGCGTGCCCTGGCCGGAGCTGCTCGCGCCGGCGGCACGGCTGGCCCGCGAGGGCGTCGCCCTCAACGAGGAGCAGGCCTACCTGCACCGGATCCTCGATCCGCTGCTCCGGTCGACGGCCGAGGGCGATGGCCTGTTCGGGCCTGGTCGTGCGCTCGGAGCGGGCGAGCGCTTCGTCGTGCCGCAGCTGGCGGACACGATCGAGCAGCTGGCGGCCGAGGGCGCCGACTCCCTCTACCACGGCGAGCTCGCGGAGCGGATCGCAGCGTACGTCCCGATCACACGGGAGGATCTCGCCTGCTACCGGGTGATCGAGCGCGAGCCGCTCGAGGTGCACTACCGGGGCGGTGAGCTGCGGACGAACCCGCCACCGTCGAGCGGTGGCCGTCTGGTGGCGGTCGGCCTCGAGGAGCTGGGCGATGCCCAGCCCGCGCCCCTTGCAGTTGCGCGGGCGATGGAGGCGATGGCGAGACAGCGCGCGGCCGACGCTGTCGGCGGGACGACGCACATCAGCGTCGTGGACGCGCACGGAGATGCCGCTTCCCTGTCGTCCTCGCTCGGCTCGGGCAGCGGGCTCGTCGTCCCCGGCACCGGCATCCATCTCAACAACATGCTGGGCGAGGCGCACCTGGCGAGCGAGGTACAACCGGGCGCGCGTCTGATGTCGCTGATGACGCCGTCCGTGCTGGTGCGGGAGGGCCGGCCGCGGTTCGTTGTCGGCTCCGCCGGGAGCTCGCGGCTGCACGGAGCGATCCTCCAGGTGGTGGCGAACGTCGTCGCGGGCGGGCTCGAGGTCGCAGAGGCCGTTGCAGCGCCGCGGATCCATGTCGAGGCAGGCATCGTCCACTGCGAGGACCCGGCGGCCGCGGACGAGCTCGAGGCGGCCGGCTACACGGTCGTCCGCTGGCGGGAGCGGAACCTCTTCTTCGGCGGCGTCTCGGCGGTCGAGATCCGGGAGGACGGCTCGCTCGCGGCGGCCGGCGACCCGCGGCGTGGCGGCGCAGGGGTCGTAGTTGCGTGATGGGGTACCGGATCCGCAACGCGGAGCCGTCCGACGCCGAGCAGCTGACGCGGCTGGCCGCCGCGGTGAGCGCCGAGCCCGAGGGCTGGCTGATCAGCGTCGCGGGCGAGTGGCGGAGCGCCGGCGACGAGCGCCGGTATCTGAAGGCGCTGCGCCGGTATCCGCACGCGGCCGTCTTCGTCGCGGAGCGCGACGACGGGACGATCGTCGGCCGCCTCTCGATCGGGCGCGACCCGCATCCCGCGAGCACGCACGTCGCCGACGTCGGCCTGATGGTGGCGGCCGACGCGCGCCGGCAGGGAGTGGGAACGGCGATGCTGGAGGCGGCGGTCGGCTGGGCCCGCGAGGCCGGAGTCCGTAAGGTCGAGCTCCACGTCTTCCCGTGGAACGAGGCGGCGATCAAGCTCTACGAGGCCTTCGGCTTCGAGCGGGAGGGCTTCCGCAAAGGCCACTACCGCCGGGGGAGCGACTACGTCGACGCGATCCTGATGGCCTACGCGGTGGAGTAGCTCCACTCGACGGGCACGCCGCCGGCAAGGGTCTGGCCGACGACGCAGTAGCGCTCGGTGAGCTCGAGCAGCTTCTCGAGCGCCTCTTCGGGCTCGTCGGAGGAGAGCTCGAAGCGGAGCCGGATCGCCGTGAAGCCGACGGGCGCCTCGCGGTCGACGCCCAGCGTGCCGCGGAAGTCGAGATCGCCCTCGGCCTGGACGCTGCCCGAGACGTCGAGCTCCATCGAGGTCGCGACCGAGCGGAGCGTGACGCCCGAGCAGGCGACGAGCGCCTCGAGCAGCATGTCGCCGGAGCACGCGAGCGTACCGGTGCCGCCGGTGGCGGGATGGAGGCCGGCCTCGACGATCGCGCGGCCGGTCGCGACCGAGCACGCGATCTGCTGTTCGTCGAGCTCACCCTGCGCCCGGAGCGTGAGGAACGCAGCCTCGGGCTCCTCGCGGTAGCGGTCCTTGAGCGGCTTCTGCGCCGCCTGGAGCTCGGCCTTGTCCACGACCTGGATCCTAGACCGCGGACTACCGGCTGCTCAGCGGTGGCGCGGGCCCTTGCTGATCTCGAGGCGCACGCGTGAGCGCCCGAGGAGACGCCGGCCGTGCGCCGGCTTCTGCGAGACGACGTGCCCCTTCTTCACCTTCGAGGAGAAGACCGGCGTCACCCTGCCGAGTGAGCAGTGCACCTTCCGCGCGCTCAGCCTGGCTCTCCCCAGCGTCTTCCCCTTCAGCCTGGGGACGATGCAGAAGTGCTGGAAGGTGGCCGTGACCGAGTGATTCGCGCTCATGGTCACCGTGCAGGTGCCTTTACCGGAGCAGTCGCCCGACCAGCCGGTGAACGTCGACCAGTCGGAGTTGGGCTTCGCCGTCAAGGTCACCTTGGTTCCCACGACGAAGCCGGTCGTGCAGGTGCGCCTGCAAAAGAGGCCGCTCGTGGTGATGAGGCCGGCACCGGTTCCGGCCTTGGTGACGGTGAGCGCCTTCGTCGGCGCGGGGGTGAAGGTGGCGGTGATCGACTGGTCACCGGACACGGCGCCCGACATCTGCACCTGGCAGGTTCCGGTACCGGAGCAGCCGCCGCCCGACCAGCCTGCGAAGAGGTATCCCTCCCACGGCGTCGCCGTCAGGGTGACCGTGCCGGCCGCGAACGCGTGCTGCCAGAAGAAGTTGGGGGGATAGAGGCAGCCGGAGTCCATGAAGCAATCGATCCCGGGCGGATTCGAGGTGATGTTGCCGCCCGTGCCGCTGCGGTTCCCCGCCGAATTGATCAGATTGACGGTCAGCGTGGGGGCTCCGAAGCGGGAGACGAGGAACTGCTGGGTGTTTCCTCCGTCGACGCTGTGGCTGCCGGCGGCCACGATCCTCCCGTCCGGCTGCAACGCGATCGCGGGGCTCGCCGGCGGCGACGGATTGTCGGTCGACCCCGTCCAAACGTGGAGGAACGCGACGCCGAAGTTGCTGAACGTCCCGTCGGGCGTGCCGTTCGCGTTGTAGCGGGCGAGTCGCAAGAGGTCTGCGGTGCCTGTCGCACCACTCGAGTCGGAGCCCGCCAGCAGGATCTTGCCGTCCGGTTGCAGCGCGAGACCGGTGCCCGGGTTGCCAATACCCCCGATAAGCGTGACTCCCGCGCTGTTGGCAAAGCTCGGGTCGAGCGTGCCGTTGGTCTCATAGCGGACGAGCGCGAACCCGAAGGTGGCCACGATCTTCCCGTCGGGCTGCAGCACGACCGGGCCGACGCTGACGTTCTCGCCGACGAGCCCCACGGCTGTCGTGGCGATGCCGCCGCTGCCGAAGGTCGCGTCCGGCGAGCCGTCACTGTCGTAGCGCGCCACGGCCAAGACGCCTTGGGATCCGTTCATCGCGGCGCCGTCCGCGACGATCTTCCCGTCCGGCTGCAGCGCGAGCCCGTGGATCGAGCTGTTGCCGGTTCCGACCTGGGTCGTGACGATGCCGCCGGTGCCGAACGTCGGGTCGAGCGAGCCGCTTGCGTCGTACCGGGCGAGCGTGAACACGGTCTTCGAGCCGTCGGAGCTCTCGCCGCCCACGACGATCTTCCCGTCAGGCTGCAGCAGGAGCGCGTTCGCGCCCGAATTACCCGCCCCGACCTGCGTCGTGACGACGCCACCGATGCCGAAGGCCGCGTCGAGCGAGCCGTCGGCGTCGTAGCGGGCGACCCTGATCTGGGAGCTGGTCCCGGCCGCGACGATCTTGCCGTCCGGCTGGAGCGCGACTGCGCGGGCCACCCCGGTCGGCGTCTCGACGACGCCGCCGCTGCCGAACGTCGTGTCGAGCGAGCCGTTGGCTTGGTAGCGAGCGAGAGCGAAGTCCTGGGAGTTGTTCGCCTGCACGACACTCCCGGCCGCGACGATCTTCCCGCCCGGCTGCAGCACGACCGCGTCCGCTGCCGCCGAACTCCCGATCGGGGTCGTGACCATGCCCGAGCCGCCGCCGAAGCCGGGGTCGAGCACCGCCGGTTGGGCGCCGGCCGGGCCGACCCCCACCACGAGCGCCGCGGCGAGCAAGCCCAACCCGGTGGCGGCACGGACGCGGAACACGCGAAGATCGTAATCCGCACTTTGTCAACCCGGCGTAATTTGTCCGGCATCGTTGCTGGCGCCGAGAGTCGACAGGACCTACGCTGCGACGCACGGTGAAGCGTTCAGCGGTCTTACTCGGGCTGGCTCTTGTTGCGC
>DASXJG010000184.1:0-16678 GCA_036497525.1 Gaiellaceae bacterium
CCCTGGGGCCCCGTGCCGGTTACGCCGGCGAGATCGACACCCAGTTCCTGCGCAACCTTGCGGACGAGCGGGGTCGCACGCACCTTCGCCTCGCCTCCGGTGGGCGCGGTAGGCGGTGTCTTTTTCGGACCGGTCTCGGTGCCAGGCACCGGGACGTGTCCAGAACCGTCCCCGCCGATCACGACCAGCACCGTTCCCACCGGGACGACCTCGCCTTCAGCGACGAGGATCTTCGAGACGGTTCCGCTCGCCGGCGACGGAATCTCGACCGTCGTCTTGTCGGTTGCGATCTCGACCAGCGGTGCGTCCTCGGCGACGTCCTGGCCCTCCTCGACGAGCCAGCGGGCGATCTCTCCTTCGGTCAGGCCCTCGCCGAGGTCGGGCAGCTTGAACTCGTACGCCACGGGCGCGGAGCCTAGCGAGGCTCCTGCACCCAGGCGCCGGCCGGAGCCAGCAGGATGCGCAAGCCGATGCGCCGCCCGTCCTCGCCGCGAAACTCCCAGAGCGAGACCGCCTGCTCGTCTCCGTGCAGCTCGGGCGCCACGTCGGCCGGCACGTAGCCCGCCTGCAACCCCCGCTCCGCGTCGTAGACGGCGACGGCGTTCGGATCGTGCTCGTTCTCCGGCTCGCGGACGAGGGCGAGCCTCCGTCCCGGCGCGAAGGCGTCGTCCTGCAAGGTGTCGGCGCGATACGACGCTCCCGCCAGCTTGACCACGCGGACCCGTGGATCGTCCCACTTCATCGCCTCGCCGGTCGCTGCGTCGCGCAGCCAGTAGCCCGACTCGCCGCGCTCGAGCCAGATGCGAAGGCGAGAAGCGTCAGAACTCGAGGAGCCTCCTCGCCGCCGCGGCGACCCGCTCGACCGACGGCATGTAGCGGTCCTCGATCTTCCAGTACGGATAGGGGACGTCGAACCCGGTTACACGCAGTACGGGGCCGCGGAGATCGAGGATCGCCTTCTCGGCCAAGATCGCCGCGATCTCGGCTCCGAAGCCGGCGGTGCGGGGCGCCTCCTGCACCACGACGACACGGCCCGTCTTCGCCGCCGACGCAAGCAGCGCCTCCTCGTCGAGTGGCCGGAGCGACCGGAGATCGAGCACCTCGGCGGAGGCCTCGCCCTCGAGCTCGTCCGCGGCGCGCTCGCACACCGGCACCATCGCGCCGTAGGCGACGAACGTGACGTCCGTCCCCTCCCGCGCGAGCCGCGCCTGGCCGAGCGGGACGACGTGCTCGCCCTCGGGCACCTCCTGCTTCGCCGCCCGGTAGATGAGCTTCGGCTCGAGCACGACGACGGGGTCGGGATCGCGGATCGCCGCGGCGAGCAACCCCTTCGCATCCGCGGGCGTCGACGGGATCGCGACCTTCACGCCGGGCGTGTGGACGTAGTACGCCTCCGGCGAGTCGTCGTGGAGCTCGGGGGCGCGAACGCCGCCGCCGTACGGCATCCGCACCACGAGCGGGAACTCCATCTTCCCGCCGGTGCGCCACCGATAGCGGCCGACGTGCGTGATGAGCTGGTCGAGGCACGGATACGAGAAGGCGTCGTACTGCATCTCGCACACCGGCTTCCAGCCGGCCATGCAGAGCCCGACGGCACTGCCGAGGATGCCGGCCTCGGCGAGCGGCGTGTCGACGCAGCGGTTCTCGCCGAAGCGCTCGCGCAGCCCGGCCGTCGCGCGGAAGACGCCGCCGGCGCGGCCGACGTCCTCGCCCATCACCATCACGCTCTCGTCGCGGGCGAGCTCGATGTGAAGCGCGTCGTTGACAGCCTCGACGAGGAAGAGCTCAGCCATCCCAACCCTCCCGGAGGCCCGGCGGCGGGAGGACATAGGCGTTGTCGAAAACGAGCTCGGGATCCGGCTCCGGCTCGGCCTCCGCCGCGGCGATCCCTTCCCGCATCGTTTGGAGCGCCTCGTTCTTGATCTCCTCCGCCGTCACGTCGTCGAGCACGCCGAGCCGCCGGAGATAGCCGTCGTAACGGCCGACGCACTCGTTGCGCTTCTCCTCCTCGACCCGGTCGAGGTCGATGTAGGCGCGCGGGTCGTCGGCGGTCGCATGCGGCGCGGCGCGATAGCTGACCGCCTCGATGAACATCGGGCCTCCGCCCGCCCGTCCCCGCTCGACCGCCTCGCGCGTCGCCTCGTACACCGCCAGCACGTCACCGCCGTCGACCCGCACGCCGGGCATCCCGTAGCCGACCGCCTTGTCCGCGAGCGCCTCCGCATGAGTCTGCGCCTCGAGCGGCGTCGAGATCGCCCAGTGGTTGTTGTTGCAGAAGAGGATCAGCGGCGCCTGCATCACTGCGGCCAAGTTGGCGCCTTCGTGGAACGACCCCTCGCTCGTCGCGCCGTCGCCGAAGTAGGCGATCGCGACCGTCGAGTTGCCCTTCAGCTTCTCGCCCCATGCGAGCCCGGCGGCGTGCGGGACGTGCGTCCCGATCGGAACGCAGATCGAGGCAACCCGGTAGTCGACCGGGTTCCACCAGCCGGCCGGATGGCCCCGCCACCAGTGGAGGACGGTGCTCGCAGGGATCCCGCGCAGCAGCCCGATCGCCGACTCGCGGTAGCTCGGGAAGATCCAGTCCTCGTCCGCAAGAGCGTGCACGGAGCCGACCTGCATCGCCTCGTGGTTCCAGAAGATCGCGTACGTCCCGATCCGGCCCTGGCTGTGGTAGACGACCGAGCGCTCGTCGTAGGTGCGCAGCAGGATCAGCGAGCGGTAGATCGCGAGCAACTCGTCATGGCCGAGGCCGTCGACCTCCCGCTCCTCGTCGATCACGCTCCGCAGCTCGTGCTCATCCGGGGCGACTCTGGCCACGAGCGCGAAGCCTAGTCGGACGGGGTGCGGCGTAGGATCGAGCGCGTGGAGCGCAAGCAGCCGGACCTCGTCCTGATCGTCGCGCGCTCGTTCGCGACGAAGCTGGCGACGCCGGCAATCATCATCGACGCGCACGGCGACCTCATCTACTTCAACGACGCGGCCGCCGAAGTGCTCGGGCGACCCTACCTGGAGATCGGCGAGCTGCCGGCCCCTCGCTGGCAGGAGCTCTTCCACCCGCGGACGTTGGACGAAGAGCCGCTGCCGCCCGAGCAGACGCCGGGCGGCATCGCGCTGCGGGAGCGACGGCCTGTGCACGGCTCGTTCGCATTCCGAGGGCTCGACGGACACGAGCGCGAGATCACCGTCACCGCGTTCCCGCTCTTCTCTCACCCGGACGAGATCGTCGGAGTCATGTCGATCTTCTGGGAGCTCCCGGCGACGCCGTGATCATCCGAATCTGGGGCGCGCGGGGATCGTTGTCCGCGCCGGGACCCGCGACCGTCGGCTACGGCGGCAACACCTCCTGTGTCGAGGTCGAGCTCGCCGACGGAACGACGGTCATCCTCGATGCGGGCACGGGAATCCGCGAGCTCGGGCAGCGGCTGGTCCAGCGAGATCCGGGCCTGGTCCACGTCCTTCTCACGCACCTGCATCTCGACCACGTGGAAGGCCTCGGCTTCTTCGCGCCGCTGTGGACGCCCGGCTGGGAGCTCCGATTCTGGGGTCCACCCTCCGCCACGACTGCGCTCCGGGACAGGGTGGCGCGCTACCTGTCGCCGCCGCTCTTTCCGATGGGGCTCGCCGAAGCACCGGCGGAGTTGACGTTCCACGACGTCTTGCGCGAGCCGTGGCGAGTAGGCAGCGCGTTGATCGAGGCGGAAACGGTCGAGCACAGAGGGCCGACCCTCGGCTTCCGGATCGAGGAAGAGGGCCGGGTGTTCGTGTACCTGCCGGACCACGAGCCGTACCTGACCGCCGCCCTGGACGACGAGCCCGAATGGATCTCCGGCTGGGCGCTCGCCGCAGGTGCCGACCTTCTCCTGCACGATTCGCAGTACACGGAGGAGGAGTACGCACACCGGCTCGGTTGGGGACACTCGAGCGTCGGCCAGGCTGCGACGTTTGCGCGCGCCGCCGGCGTGCGCCGACTCGGGATGTTCCACCACGACCCCATGCGCTCCGACCGCGAGCTCGAGGATCTCTACGACCAGGTCACCGAGATGGTGCGAGACGACCAGGAGCCGCCGTTCATCGCCTGCGAGGGCATGGAGATCGTCCTGAGCGCCGGCTAGAAGACAGTTCCTCTCGCGCGTACGCTTCCTCGTATGCCGTTCTGCACCGCGTGCGGAACCGAAAACCCGGCCGAGGCCCGCTTCTGCTTCGCCTGCGGGGCGACGATCGCGGAAACGCCGATGGCCGCGCCGAGCGAGGAACGCAAGGTCATCACCGCAATCTTCGTCGACCTCGTCGGCTCCACCGCGCGCTCGGAGCAGCTCGACCCCGAGGACGTCAAGGCGCTCGTGGCTCCGTACCACGCGAAGGTCCGCGGGGAGCTCGAGGCGCACGGCGGCACCTTCGAGAAATTCAGCGGCGACGCCATCCTCGCGCTGTTCGGTACGCCCAAGGCGCACGAGGACGACCCGGAGCGCGCCGTGCGCGCGGCGCTCGCGGTCAGGCACGGCATCGGCGAGCTCAACGACGAGGACGAGTGGCTCGACCTCCACATCCGGGTCGGCATCCATACCGGCGAGGCGCTCGTCATGCTCGGCGCCCGGCCGAGCGAAGGTGAATGGTCGGCCGCCGGCGACGTCCTCAACACGGCTGCGCGGATCCAGTCGGCCGCGCCGAGCGACGGCATACTCGTCAGTCGTACGACCTATCTCGCGACGAAGGACTTCTTCCTCTTCCAGGGGGCCGAGCCCGTCCAGGCCAAGGGCAAGGCCGAGCCGGTCGAAGTCTGGGAGGTCACCGGGACGACGGACGGCACCGGCCCGCGGCCGGGAGGGGAGAGGCCACTCGTGGGTCGCGACGCCGAGCTCGAGGAGCTCGCCGCGTTCGCCGACTCCGTGCGCGAGGAGCGGTGCGCGGGCATGGCGGCGATCGTCGGCGCGCCTGGCATCGGCAAGAGCCGTTTGCTACTCGAGCTCGTGCGGCGCCTCGACGACCGCTTCGACGTCCACTGGGGCAAGTGCCTCTCCTACGGCGAAGGCATCACGTACTGGCCGGTGACCGAGATCCTCAAGTCGGCGGCCGGAATTCGCCAGAGCGACGACCGCGAGATCAGCAGCGCCCGGCTCGACGACCTCCTCTCGACGCTGGCCACCGAGGACCTCGACGAGCTGCGAACGGTTGCCTCGGCCCTGTCGAACCTCATGGGCATCCCGACGACGCCGCGCGGGACCTACGCCACGAACGAGATCTCGCAGGCCGAGCTGCACTGGGGCATCCGCCGGACGCTGCAGCTGATGGCGACCCAGAAACCGACCGTGGTCGTGGTCGAGGACCTGCACTGGGCCGAGCCGACGTTACTCGAGCTGATCGCCTACGTCCTGGCGGGGGAGAACGAGGCTCCTCTCCTGTTCCTCTGCACGGCACGGCCAGAGCTGGACGACGATGCCCCGGGCTTCCTCGGACGTGAGGGACGACGGCGCACAGTTGATCTCCGGACCCTCGGCCCCGAGCTCGCCTCGGCCCTCCTGACGGACCTGACCGGAGACGCCGCCTTCGCGGAGACGCCCTTTGCCAGCGCGCTGATCGCCAACGCCGGGGGCAACCCGCTTTTCCTCGAGGAGACGGTGCAGATGCTGCGCGACGAAGGGCTGCTCGACCTCGAGCGCTGGCAGGGGGAGGAGATGAGCAACGTCCCGATCCCGACGAGCGTCCAGGGGCTGATCAGCTCGCGCCTCGACCGGCTCGAGACGAAGGAGAAGCAGCTCGCGCACCACGCATCGGTCATCGGAGCGATCTTCTGGGCTGGGGCGACTGCTCACCTTGGCGCACGCGACGACGCTGTGACCGAGGATCCGGGACCGGCCCTGGCGGAGCTCGAGCGCCGGGACTTCGTCGCGCACCTCAAGTTCTCCTCGATCGCCGGCGACGAGGAGTACGCGTTCAAGCACATCCTCATGCGCGACGTCGCCTACGGCCAGGTCCCGAAGGGCCGCCGCGCCCAGCTCCATCTCGGCTTCTCCGAATGGGTTAAGGACCTGCCGAGCAGCGCCGACGAGTTCGTCGAGATCATCGCGTGGCACCTCGAGCAGGCATGCCTGCTCTCCCGCGAGGTCGCGCGGAGCCCGATCGACCCGCCGATCCGCGAAGCCGCCGAGACGCTCGCCGACGCCGCCCGGCGCGCGGAGCGCCGCGAGAGCCTGCGCGAGGCGCACCGCTACTACACGCGGGCCCTCGATCTGCTCGGAGACGAGCATCCCGAGCTGCGCGTCGAACTACGTGTCCACAGGGCGGACATGGCAATGATGCTCGGACAGCTCAAGGAGGCGTCCGACGAGCTGCTCGAGGTCGCCGAACACGCCGCCGAGCTGGGCCGGCCCGGCGTCGAGGCGGAGGCGTTGCTGCTGCTCGGCGACATCGACCAGCGGCAGGGTCGGCCCAACGACGCGCACAGCCGCCTCCGAGACGCCGAGAGGTTCGCCGGCCTGACCGACGACGCGCGCTTGCAGGCGCGGGTGTCGTTCGTGTTGAACACGTTCGTCGGCGACTACCTCGGGGAGTACGAGGACGTGATCGAGAATCTCCGCTCCGCAATCGCCATCGCGGAGGCGATCGACGACCGCGCGCTCGTCGCCGAAGGGCATCTCCGGATCGCGGCGCTCCTGATGAGCCACGACCTCGCAGCCGCCGAGCCGGAGCTACGGCGCTGCCTCCAGCTCGCGGAAGACCTGGGTAGCCACCGGATCGAGGCGGAAGCCACGTCCTGGCTCGGAATAGTCGACTACTACTGCGGCCGCGCCGGCGAGGCCGAGCAGCTCTGCCTCCAGGCGCGAACGTGGTTCGAGCGCACGGGCGACACGTACTTCCAGGTGCAGAACATCATGTGCGGGCTCGCGATCTTTGCGCTCCACAACGGACGGGCGGAAGAAGGCGAGTCGTGGCTGCGCGAGGCGCTGCCCGTCGCCCTCCAGATCGGCGGCTGGGTCATGCACAAGACGTACTGGCACCTCGTCGAGGCGCTGGTGGCACAGGACCGGCTGGACGACGCCCGAGAGATCGTCGCGTTCGCAGCTCGGAACATCCCGGAGGAGGACCCCCAATCGCGTGCATGGCTCTCGCTCTCCGAGGGATTGGTCACGACCGCAATGGGCGAGTCGACCACCGCCACCGCGTCATTCTCGGAGGCTCTGCGCCTGCTCGAGGAGCTCGACTACAAGCTTGATGTCGCGGAGGCGCGGTTCGTGCTTGCCCGCTCGCTCCGAGCTTTCGGCGACGAGACCGGAGCCCGAATCGAGCTCGAGCGCGCCCGCACGACGTTCGTCCGCATCGGCGCGGACGTCCGCCGCGACGCGGTCGACGCGGAGCTCGCGGAGCTGGTCGAGGGGCCGGCGCCAGCCGGCCCCTCGGCCGCGTCATCCAGCTAGCCAATCGGCGCTGACGCCGGGACGTTCGCGGCAGCAACGACGAGCGAAATGCAATCCCAGGTGCCATCCGGCACCCCGCCGGTGGTGATGTGAAGGTCGTTCGACCCTGACTCGAGGTCGGAAGTGATGTCGAAGCTCCTGATGTCCCATAACGACCCGTCTCCGACACCGCCGGTTCCCGCCGGCGTCGTGTCGCCCTGGAAGATCGGGCCTCCCGGCGCGAGCTCGTTGCCGTTCAGCAGAAGCTGCGGGTCGTCGAACGTCTGACCGTCAGAGACGATGAAGTCGAGGCTGGCGGTTCCGCCCGAATAAGGCACGCCGGAGATCGTTTCGTCCCAGTTCGTGAGCTGGGCACTGGTCGTGCACTCAGAGTCGTTCCCGTTCCACAGGACGACATTGCGGTCGTCGGACGCGTCACCGTCGTTGTAGAACACCATCAGCGCGGCACCATTGACGTCCGCCTCGGTTTTCGTGAAGTTGGCGAGGCCGTATGCCCCGTTCCCGGTAACGAGCCCGGTGACGTCGGCCCGATACGACTGGCTGTTCTCGAATCCCCAGTTGTTGTCGTAGTCGGTGCCGATGTTCGTGCCGGTAATCGGCGTTCCGTTGAAGTCGACCGATGCGTTCGTGTTCGGATCGGTCGAGTTCGTCGGCCCGTGCCAGTACAGGAAGGCCCGGAAAACCGGTCCGGAGATCCCGCTGACGTCGATCGAGCCGCTCCCGTTTCCACGCATCCCGCCGAAACCGAACTCCCCGACGTCCGTGTTCGACACGGACAACCCGTCGGGCAAGAACGTGAGGCTTGGACCGGTACTCGTGCATTCGCTGCCGTTGCAGGTCGTCTGCGTGTTGACGTCCTGGCCACTCTGCGTGTTTGTGGTCGTCTGGCCGTCGACGGTGGTCGTCTGGTCAACAGTGCAGGTGCCGGATGTATTGCAGTCGCCCTGGACGACGTTCGTCTGCCCGCTCCCGGTGTCGTTGTCCTGCTTGGAGGTCTGGGTGAGTGTGAACGTGTCGGCGCCGTTGTCGGTCTGAATGGCAGTGCCGACTCCCTTGTGCACCGGGCCGAACTGCGTCTGCGAGAGCGAGTAACCCGGCGGGTCCGGATCGGCCGAATCGCAGCTCGTGGTGGCCAGAGTGACGGCGTCTTCACACTGCGTCTCGTGCTGTACCGCGACGATCGTCGAGGGATCGCGACTGTCCTGATTCACGCTTCCGAGGATCCCTCCGGCCGACGAGCTCTGAGTCTGGTTCACCGGGCCGGCGGAAGTGTTCGCGATTGCGGTAAGCGTGTTGTCCTGCTCGAAGTTGACCGAGTTGCCGCCCGTTGCGGTGCCCAAGAACCCAGCGCTCTGGTTCTGCTCGATGTCGATGATGACGTTCGCACCGCTGTTCGCCGCGTTTTCGTTCTGTGAGATCGAAGCCGAACCGTTTGCGTTCGAACTCAACGTCTGAGTCTGTAGCAGCGGCGCGACCCCGCACTGACCCGTCGAAGTCGCCCGGCTCGAGGCGGAGTTGCCGCCGTGAGCGGAATCCTGCTTGATCGTCACCGTCTGATGGGCCTCGAGCGCGACGTTGACAGGAGCACCCTTCTTCGCGATGGTCGAGCCGTTGACGTTGATGTTCTGATAGACGCAGGCCGTGTTCGAATTCGGCGAGCTCGCCGAGCCGGTCGCCGTCTGCGTGATTGAGGCCGTGGACGACGCGGTCTGCGTCAGACCCGACGACTTCACCGCGTTCTCGTAGACGATCGCGACGTTGTTCTTCGTCGCGCTCGACTGGCTGATCGTGCATGACTGCGCCAGGCCAGTCGTCTTGACACAGGCCGCGGTGTTGTTCAACGTGGCGGGAGCTGCGGCGACCTGAACGACCGCGCAGCTCGCCGTGCTGCAGCGGAATGTGTTCTTTCCGCCGGCGGCTGCTACCTGCACCACCGGATGCGTCGTCGTGGTGCAGCTCCATCCGCTGCCGGGACAGCTGGGACCGGCGTAGTTGCGGGAGCCTCGCTGGATGACGACTCCCGTCGGGTTCACATGGATAGAGCGCAGATACTGGACCGCCGCCGACCGTGTCGACACGTCGATTCCGGTCAACGTCCGGCCCTTCGTCGCGGCAGCTCCCGAAGCCGACACGAGTCCCGCCGCAGCAAGGAACGCCACCGACAGGCTGAAAGCTCTAGCGCGCATTGCGCCTCCTCCCCTGCGGCCGCACCGAGAGGCCGCCCTCGACCACGAATCGAGACGAGCTTACGCCCAAAATCCAGGCATTTCCAGAGGCCTGGTCTCCTGTTCAGACGCTTTACGAGACCGGAGTTTCCTGGGCACTATGTCGGAATGGCCGAAACTCACGCCGCCGCCGCCGATCTCGTCTCGTTCGTCCCCCGTCTGACAATCGAGTGGCTGCGGTCGAGCTCCGAACTGCGGTGGCTCGAGGTCGACGGGACACTCGCGTTCGTGGACATCTCGGGCTTCACGGCGATGTCGGAACAACTTTCCAGCCGTGGACGTGAGGGGGCTGAAGAGGTCACCGACGTGATGAACGCGACCTTCTCGGCACTCCTCGACGAGGCGTACGCGCTCGGCGGCGGTCTGCTGAAGTTCGGCGGCGACGCGTTGCTGCTCCTGTACCAGGGAGACGGCCATGCCGCGCGCGCCGCCCGGGCGGCCTTCGAGATGCGGCGGGCGCTGAGGGCGATCGGGCGACCGCGCACCTCCGCAGGAGCCGTTCAGCTACGCATGCATGCCGGCCTCCACTCCGGGCGTTTCCAGTTCTTCCTCGTCGGTGACTCACACCGCGAGCTACTCGTGACCGGGCCGGCCGCAACTCGCACGGTCGAGATGGAGGGCGCCTCGGAGGCCGGCGAGATCCTCGTCAGCCCGGAGACCGCAGCAGAGCTGGATCCGACGACACTCGGAGACGCGAAGGGAACGGGGCGGCTCCTGCAGACGGCGCCGGAGGTCACCGGCGCGCTCGAGCCGCTGCCGGAGGTCGACGGAGTCCCGATCGAGCTCGCGGTTCCCGCACCGCTGCGTTCGCAGCTGCTCGAGGTCGGGCCGTTCGAAGGCGAGCACCGCCACGCCGCGATCGCGTTCGTCCGCTACTCCGGCACCGATGAGGTGATCGCCACCGAAGGCCCGGTGGCCGCCGCGGAGGCGATCGAGATACTCGCCCGGACGATCCAGCAGGCAGCGACCGACCACGAGGTCACGTTCCTCGAGAGCGACGTCGACCGCGACGGCGGCCGGATCATCCTCGTGGCGGGAGCGCCGCAAACGTTCGGCGACGACGAGGAACGCCTGCTCCGCGCCGCTCGGGCGATTGTCGACGCCGGCCTTCCCTTTCCGGTCCACATCGGCGTAAGCGAAGGGAGGGTCTTCACCGGGCAGGTAGGGGCACCGTTCCGGCGGACGTACACGATCCTCGGCGACACGGCGGCCCTGGCGGCGCGCCTGATGGCGAAAGCCGGGGAAGACGAGATCTGGGTGGCGGCTTCGGCCTACGAGCGGGGCGGAACCCGGTTCGCGGCTGCGGAGCTCGAGCCGCTCCAGCTCAAGGGCAAGTCCGAGCCTCAGCGCGCGTACGTCCTCGGCGAGCTCGTCGCCGAAGGCGAAGCCCCACTTGCCGCGGGGGAGAAGTTGCCATTCGTCGACCGTGAGCGCGAGCGAGCGGTGCTCGGCGCCTCGGTCGCACCGGTGCGGATGGGGTTCGGAACCATGGTCGAGCTGATCGGCGAGCCCGGAATCGGCAAGTCGCGCCTCGCCGATGAGCTGCGAGAGAACTGCGCCGACATGGAGCAGATCACGCTCAGATGCGAGCAGTACGAGTCATCCACGGCCTATCACCCTTTCCGCCCCTTTCTGCGCTCCGTCCTCGACGTCGAGCTCAACGGCGGCGGCGAGCACAATCGCGCCGTTCTGTCGGAGCGGCTCGCAACGATCGACGGCGAGCTCGTTCCATGGGTGCCCCTGCTCGGCGCCCCTCTCGACGTGGAGGTCGAGACGACGCCAGAGGTGGACGACCTCGACCTGTCGTTCCGACGTGCCCGCCTTCACGGCGTGATCGGGTCGCTCCTCGGCAAGGTGCTCGAGTCGCCGACCCTGCTCGTGTTCGAGGACGTGCACTGGATGGACGACGCATCCTCCGACCTCCTACGCCACCTAGGAACACAGCTCCCGACGAAGCCATGGCTGACCTGCACGACGCGACGACCGGAAGGCGACGGGTTCCTGGCAGCAGAGGGCACGCCGCCACTGCCGGCACTGACGCTGCGGCTCGAGCCGCTCCCACCGGAGGACGCGAAGACGCTGATCCGCGCGGCGGCCGGGGAGCGCAGCCTGAGCGAGGAGGAGCTGGCGGCGATCTTCGATCGTGGCGCCGGAAACCCGCTGTTCCTGCAGGAGCTCGCCTCACCAGAGGGAGAGGGCGAGGAGCAGATGCCCGACACGGTCGAGTCGCTCGTCGCCACGCGCATCGACCGCCTCGCACCAGGGGATCGCGCGCTTCTCCGCTGGGCCTCGGTGCTTGGTGTGTCGTTCTCCGGCTCGCTGATCGCGGCCGTGCTCGAGGACGATCCGACGTCCGCCTCGGACTCGGAGGCGTGGGACCGATTGGGCGAGTTCGTGGAGCGAGATCCGAATGTCCCGGGCGCCTTCCGCTTCCGGCACGCCTTGATCCGCGACGGCGCGTACGAAGGCCTCTCCTTCAAGCGCCGGCGCGAGCTGCACGCACGCGTCGCCGAGGTGTTGGAGCAGCGCGACCCCGACGGTGTCGAGCTTCTTTCCCTGCATTCCCACCGCGGCGAGCGCTGGGCGGAGACGTGGCGCCACTCGGTCTCCGCAGGACGCCGAGCGCAGGCGAAGTGGGCGAATCTGGAAGCGGCGGACTTCTACCAGCGAGCTCTCGCCGCGGCGGAGCAGGCGTCCGACATCGCTTCCGACGAGCTCGCGGCCGTTTGGGAGTCGCTCGGCGACTGCCTCCAGCTCGCCGGGCGCTACGACGCAGCCGCGGATGCGTTCGCCGGGGCGCGGAAGCTCCTCCCAAAGGACTCCGTCGCGGTTATCGAGCTCATGGAGAAGGAAGGCGCCCTGCAGAAGGACATGGGCAACTACGACAAAGCGATCCGCTGGTACAACCGCGGCCTCAAGGCAACGAACAGCGTCCCCGAGGAACGAGCGCGGACGGGTCTACGCGCGAAGCTGAACTTCGGCCTCGCAGAAGCGCGCTTCCGGCAGGGGCACTTCGAGGACTGCATCAAGCGGTGCAACACCGTCGTCGAGCAGGCCCTCGAAATCGGCGACAGCGAGCAGTTGGGCTGGGCGTACATGTTCCTCCACATGGTCCACATGCTCCACGGATCGGAGGAGGAGCGTGCCGCGTTCAGAGGAATTGCGCTGCCGCTCTTCGAGGAGGTGGGTGATCTCAAGGGGCAGGCGGCAGCCCTGAACAACCTCGGAATCGAGGCCTACTACGAAGGCGACTGGGAGAAGGCTCTAGACGTCTACAAACAGGGCCGCCGCCTGTTCGAGCGCATCGGCGACGTCACGAACGTCGCTATGACGACGAACAACATCGGCGAGATCCTCTCCGACCAGGGGCGGTTCGACGAGGCCGGCGAGCTGTTCGAGGAGGCGGGACGGGCGGTCGACTCCGCAGGACATCGCGCGCTCTCCCTGATGGCGCGCATGAACCTCGGTCGCCTCGCGGCGCGCCGTGGCCACTTCGACGACGCGCAGACGATGCTCGGCGATGCGGTCGAGGGTTTCCACGAGATCGAGGCGGCGAGCCTCGAGGAGGAGGCGCGCGCACGAGTCGCAGAGGCCGCGGTGCTGGCCGGCGATCACGAACGGGCTGTGCGGGAGGCGGACATCGCCGAGCTCACCGGCGAGGCGAACCCGCCGGCGCCACTCCAGGCAGTCCTCCACCGGGTGCGCGGCTACGCGTACCTGCAGCAGTCACGAAAAGCCGAAGCTATCGAGGAGTTCCGGCGCAGCCTGTCGGCGGCGCGCAGCGGAGACGCGCTCTACGAGATCGCGCTCACATTGCACGCGCTGGGCCGTCTCGGGGATGCGAGTGCGGCCTCCGAGGCGACCGCTCTGCTCGCGCAGCTCGATGTCGCGCGAGTGGCCGAGGTTCCGTTGTAGAGAGTTCTGGGGCGACCGTGGTGGCCGCCCCACGACGATTGGGGCTCTACCTACTTCCCCGCGACGTACGGGTCGCCGGGCTCCAGGTTGAGGATGACCTGGAGCGCTCCGCCCGTGACCCGCTTCTGGTCGACCACACAGTCGGGAAGCGGAGTAGTTGAGAACGTGCTGCACGCCTGAAGCTGCGTGAAGGTCAAGCCGTTATCGGTGCTAATGCAGAAGATGAAGGTGTTTGCGTTACCGGTGCCGGAAACCTGCTTCGAGTAGACGAGCGTCACCTGGTAGTCGTCGGTGGGCGTGTCATGCGGGGCGATCGTGATGACGGTGTCACCGAGAGCGCTGCCGCTGCCGCCGCAGACGAAGGACACGTTCGCAACCGGGTCGAAGCCGACGCCTAGGCTGCCGGTCAGAGGCTTCGGCGCACTCGCCTTGATCGATCCGTTCCCGTTCTGCCACGCGCATGCGTCGGTATCCGCGAACGTGCAGATCTTCTGCTGGGTGTCGAAGAAATTGCTCGTGTCGCTGATTCCGGTGGTCGGATCCGTGACCGTGATCGTGTTGTCGGTCTCCGACACGGACGGCGTGAGCTTGAGCGTGCCGGTGCCGCCTGACCACGAAAGCGTCTGACCGCCGCCGGGCACGTAGGTCGCGCCCGTAAGCCCGTGGTGCGTGACCGCCGCGCCGCTGTAGTTCTTCACGTTGTGGCACGTGTCGTACGCCGTCGTGGTCGAGGTGTATTGCTGAAGCAGGATCGTGGGTGTAAAGAACGGAGCGACCGCGATCGGCGTGCCGATGTCGACGATCTCGAAGCTGCCGAGCGGCGTCAAATCGGAAGCCGGATCGAGGGTCATGGCATTGCCCGGCGTCCCGCTGAAGTCGTTCGACTGCTTCGCCTCGACGATCCAGGTCGCCGACGCACACCCTGAAATCCCACCGGTGACCGTGACGTCGGCGCTGACAGTCTGTCCCTTGGCAAGCGCTTGCGAACTGGACTTCGCCCGGAACTGGACGACCCTCCCAGAGAGGGTGACATTGAATCCGGAGGCACCTGTGCCCCCGATGCCGGTGACGCCTCCGAGCACGAAGCCTGCCGGCGCCGTGAAGTTCGCCGAGCCGAGCGACTGTGACGCCTTCGGGTCGTTCGTCAACGTCAGCGTGAAGCTGTTGGGTGTGTTGAGTGTCCGGTGTACGTTCGCCGAATAGGGCTTGTTGGACGCCGCGTGAGCCGTGGCGGCGGCGAACGCCACCGCAACCGCGGCTGCAGCCACGACCAGTGCCACGCCGCCGTAGCGGGCGTGCCCGCGCATGCCAAACCGTTTCATGTTCCTCCTCGCCGCAAAATGGAGCTTGAGCGCTCCAGAGTTTGGGGGAGTTTAGCCATGTTTTGGGGGATTTTCTAGGCTTTTCTGCGCTAGACCAGAACCGAGACTGCCGCGCGCTCAGCCTCGAAGACGGCGCTCTCGACGTCTCCGAGGTCCTCGCCGTCGACGTGCAGCGGCAGCGGGCGATCGCAGGCGATCTCGATCCGATCGAGGTCGTGGCCGTACACCGGGCCGCGCGCCCGGCCGGCGAGGACGCGCGCGACCGTGGGCACGAGCCCGGCGCGGGTCACGCGCTCAGGAGCGACGAGGCCGAGCCCGTGCTCGAAGTCGGCGTCCGGGACGATCGGCAGCGGCACATTCTCCGCGTAGGTGTAGGGACGCCCGTTCGCCACGAAAGCTGCCGCCGCCCGCCCGAGGCCGGCGATCTCGAGCTGCGGCTCGAGCCGGCCGCCCTGCGCTGCAAGCGCCTGGACGACGGCGGCAACGAACGTGAGATCTCCCGGCCGCTTTCCGTCTCCGCCGCGCCCGCGAGCGTCCACCAGTCGCACGACCTCCGCCGGCAACCCGATCCCGGAGGAGAAGCCGAAGCGGCGTCCGTTGACGCGACCCACCGTGATCCGTCGCGTACGGTCGGCCGCCAGGGCATCCGCCACCTGCCGCGCCGCGGGCACCGCGTCCCGGGAGAGCCCGAGCGCCCGCGGAAGTACGCTCGTCCCGCCGCCCGGCAGGAACCCGATCGGCAGGTCGGGCTCGAGCCCGTTCAGCGCCTCGTTGAAGCCGCCGTCGCCGGAGAAGACGACGATCGCGTCGACGCCGCTGCGGCCGGCCTCGGTGACGAGCTCAGTCGCGTGGCCGGGCCGCTCGGTCAGGACGACGTCGAGCTCGGCGACCCGCGCCAGCTCATCGCGCACTTGTTCGAGCCGCTCCTCGGTGACGCGCGTGGCGAACGGGTTGACGACGAGAGCTACCTGCACCCGCCGAGCTTGCCAGCGGGGCGGGCCGCCGGGAAGTCCCAGCAGCCCGCCCCTCAGGCGTTTCCCGCTACCGGGGCAGCAGGAAGTCGAACGCAGGTGTGTTGTCGAGCTGGGTCATCCAGCCCTGCGTCGACGGGTCGGGCGACGCGTTCCGGAACGAGAACGCCGTCCCGTCGTAGAAGCGCGAGCCGGCCTTGCCCGTCGTTTGCGTCGGCCGGCCGTACTGGTCGTTCGCGCCGAGCGGATGGAGCACGCTCGCCGGCACGACGAGCGTGATCGTCCCGGTGGCCTGGTTGACCGAGCCGTTGATCGACGTGTCGCCCGGGTAGATCTCGCACTTCCCGCCGGGCCCCGTGCCCCCGCACGTGCCCGGATCGGTCGTGTAGTCGTCGTACCCGAACGACCAGCCGTCGGCCTGGCTCCACTTCGCGACCGCGGCGGCGTCTTGCCACCCGTTCGTGAAGCGCCACGCATACACGAGCGAGCCGCCGGTGCCCGCGGCCTGCGTGAGTGCCGCGCCGGCGAGGCTGGCGACCTTCAGCGTGACCGTGAAGCCGTGGGTCTTGGCGTCCTTGGAGATCGCCGCCGAGGTGAAGTCGCCGGCCGCCTGGTTCTGCGGCGACGGCGTCACCACCAGCTGCGAGTACGGCGCGAGCGCGTCTCCGGTCGGATCGGTCGACGAGGTGCGTACGACCGCCCGGTTGGCCGGCGCCTTGAGCGTCGTGCCGCCGTTCGACGGGCCCGCGATCTGGGTCACGACCATCGGAGTCGCGACATAGCCCGCGGCGTCGTCCGGCCTCTTGTTCCCGCGGTTGAAGACGACGGACAGC
>DASXJG010000185.1:0-20392 GCA_036497525.1 Gaiellaceae bacterium
CGTCGCGCACGACGACCTCGTGGCCGAGATCTGCGAAGCACGCGCCGGTGACGAGGCCGACGTAGCCGGCGCCGAAGATCGCTATCCGAGCCACAGGGGTTCTAGGGTAGTCGGGCCGTCAGCGGCCCAACGGCTTAAGGCTCTCGGCGATGGAGATCATCGTCGAGTTCGAGAGCTGGTTCAAGATCGTGTTCACGACCCAGTACGTCGCCTTCGGCGTGCGGAGCGCGACCATCTGGATCGCACCGCCGGTCGTATAGAGGAAGTAGGTGCGATGCTTGTGCACGAGCTTGCCGCTCGGGTTGGCGAGGATCGGCGGCGTCGTCCAGTTCGACTCTTCGATCTGCCAGTGCTGGATGCCGTCCGGCTGGACGAACGTGAGCACGACCTCGTGCTTCGAGTGGAGCGGCTTGAAGATGCGGACGCCCTCCGGCTCCGAGAACTGTGCGTACTGCGCGATCCGGGCGGGCGCCAGCACGGGGAAGTGCACCTTGTGCGTGAGGCCGCGCAGCCTGGGCGCGGTCAGGCCGAGGCCAGGGCTCACCTGCGGCGGCAGCTTGGGCGCCAGCTTCACGCGGTGGTGGACGGTCAGCTTGCCGCCGAAGCTCGTTCCTACCGTGACGACGGTGAGCGGCTTGCCGGCCTCCTTGGCGTAGTCGGCGATGACCGTCGTCATCTGCGCGACGCGGGTCTTCGCGCCGAACAGAGGCTTGAGCTGCTGCGCGGCCTGCTTGGCGTCGGGCTGGACGGGGTCGTAGTACACCGTCGTGCGCCGCTCCACGGTGGGCGCATTCGCCTGCATCGTCGCCGGGAGCGTCTTCGGCGTATACCCGCGCGTGCTCAGGAGGTAGCTCGTGTTCGAGGCCTCGCCGGGAACCGTGCCGCCGTTGAGGACGAGGATGGTGACCCTCGACTTGGGCAGCGGGTGCCGCTTCTTCTTCTTCGGCTTCGCGTGCCCGAGGAACTGGGCGTTCACCGCCGCCGACTGGCGAACGTCGGGATGGAGGAAGTTCTGCACCTGCTGGTTGATCGCCGACTGCGGGGCCGATTCCACGTCGGCGCCGCCGGGAGTGACGAAGTAGTGGAAGTCGGCCAGCGGGATCTGGTTCCGGAACAGGTGGCCCGGAGGCAGGTGGTAGGCGATGCCGAGGTAGGACTCCAGCTCGCTCAGCGATACCTGCCCGCCGCCGGCCGTGACGTACTCGAGGTTGTGCTTGAGGACGCCGATCAGCTTGGGCAGCTCGAGCGGGAGGTGCGACAACGAGAGCTCGGTCTTCATCCGCGACTTGAGAGCGTCGACGAACAACTGCTGCCGTCCCGTCCGGTAGATGTCGCTGTCGAAGTGCCGAAAGCGGACGTAGGACAGCGCCTGGCCGCCGTCCAGCTTCTGGTAGCCGGGCTGAAGGTTGATCGCCGACGTGCCGGTGCCCCGCGGGATGTAGTAGCGCCGGTCGACGTTCATGTACACACCGTGGAGCTGGTTGACCAGCTGCTTGAAGGCATGGAAGTCGACGGTCACCAGGTAGTTGATCGGCAGGCCCGTCAGGTGCTCGATCGTGTTGAGCGTCGCGAGCGGGCCGTTGTTGCCGGGGCAGGTCGACCACGCCGAGTTGATCCGGTCACGCGTGTAGACGACGTCGCCATGGCAGTAGATCTGCACGTAGAGGTCACGCGGGAACGACAGCATCGAGAGCGTGTGGGTCGTCGGGTCGGCACGGACGAGCAGGAGAGTGTCCGAGTTGGATCCCGTCAGCGACTTCGTCCCCAGGCCGGCTCGGTGGTCGTAGCCGGCGATCAGCGCGATGGCGGGCTGCGATGGAGACGCGATGGGATGTAGCTTCACGCCTGCGTTGACCGTGGGCTTGTCGGTCGCCTTGAGCGCGGCCACCGACTCGTGCGTGTACAGGTAGAGCCCGCCGGCCGCCCCGGCCGCCACGACCACGACCACCAGCACGAGCCAGCCGAAGCCACGCAGGATCACCCCGATGATCGAGCGCCTCGGCGGGTCGGGTTGCCGGTACCGAGTGATCGGTCCGAACAGGGGCGGGGCCGTGGAGTGCCCGTTCCCGTTGAGGCCGGCGGCCTGACCGATTCCGCGCTTCAGCGTCGTCCGCATACGAGATCGGCGCCTCCTCGGCGCCTCGCCCGAGGATAGCTCAGAGTCCGGAAGAGGCCGACGCGATACTCACCGCAGCCTCATCATCTTCCGCCGGCTCGTACGCGAGGTTCGGCCGCAGCCAGCGCTCGGCCTCGGCCGTCGAGCCGCCCTTACGCGCCGCATAGTCCTCGACCTGGTCGCGTCCGATGCGACCCACCGAGAAGTACCGCGCGTCCGGATGCCCGAGGTAGATCCCGCTCACGCTTGCCGCCGGTGTCATCGCGAACGTCTCGGTGAGCGCGAGCCCGGCGTCGCCGGCGCCGAGCAGCGCGAACAGCTTCGGCTTCTCGCTGTGGTCGGGGCACGCGGGATACCCGAACGCGGGCCGGATGCCGCGGAACCCCTCGGCGATCAGTTGTTCGGTGGGGAGCTTGGGGCCGGTCTCGTACCAGGCACGGCGAGCGACCTCGTGCAGGTACTCGGCGAACGCCTCTGCGAGGCGGTCGGCGAGCGCCTTGACCATGATCGCGTGGTAGTCGTCCTGCTCCTCGGCGAAGCGGGCAGCGAGCTCGTCCGCGCCGAGGCCGGCGGTGACCGCGAACGCCCCGAGGTGGTCTCCCTCAGGAGCCACGTAATCGGCCAGGCAACGGTTCGGGCGCGAATCGCCGTAGTCCGTCTGCTGGCGAAGGAGGCAGAAGCGAGTGGGAGTGCCGTTGTCACCGCCGACAACGATATCGTCGCCGTCGGACGCCGCCGGCCAGAGGCCGTAGACGCCGCGAGCCGAGAGGAGCCGCTCGTCCACGATCCGGTCGAGCAGCCGTAGCGCGTCGTCGTACAGCTCCCGCGCTGCCGGCTGGTCGAGGATCGCCGGGAACTTCCCCTTCAGCTCCCAGGCGTGGAAGAAGAACTGCCAGTCGATGTACTCCCGCAGCGTCGCGAGCTCCGGCTCGACCACGCGGCGACCGGTGAACTCCGGCACGGACAGATCGTCGAAGGCGACGCGCTGCGGGTTCGCCCGCGCACGAGCGAGCGGCAGCAGCGGCTTCCGCTCCTTCTCCGCGTGCAGGTCGCGCAGCCGATCCTGGTCGGCGCGGTTGTCGGCGTCGAGGGTCTCGCGCCGACCGGGGTCGAGCAGGTCGGACACGACCCGGACGACGCGCGACGCGTCGAGCACGTGGACGACCGGCTGCGAGTACGCGGGAGCGATCCGCACGGCGGTGTGCTGGCGCGACGTGGTCGCACCGCCGATCAGAAGCGGCAGGTCCATCCCCCGCCTTTCCATCTCGCGGGCGACGTCGACCATCTGGTCGAGCGACGGCGTGATCAGCCCGGAGAGCCCGACGACGTTCGCCTCCTCCTCGAGCGCCGTGTCGAGGATCCGCTCCGCCGGAACCATCACGCCGAGGTCGATGACCTCGTAGTCGTTGCAGCCGAGAACGACGCCGACGATGTTCTTGCCGATGTCGTGGACGTCGCCCTTGACCGTCGCGAGCACCGCCTTGCCGCGTGCCCGCGGCGCGCCGCCCGCTGCCTGCTCGGCCTCCATGTACGGCTCCAGATAGGCGACCGCACGCTTCATCGCGCGCGCGCTCTTCACGACCTGGGGCAGGAACATCTTCCCGGCTCCGAAGAGATCGCCGACGACCTGCATCCCGGACATCAGCGGCCCTTCGATCACGTCGAGAGGACGGTCGGCCCGCTGCCGCGCCTCCTCCGTGTCCTCCTCGATGAAGTCGACGATGCCGTGCACGAGCGCGTGCTCGATCCGCTTCTCGACAGACGCCTCCCGCCACGACAGGTCGACCTCGCGCCGCGTCCCCTCGCCGCGCACGCGGCTGGCGTACTCGACGAGCCGCTCGGTCGCGTCCTCGCGCCGGTCGAAGATCACGTCCTCCACCAGCTCGAGGAGGTCGGGCGGGATGTCCTCGTAGACGACGAGCTGGCCGGCGTTGACGATGCCCATGTCGAGGCCGGAGCGGATCGCGTGGTAGAGGAACGACGAATGCATCGCCTCGCGCACGGCGTCGTTGCCGCGGAACGCGAAGCTGAGATTGGAGATCCCGCCGCTCGTGCGCACGCCCGGGCAGCACTCCTTGATCAGTGGCAGCGCCTCGAGAAATGCCTTCGCGAAGCCGCGATGCTCTTCGATCCCGGTGGCGACGGCGAGGATGTTCGGGTCGAAGATCAGGTCTTCCGGCGGGAAGCCCACCTGCTCGACGAGGAGTCCGTACGCGCGCTCGCAGATCGACACCTTGCGCTCGACCGTCTCGGCCTGCCCCTTCTCGTCGAAGGCCATCACGACGACGCCCGCGCCGTAGCGTCGCACCCGGCGCGCCTGCTCGAGGAACGGCTCCTCGCCCTCCTTCAGCGAGAGCGAGTTGACGACGCCCTTTCCCTGGACGCACTTGAGGCCGGCCTCGAGCACCGTCCAGCGCGAGCTGTCGATCACGAACGGGAGACGCGCCGCCTCGGGCTCCGTAGCGAGCAGGTTGAGGAAGGTCGTCATGGCGCGCTCGCCGTCGAGCAGGTCGGCGTCCATGTTCACGTCGAGGAGGTTGGCGCCGCCGCGTACCTGCTCGAGCGCGACGTCGGTCGCCGCCTGGAAGTCGCCGCCCTCCACCAGGCGGCGGAAGCGGGCGGAGCCGGTGACGTTCGTGCGCTCGCCGATCAGCGTGAAGTTCGAGTCCGGGGTGATCTCGAACGGCTCCAGGCCGCTGAACCGGGTCGCGGGACGCGGCTCCGGAACCACGCGAGGCGCGACGCCCTCGACCGCGGCGGAGATCTGCTTGACGTGCTCCGGCGTCGTGCCGCAACAGCCGCCGACGATGTTGACGAGCCCGTCGCGGGCGAACTCGCCGAGGAAGCCGCTCGTCTCCTCCGGCCCTTCGTCGTGCAGCCCGAGCTCGTTCGGCAGGCCTGCGTTCGGGTGACAGGCGACCCAGGTCGGCGCGATCGCGGCGAGATCCTCGACGAAGGGCCGCATCTCGGCGGCGCCGAGCGAGCAGTTGACGCCGACGACCAGCGGCTGCGCGTGCTCGACCGAGAGGAGGAACGCCTCGACGGTCTGACCGGAGAGATTGCGGCCGCTCTTGTCCACGGCCGTGAACGAGAGCCAGAGCGGCAGCTCGGGCGCGGCGTCGTGCGCGGCGAAGATCGCCGCCTTCGCGTTGAGGGTGTCGAAGACCGTCTCGATCAGGAGCAGGTCGACGCCGCCGTCGCGGAGCGCTCGCATCTGGTGCGCGTACGCCTCGACGACCTCGTCGAACGTCGCGGCGCGATAGGCCGGGTCGTCCACCCGAGGCGAGAGCGAGAGCGAGACGTTGAGCGGCCCGACCGAGCCGGCCACGAAGCGTGGGCTGCCGGTCTTCTCCTCCCAGTCGTCGGCTGCCGCGCGCGCGAGCCGGGCACCCTCGAGATTCATCTGCTCGACGACGTCCGCGTCGAGGTGGTAGTCGGCCTGGCCGATCGTCGTCGCAGTGAACGTATTTGTCGTCGCGATGTCCGCGCCGGCCGCGAAGTACTCGCCGTGGATGCGGGCGATCAGGTCCGGCTGCGTGAGGTTGAGCAGGTCCGGGTCGCCGGCGACGTCGTGGCTATGGTCGCGGAACCACTCGCCGCGGTAGCCCTCCTCCCCGCGCACCTCCCGCTGCAGCAGCACGCCCCATGAGCCGTCGAGGACGGCGATGCGTTGCCGGAGGATGGATTCGAGCCGTTCCCGCGTGTCCTGCACCTGTCTCCTCACAAAGGCCCGGGAGCGGCGCTCTCGGGCGCTTTAGGCGTTTGTTGACCCGGTCGCCAAGCTGCCTGTCAAAGCTCTCCGGGTACCCGAAACGCTAGCAGCCGCGCGCGATAGGGTGCCCCGTCGTGGCGGAGGTATACGACGGCGCGTCGCTGCGCGAGGCCCTCCTCGAGATCGCAGGCGACTTCTCCTTCACCTGGCTCGCCGAGGCACGGCTCCTCTACGCCGACCTCGACCCGCGCCGATTCGCCGAGCTGCACCACAACCCGACCGCGCTCCTCTCGGAGCTGACGGACGACGATCTCGCCCGGGCGCTCGAGCCGGAGTACCTCGAGAGGCTTGCGCGCGTCCAGCGGCGCCTGGCGCGCGACCGCGGCAGCGAGACGTGGTGGGGTGAGCGCGGTGGCCAGTCCGGCCTCCTCGTCGGCTACTTCTCTGCGGAGTTCGGGCTCGACGAGAGCCTGCCCGTCTATTCGGGAGGGCTCGGCGTGCTGGCCGGCGACCACCTCAAGGCGGCGTCCGAGCTCGGCGTGCCGCTCGTCGGAATGGGGCTGTTCTACCGCCGCGGCTACTTCCGGCAGCGGCTCGACGAGAACGACCGGCAGGTCGAGCGCTATCCGCGGAACGACACGAGCCGGCTGCCACTCGAGCTCGTGCCGATGGCTCCGATCGTCGAGCTCGCGGACGACAGCGGGAATCTCGTGCCGGTCAGGCTCGGCGTCTGGCGCGTGCGCGTCGGGCGGGTCTCGCTCTACCTCGTCGACACGAAGATCGAGGGGAATCCGCAGTGGGCGCGTGACGTCACGGATGTTCTCTACGGCGGCGACCGCGCAAACCGGCTGCGGCAGGAGCTCGTGCTCGGCATCGGCGGCGTTCGGGTGCTGCGCCGGCTGAAGCTCGCGCCGACCGTCTTCCACCTGAACGAGGGCCATTCCGCGTTCCTCCAGCTCGAGCGGATGCGCGAGCTCGTCGAGGAGCAGGGGCTGTCGACCGACGAGGCGCTCGAGCGGCTCCGCGCCTCGACCGTCTTCACGACCCACACGCCGGTGCCGGCGGGCAACGAGGTCTTCGACCCCGAGCTCGTGTGGCGCAACCTGGAGGGTCTTGTGGCTCGCTGCGGCCTGACGTGGGACGACTTCGCGGCGCTCGGGAAGGTGGACCCCGAGGACACGGGCTTCGGGCTGACGCCGTTCGCGCTCCGCACGTCGCAGTACGCGAACGGGGTCTCGGAGCTGCACGGCGCGGTGTCGCGGGAGATGTGGCACGGCCTGTGGCCCGACCGGCGCGTCGACGAGGTGCCGATCACGTCGATCACGAACGGCGTCCACCAGCGCACGTGGATCTCCGGCGAGCTCGAAGGGTTGCTCGGCGACACCGACCCGGAGTTCGAGCGCGCACGGGAGCTGTCGGCGGAGGAGCTGTGGGCGGCGCACCTGAATTCGAAGAAGCGGCTGCTCGAATTTCTGGTGGGCACGCGCGGGATGAGGGAGCTGGACTCCGGCGTGCTCACGATCGGCTTCGCGCGCCGGTTCGCCACGTACAAGCGGGCAAGCCTCCTCTTCAGCCGCCCGGAGCGGCTGGCCCGGCTGCTCGCCGATTCCGACCGCCCGATTCAGCTGCTCGTGGCCGGGAAGGCCCACCCGGCGGACGAGGCCGGGAAGGACGTGATCCAGCAGGTCGTGGACTTCGCGCGCGAACCGGCGGCGGCGGCGCGGGTCCTGTTCCTCGAGGACTACGAGATGACGCTCGCGCGACGGCTCGTGCAAGGCGTCGACGTCTGGCTCAACACGCCGAGGCGGCCGTTCGAGGCATCCGGCACCTCGGGGATGAAGGCGGCACTCAACGGCGGGCTCAACTGCTCGATCCTCGACGGCTGGTGGGCCGAGGCGTACTCGCCGGCCTACGGGTTCGCGATCGAGGGCTCGTACAACGAGGACGCGACGGAGACGGAGCAGGACGAGGCCGACGCCGAGGCGCTCTACGCGGTGCTCGAGCAGCAAGTGCTGCCGGCGTACTACGAACGGGACGAGGCGGGCCTGCCGCAGCGGTGGATCGCGCTGATGCGGGAGTCGATCGCGGTGCTCGGGCCGCGCTTCGGCTCGGCGAGAATGGTGGCCGAGTACGTCGAACGCCTCTACCTGCCGGCGCACGAAGGCGCATCGCGCGTCGCCAGCCGCGTCGGCTAAGGGCACAGAGTTGGCGGGTAGTTCACGGTCGACCCGTCAGCGAAGTGGACCATGATGCATCTGCCTTCGATCGCGTGCGAGTTTGATTCCTCGTAGTCCCAGGTGTTGTTCTTGACCGGCGCCGTCACTCCCTGACCTCTGACTGTGAACGAGACGGAGGAGACCCCGTCGATGGCGAAGCCGCTGGCGATGAAGGTGCCCCCGGTCGTGGGTGAATCGTTGCCGAAGGTCACCGAGATCGGGTGCGCTTGGTTGAGCGGCGAGGTGCAACTCCCGGCTCCCTCCGAAAGGATGCAAAGGTCGCCTCGCGTGTCGGTCAGCGCGTAAATCGGAGAGCCGTCCGGGAGCCGGCTGAGGATGCGCGCGGTGTTCGGCAGGAGTTGCATCCCGCCGTCTTCGGTCGCCATGTCGTTTTGCTCCTTGATTGCGGCAAGGGTCGCCGGATCAAGCACGCTCGCCCCGGTCTGCGTGTGCTGCGCGGCGCTGAGCCCGTTGAAAGCGCCGACACCGTCGGCGATCGCAACACCCGTCAGCGCAAGCGCGACCACGACGACCAAGGCAACGAGGACCGGCCGTCTCCGAAGTAGCGGCCGCCGCACGTCGCGCGGCCCGGCGAACGGCACGGGCTCGAGCCGGCGCAGCGGAGCGAGCAGCTCCGTCACCTTCGCGTCGTCGCTGTTGTCGATCATCGTCATGCCTCCTTTCGTTCCGCCGGCGTCGCTGCGAGAAGCCGGGCACGGGCGCGAGCCAGCCGCTGCCGCACGACTTCCGGCGACAGTCCCGTCATCTCGGCGAGCTCCACTGCCTGGAAGCCGTGGACGTACCGGAGCAGGACGAGCGCCCGCGGCTCGGGACCGAGCTCCCGCTCGAGCAGATCGAGCAGATCGAGCAACGTGACAAGCGCCTCGTCGCCCTCGTGCCCCTCCTCGCGTGAGCCGGCCAGCCGCACGACCGCGCGCTGGAAGCGGCGGCGGCGACGCAGCGCGCGGAGCGCCCGATGCCGCGCGATTCCATAGAGCCAGGCGCGCTCGTTCTCGACCTGCGGGAGCTGCTCTTGCGCTCGAAGCGCGTCGTAGAAGGTGTCCTGTAGCAGGTCCTCGGCTAGCGACCGGTCGCGCACCATCGCCACGAGGTAGCGGCCGAGCTCTTGAGCGTGCGCCCGGAAGAGAGCGTCGATCGCCGGCTGCGCTACAGGCGCTTCCGACGCGGCCGCCTCTCGAGCGCTCCAGCTGACCCCGCTGCTCACACGGAGAAGATGCCGCAGTCGGACGAAACGTGACGGGAGGCGCGCCGTCCCCCTCGCAGCGCGCCTCCCGTCCCGCGACCTCAGGCGGTCGCGGCCGCCGTGCCCCGAACCCGCTCAGGCGAGCGGAGCAGGACGAACAGGCTCGTCCCGATCATCCAGACCGGCACGCCGAAGATCAGGCCGAGCCAGCCGATCGGGCCGATGACGAGCACGACCGCAACGAGCGCGCTGAAGGCAGCCCACCAGCGCGGGAGAACCCGCGTCCGCCAGGCTGCGATGGCTACCACGCCCACCGGCAGGATCGTGGCGAGCTCCGCGCTGACGAAGAACACGTCCAGGAAGTGGTGAAACGCGGCCGCGGTGGACGGGCCGATGTCGCTCTTGTCGATCGCGCCGCCGACGTCGACTGCGGCGGTCAGCATCCCGCACACTCCGGCGATGGCCGCTCCGGCGAGCGCGAGGCCCGGCAGCGGGCTCGAGGCTCCCAACACGTCGGCGAGCCGTACGCGCAGGCCGGACAGGAAGGTGACGAAGCTGAGGCAGCCGAGCATGAAGAGCCAGCCGCCGAGGAGGATCGTGTTCGTGTCCGACCGGTACCAGGCGAGGATCTCGCTTCCCGTCGCGTGGTCGGCCGGGCCGTTGTGCGTGAGGAGGGTCAGGCCGACGATCCAGAGGACGACGGCAAGCAGGCCGGTGAGGCCCCAGCTGCGGTTCTCGGACTTGTTCATCGTGCGTTGCTCCTTTCGTCTTGCCGCTGCCGCGGCTGTCGAGAAAGAGCGTCGGAGATGCCGCTTAAGATCCGGTTGAGGAGGACTTAAAGGGGCATGGCTACGCAGTTCCGGATCCTTGGGGCGGTCGAGGTGCTGGTCGACGGCGCGCCCGCGGCGCTCGGCGCTCCGAAACAGCGGGCGCTCCTGGCGATGCTGCTCGTGAACCGTCGGCGGGTGATGTCGGCCGACGCGCTCGTCGACGGGCTCTGGGGCGAGTCACCGCCTGCGTCGGCGGTGCAGTCCCTCCAGGTCTACGTGCACGGGCTGCGCCGCGCCCTGGGCGCCGAGCGGATCGAGACGGCGGGTCGCGGCTATCGCGCTGCGGTGAGCGAAGACGAGCTCGATCTCGACCGGTTCGAACGCGGCCTGGAGCGCGGCCGCGCGGCCCGCGAGTCCGGCCACGCGGAGGACGCTGCGGACGAGCTCCGGCAGGCACTTTCCCTCTGGCGCGGTTCCGCGCTCGCCGACCTCCCGGAGGAGTCGCGGCGCGCTGCCGAGGCAGACCGGCTGGACGAGCTCCGCTTGACCGCACTGGAGCTCCGCTACGACGCCGAGCTCGCCTCGGGCCGCCACGACGCCGTGGTCGCCGAGCTGGAGGCGCTCACTGCGGAGCACCCCTACCACGAGCGATTCCTCGAGCAACGCGTGCTGGCGCTCTACCGCTGCGGCCGCCAGGCCGACGCTCTCGAGGTCTATCGCGAGGCACGGCGGACGCTTTCGGAGGATCTCGGCCTCGAGCCGGGCCCCGCCCTGCAAGAGCTGGAACGGGCGGTTCTCCGGCAGGATCCAAGCCTCGCTGCTCCCCCGGCGCCGACGCGCTCCACCCGGCCGCTGCCGACCCCTCCCACGCCGCTCGTCGGCCGCCGGCTCGAGCTCGCGGCAGTCGCGGCGCTCTTCCGCGAGGAAGCCGTGCGGCTCGTCACGCTCACAGGCCCGGGAGGAACCGGCAAGACCCGCCTGGGACTCGCCGTCGCGGAGGTGCTCGAGCCCGAGCTACGGGACGGCGCGATCTTCGTCAGCCTGGCTCCCGTCTCGAGCCCGGAGCTGCTCGTGTCCACGATCGCCGACGCACTCGAGGTACGCGAAGGCGGCCGCTCCCTCGCCGAGGGCGTCGGCGAGCACCTGCGAGAGCGCCGGATCTTGCTCGTCCTCGACAACTTCGAGCAGCTGCTCCCGGCAGCTCCGTTCGTCGCCGACCTGCTTGCCGCCGCGCCGCGGTTGCTCGTCCTGGCCACGAGCCGCGCCCCGCTGAGACTCGCCGCCGAGCACGAGTATCCGGTGCCGCCGTTCGACACGCCGGCTGCCGACCTCCCGTTCGAGGCGCTCGTCAAGACCGACGCGCTGAGGCTCTTCGCGGCGCGGGCACGGGCGGTCGATCCCGCCTTCGAGCTCGACGACGCCAGCGCACCGGAGGTGGCCCGCGTCTGCAACCGCCTCGACGGACTGCCGCTCGCGATCGAGCTCGCGGCGGCCCGCTCGAAGCTGCTCGCGCCCGGCGAGATCCTCGAGCGTCTCGAACGCGAGCCGCACCTGCCCGGCACGGGGCCGCGCGACGCTCCGGCCCGCCAGCGGACGCTCACGGCCACGATCGGCTGGAGCTACGACCTGCTGGGCGATGACGCGCGGCTCGCCTTCGGCCGCCTCGGCGTCTTTGCCGGCGGTTGCACGCTCGACGCTGCCGAGCAGATTTGTGACGCGAGCCTCGACACGCTGGCCGCTCTCGTCGACAACAACCTTCTGCGGCGGCGCGGCTCCCGCTTCCTCATGCTCGAGACCGTTCGTCACTTCGCAGCCGAGCGGCTCCAGGAGGATGGGGACGCCGACCTGCGGCGCAGGCATGCGGAGTGGCTGACCGAGCTCGCGGAGACGATGGTGGAACGGACCCTCGCGGGCGAGGACGCCAAGGAGTGGCTCGACCGAATCCAGCCCGAGCACGACAACATTCGCGCCGCGCTCGCGTGGTCGCTCGACGAAGACCCCGAGATCACCCTGCGGCTGGCGAGCTCTCTCAGGCTCTTCTGGGAGGTGCGGGGGCACTTCAGCGAAGGCTTCCGCTGGCTCGAGGAGGCGTTGCCGCGGGGGGCCGGGGCGGCGCCGGAGGTGCGGATACGGGCGTTGTCGGCGAGCGGGACCATCGCATTCCGTCTGGGCAAGCTCGAGGTGTCCGAGGAACGCTGGGAGGAAGCTCTGGAGATCGCGCGCGAGCTCGGCGACGACCTCTGGATCGCCCGCCTGCTGAGCGACCTTGGCACGGCCGCGGCCGCGCGCGAGGAGTGGGAGCCTGCCACCGCCCTGCTCGAGGAGAGCGCCGATCTCTTCCGTGAGCTCGACGTTCCGCCACGGCTGGCGACCGTGCTGGGCAACCTGGGCCACATTGCAGGCCAGCAGGGGGACTATGCGCGGGCGATCGAGGTAACCGAGGAGGCGCTGGCGCTCGAGTCGCGACACAAGCCGAACCAGGCGATCTCGACCTACAACCTCGGCAGCCACAACCTCCGGGCGGGAAACTTCGAGCAGGCCCGCGAGTGGCTCGAGCGCGCGGTCGCGCTGACGCAGGAGCTCGGCTTCAAGGAGGTGATGGCGTACGCGCTAGCGGCCTTCGTCCGCCTTTGCCTCGTCGAAGGCGACGCGGCTCGTGCGGCGTACCTGGCGGGGATCGCCGACCGGCTGTTGACCGATGCGGGCCTCCAGCTCCAGCCTCGCGAGCAGGAGCTCTTCGACGAGGCGAAGGCGACGGCAGAGCAAGAGCTCGGCGATGCCTACGCCGCCGCGCACGACGCCGCCTTCGCGGCGCCAGTGGAGGAAGCATTGCGCGAGGGGAACGTGCTCGCGGAGGCACACGCCGATCCCTAGGATCGGCGGAGATGGACGAGATCCGTGAGACCGTCTTCGACCAGCTCGTGACCGACGCGCTCGACGACCTGCCTGCCGATATCGGCGAATTGATGACGAACGTGGCCGTGACGGTCGAGGACGAGCCGCCGCCGGGGCAGAACCTGCTCGGCCTCTACCAGGGCGTCCCGTGGGGAAGTCGCGGCCCGTACTACTCCGGCGCCCTACCGGACAAGATCACGATCTACCGCGGCCCGCTCGAGCGGATGTCCGGCAACGACCCCGACCAGCTGCGCGCCCAGGTCCGGCGGGTCGTCTTCCACGAGATCGCCCACCACTTCGGGATCAGCGACCAGCGCCTGGTCGATATCGACAGGTATTAGCTGGCGCCGCGGACCGAGAGCTGGTTCTCGGCGTGGCGGATCCGCTGCTCGAGCTGCCAGCGGTCGGCCGCCGACTCCCCCGCCTCGACGCGCTCGAGCTCCGCGCGCGCCTCCTCGAGCTGAGTACGCGCCCGCGCCTCGTCGATCTCTCCGGCTGCGACCGCGTCGTCGACGAGCGCGATCGCGCGGTTCTCGAGCACCTGGAAGAAGCCAGGGCCGGTCGCGAACTCGTGCACGTTGCCGTCGCCCGCGTGGACGCGCGTCGAGCCCGCCTGCAGCATCGCGACGAGCGGCGCGTGGCGAGCGAGCACGCCGATCTCCCCCGCCGCGCCCGGCACGATCAGCATCTCGGCCTCGCCCTCGAACGCCGGTCCCTCCGGCGTCACGACCGAGACCGGGAACAGAGGGTGGTCGGGCATCGCGGATCCCTAGGCCGGGGCGCCGGCCGTCTCGGCCTCGGCGGCGTCGGCCTGCTCGTCTGCCTCGCGCTGGGTCGCGTCCTCCGGCTCCTCCGCGCCGAGCTCCTTGCCGCGCTCGACGGCCTGGTCGATGGCGCCGACCATGTAGAAGGCCTGCTCGGGCAGCTCGTCGTGCTTGCCGTCGAGGATCTCGATGAAGCCGCGGATCGTGTCCTCGAGGTTGACGTACTCGCCGGCCCTGCCGGTGAACTGCTCTGCGACGAAGTTCGGCTGCGAGAAGAACCGCTCGATCTTGCGCGCGCGCGAGACGACGAGCTTGTCCTCGTCCGAGAGCTCGTCGATGCCGAGGATGGCGATGATGTCCTGCAGGTCGGTGTAGCGCTGCAGCACCTCCTGCACACGCGTCGCGGTCCGGTAGTGGTCGTCCGAGACGATGCCGGGCTGCAGCGCGCGCGACGTGGAGCGCAGCGGGTCCACCGCCGGGTAGATCCCCTTCTCGACGATGCTCCGGTCGAGCACCGTCGTCGAGTCGAGGTGCGCGAACGTTGCCGCCGGCGCCGGGTCCGTGAGGTCGTCCGCGGGGACGTAGATCGCCTGCACCGAGGTAACCGAGCCCGTGAGCGTCGAGGTGATCCGCTCCTGCAGCTGCCCCATCTCGGACGCGAGCGTCGGCTGGTAGCCGACCGCGCTCGGCATGCGGCCGAGCAGCGCCGACACCTCGGAGCCCGCCTGGACGAAGCGGAAGATGTTGTCGATGAAGAGGAGCACGTCCTGGCCCTGGTCGCGGAAGTACTCCGCCATCGTCAGGCCGGAGAGCCCGACGCGCAGGCGCGCGCCCGGCGTCTCGTTCATCTGGCCGTAGACCATCGCGACCTTGTCGAGCACGCCGGACTCGGTCATCTCGAGCAGGAGGTCGTTGCCCTCGCGCGTCCTCTCGCCGACGCCGCAGAAGACGGAGACGCCGCCGTGCTGCAGGGCGACGTTGTGGATGAGCTCCTGGATCAGGACGGTCTTGCCGACGCCTGCGCCGCCGAAGAGACCGACCTTGCCGCCGGTGACGTACGGCGCGATCAGGTCGACGACCTTGAGTCCCGTCTCGAAGATCTCGATCTTCGGCGAGAGGTCGCCGAAGGCCGGCGGGTCGCGGTGGATCGGCCACCGCTCGCCCTTGCCCGGCTCCCCGCCGTCGACAGGGTCGCCGATCACGTTCCAGATGCGGCCGAGCGTCTCGTCGCCGACGGGGACCGAGATCGGTCCATCGGTGTCGACGATCTCGGCCCCGCGCGCGAGGCCGTCGGTCGTGTCCATCGCAACCGCGCGGACGCGGTCGTCGCCGAGGTGCTGCTGCACCTCCGCGATCAGCTCTCTCGACCCGCCGCCGTCCTCGGAGATCTCGATGCTGAGGGCGTGGTTGATCTCGGGAAGCTTGTCCGGGAAGACGGCGTCGAGCACGACGCCCTTGATCTCGACGATCTGTCCCGTGTTCGTACCGCTGCTCTTGTCGGCCATGAATCTCCTGGTGCGTGAGGTCGGGCGCGGCGCCGGTCGCCGGCGGCCGCAAGCAGGGGCACTGTAACCGACCGGACGTCTCGGCCCTAGGTGGAACCGCGCCTCTTTTGCGAAGCTAGCCGTCATGGCTGACACGAGCGTCTCGGCGTCCCCCTTCACCGGACGCACGGCATGGAGCCGGAACCTCCAGACGCCGCTGCGCACGTTCCTGCAGACGGAGACGGGAGGCGCCGCGGTCCTGCTCGCAGGGGCGGTCGCGGCGCTCCTGTGGGCGAATGTCGACCACGCGTCGTACGAGCGCGTCTGGACGACGACGCTCTCGATCACGATCGGAGGACACGGGATCTCCCAGAGCCTCCGGGGCTGGATCAACACCGGCCTGATGGCCTTCTTCTTCTTCGTGATCGGGCTCGAGGCACGGCGTGAGCTCGACCTGGGCGAACTGCGTGACCGACGGCGCGTCACGCTTCCCGTCGTGGCCGGGCTCGGCGGGATGCTCGTCCCGGTCCTGATCTATCTCGCGTTCAACGCGGGGAAGTCGTCCGCGCACGGTTGGGGGACGGCGATGTCCACGGACACCGCGTTCGCGCTCGGCTTGCTCGCGCTCGTCGGCTCGGGCTTCCCGACGCGCCTGCGCGCGTTCCTGCTCACGGTGTCGGTGGTGGACGACGTCGCCGCGTTGCTCGTGATCGCCATCGTCTACAGCACGAACGTCTCGATCACGCCGCTCCTGGTCGGCATCGGCTTCTTCGGCGTGATCCTGCTGATCCGGGCCTCCGACATCCACTTCGGCCCGCTCTATTTCCTGGTCGGGACGGCGGTCTGGGTGTCGTTCTACAAGGCCGGCGTCGACCCGGTCGTCGCGGGCCTGATGGGCGGCGTGATCGCGCTCGCCTACCCGGCCCAGCGCAGCGACCTCGAGCGGGCCACCGATCTGGTGCGGCTGTTCCGCGAGCAGCCGACAGGCGATCTCTCGCGCTCCGCGCGCTCCGCGCTGAGGGCCGCGATCTCACCGAACGAGCGGCTGCAGACGCTCTGGCATCCCTGGACGAGCTACGTCATCGTGCCGCTCTTCGCGCTCGCGAACGCCGGCGTCCAGCTGAGCGGAAGCTTCCTGAACAAGGCGTTCTCCTCGTCCGTGACCCTCGGGATCGTGTTCGGCTACGTACTGGGGAAGCCGATCGGGATCGTCGGCTCGACGTGGCTCGCGACGCGGCTGAGCCGTGGACGGCTCAGCCCGTCCGTGGGCTGGGCGTCGGTCGCCGGCGGAGGCGCGATCGCGGGGATCGGCTTCACGGTCTCGATCCTCATCGCGCAGCTCGCGTTCCACGGCATCGAGCTCGACGAGGCGAAGGTCGGCGTGCTTACCGCGGCTCTTGCGGCGGCCTCCGTGACCTGGCTTCTCTCGATGGCGACGAAGAAGCTGCCGCGAAGGGCACGGATCCGCGCGCTCCTCGGCACGCCCGACCTCATCGTCGATCTCGCCGAGCCGTTCGACCCGGAGCGCGACCACGTCCGCGGCCCCGTGGAGGCCCCGGTCACCGTCGTCGAGTACGGCGACTTCGAGTGTCCGTACTGCGGCCAGGCGGAGCCCGTCGTGCGCGAGCTGCTGCGCGACTTCGGCGACGTCACCTACGTCTGGCGGCACCTGCCGCTCAACGACGTCCACCCGAACGCGCAGCAGGCGGCGGAGGCGGCCGAGGCGGCGACCGAGCAGGGCGCGTTCTGGGAGATGCACGACCTTCTGCTCGACCATCAGGACGCGCTCGGGTTCGACGACCTCGTCGGCTACGCCGAGCAACTGGGGCTCGACGTGGACCGGTTCGAGGAGGACCTGCGGACACGCGTCGGCGCGCGGCGGGTGGCGGAGGACGTGGACTCGGCGGACCTTTCCGGCGTTTCCGGGACACCGACGTTCTTCATCAACGGCATCCGCCACTACGGCGCGTACGACATCGCGACGCTCTCGGGAGCTGTGAAGGCCGCCCGCGCGCGTGAACTGGTCCGCGCTCCCGCTGCCTAGAACGGCTACACGGCGTCGAGGAACGCCAGCACGCGCTCGGTGAGCAAGGCCGCGGCGGCGTCGTCGTAGTCAGGAAGCGACGAGTCCGCGAAAAGGTGCTGCTCCCCCGGGTAGAGGAACAGCTCGGCCTGGTCGGTCGAGGCGGCGAGCGCCTGCGCGGCCTCGATGTCCTGGAGGAACTCGGGGTCGGCGTCCTTCGCGTGGATCTGGACGGGTACGCCGTCGGGCCACGAGTCCCCGAACTCCGAGACCGGTAGACACGAGTACATGAGCAGGGCGCCGCGGGCGCCCGGCCGGGTCTGCGCCAGCGCCTGCGCGCTCATGACTCCGAAGGAGAAGCCTGCGTAGACGCTCTCGGGTGGGATCGCCTGGGCGGCGGCAACGCCGCGCTCGACCAGCCCCTGGAATCCCGCATCCCGCGCGAAGGCCAGTCCCTCCTCGACCGTGGCGAACGTGCGGCCGTCGAACAGATCGGGCGTATGCACGGTGTGGCCGGCCTGCCGCACCTCGTCGGCGAACGAGCGCACACCGTCGGTCAGTCCCTGGACGTGGTGGTACAGCACGACTTCGGTCATCTCTGCTCCTCCCCGAGCATTTGATCCAATAAGTTGGAACATACTACAATGATGGTCCGACCGGTGCGATGACCGACAACCCCACTCCACCCGACTACGAGCTCGCCGACCGGATCGCGCTGACGCAGCCGTCCCAGGTCAAGGCGCTGGGCAACCCCGTCCGCAACACGATCCTGAGCCTGCTCCACGAGCGGGCCGCGACGGTGACCGAGCTGGCGACCGCCCTCGAGCGGCCGAAGAGCACGGTCGCCCACCACGTCAACGTGCTCGCCGACGCCGGCCTGCTTCAGGTCGTCAGGACGCGGCGGGTGCGTGCGATCGAGGAGCGCTTCTACGGCCGCACGGCCCGCATGTTCTACGTCACGCTGGAGCCGAGCCCGGAGGGCGAGGAGCCGCCGCGGGATTTCAACGACTTCGAAGTCGCCGGCGGCGAGTCGGCCGCAGCGTTCCGGGAGGGGAAGCTGTGGGGCTTCATCCGCCACGCCCGCATCTCGGAGTCACAGGCGTCGGAGTTCTGGGAGCGGATGGCGGAGCTCGTTGCCGAGTTCGATCGGCTTCCGCGCTCGGGCGACACGATGTACGGCTTCGCGGTCGGCGTGTACCCGACCGACCAGCCGGCGCTACCGAGCAGCGACTAGTGCCGCGGATGAAAGTGGGGCTTGGCGCTGCTCAGCGTTCGCTGTGGCGAAGGTGCGATAAGGCGAGAGCGAGAAAGGCCTTTGCGTTCGCCTTTGTCGTCGCCGTCACTCCTATCGCGAACCGCCCTACCGCAACTGCCCGCACGTAAAAGAGGCCACCGGTTCGCACTCTCGACTCTCTGCGTGCGAGACCGACGGCCAAGGCGTGCGTCCCCAAGAGCGCATAGCTCGCCGACTCGGATGCATGTCGGTTACTGAAGTCGATGCGTACGCCGCCCAGTGTGTGAATGCGTCGGTCGGCGGCCAGGCGGGTGACCTTGACGTGGGGATATCCGGCCGGCCTCTCGGAGGCCACAACCGGCGTCGTCGCCAAGCGCTGAAGTGCCGGCGGCAAGTTGGGGGTCTGCGCGAGCATCACCCCCATATCGGCAGGCCGCCTCTGAACGGATTTAGCTCAATCGGGGAATCAGTCGCTCGCCTGGGCCAGTATTCCGGAATGACCCCTGAGGGTCCTTGGCGCAGCGGGTTGTGACTCAGATGCTGGCTGAAGGGACGTGGCCTCCGCCCTTCCGCCTCCGACGGCGAATCGTGTGGTCGATGGCGAAGATCACCGACACAAGGAGACCGCCCCAGACGAACGGCGCGAGAAAAAGAAGCGCGGCTGTCGAGCTAGAACTCGTTGCTGCTCCTACGTAGGCAAGACCCGTAAGTCCTGCGAGCACAAGCCAACTCACGACCCCAGCCGTGGGGCCCATCCCCACAGCGACCATTACCGCGAGTCCCGCGAACGGGATGGCAAGGTAAAGGTTCGCCAGAGGATCGTGAAACGCATACTTGTATCGCAGCTGCCACCAGTACATGACAAAGCAGAAGGCAAGGCCAAGCGCTAGCACGGCCGCCCCGCCGACCGCTCTGCGGCTCAACGGTCTTCGGAGCCTGCTTCTCACACGCGAACGTTGGCAGAGGTTCGGAAATCACGCAACCGGAGGGCACTGACACTCGACTGGGCCAGTGTTCCGAAATGACCCCGGAGGATTGGATCAACGCGGTAGTGCGGTGGCCTTGCGGCAGTAGATTTGAGCTATGAGGGTTCTCGGGCGTCCGATTCGCTGGCGCTCCTGGAAGGGCGGGTTCTTGGTCGCCGTGGCTGTGGCTGCCCTGGCCGGCGCTGGCGTCGGCATCGCCGCTGGCTTCGGCGCGTTCGACGAGAGCAGCCCGTTCGACGGGATCAGCGCCGCCCAGCATCCGCCCACCGCAGCGGACAAACTCGACCCAGCAGTCGCAGCTTCCTTCGCGCCGGATCTCCGACGAGACGCCGGCATTGTGCGCTTCGTTACTCAACTCGGGGACGGGGTTCGCATTTATGCCGTCGCTACGGCAGGGGGCGGGCTGTGCTCCATTGCCGAGAGACTGCCCGGCCCTCACACCGTGAAGGGCAAACCCACGGAAATCGCCTGCGGCACGCGGCTCACCCAGAAGCGGCCCACCACTCTTACGTCCTTCCTGGCAACCGGGGAAAGGCCGCCCTTCAGTTGGGGGATTGCTCTCGACAACGTCACCGCCGTCTCCTTCACAGCAGGCGGACAGGAAGTGACTGTGCCGCTCAAGGACAACGTCTGGGCCTACCACGGCAAGAAAGATCTGATAGGCGCCGTCCCTCTTACCGTCCACTTCACCGACGGCAGCACTGAAAAAGCGATCGGGTAGCTGTCCGTCCAAGCAGTGGCGTCACACTGAACCTGAGGGGTGCGACAGCACTCGCTTGGGCGAGCGTCCTCACGTCTGACGAGGGCAGGGCGCCGGCGGCGCGGAGTTCCTTAGTCCCAAGCCGGAAACGCGACGCGTTTCCGGCTCAGCTACGCAATGCCCAGCCGGCCGCTGCGTAGGAGTGGCAGAGGTCCGTGCCGATCCGTTGACCGAGGTCGTCGTAGACCGCCGCGATCAGCCGGCGTCGCGCGAGCGTGCAAATGCGGT
>DASXJG010000186.1:0-10831 GCA_036497525.1 Gaiellaceae bacterium
ACCATTCCCGGACCCTATTCGAGAGCCGGCTTAGTAGCGTCTCAGCGTGGGCAAGCTCAACTTCGGGCCGGCGCGGGTGCTGTCGCGGGAATCGCCGGAGGAGGCGATCGAGCTGCTGCGCGAGCGGGGATACACGGCGAACGAGATCGACTTCGAGTCCGGGTTCTGGATGGACTACCCGTGGGCCGAGGAGTTCGGGAAGCTCGCGCGCAAGCGGCGGATCGCGCTCTCCGTGCACGCGCCGATCGCCGGGTTCATGGGCCATGTCGACCGCGACCGCAAGCACGGGATGGCGACCGGCATGCTCGACCACTCGGCGGGGATCGCGAAGGTCGCAGGCGCGGCGCCGGTCGTCTTCCACCCGGGGTTCCTCCTCGGCCGGACGCACAAGCAGACGATCTCCTCGGTCGTCTCGCAGCTCGCAGACTTCCGCAAGCGGATCGAGGCGAAGGACCGCGGCGTCGCGTTCGGCGTCGAGATCATGGGCCGCGTCAACGACTTCGGGAGCCTCGAGGACGTTCTCGCCATCTCGTCACGGCTTCCCTGGGTGCGCCCGGTGATCGACTTCGCGCACATGCACGCGACGAGCGACGGCGCCTTCCTCGAGGCGGACACCTTTGCCGAGCCGCTCGCGGCGGCCGACGCCGTGCTCGAGACGGACGCGCCCTTCCACATCCATTTCAGCGACATCCAGTACGCCAACCGCAACGAGACGAAGCACCTGCCCTACGGCGAGGGGACGCTGCGCGCCGAGCCGCTACGCGAAGCGCTCGCCCGCTTCGACCGCCACGCCGTCGTCATCAGCGAGTCACCCGACGAGGCGAGCCATCGCGCCATCCGGGACGCCCTGCTCAGCTAGCGATGCGAAGCTGCCGCGGCGTCCACCACAGAGCGGGCAGCGGGAGATCTTCCGGATAGCCGTTGTCGCTGAGCCATGAGCGCTCGCGTGCGAGCGCGTCGCCGACGTCGGCGTTTGCCTCGCCCAGCGTCGCCAGCAGCGCGGGACCGACCGGCCAACCGCGAACGAGCTCCTGGTTTGCGGGATCGTCGCCCACCCAGTAGACATACGGCCTCGCCGCGGCAGTTGTGGCCATGCGCGCCATCGGGTTGTTTCGTAGGTCGGCGCCGAGCGGTCACCCATATCCGTTCGGATAGGTCGGTGCCACTGTAGGTCCATACCTGTCGCCAGGCCTGGAAACTCAGGCGATCGGCGCAGTGCTGTCCGGAGCGAGCTCCGCGAGCCGCTCCTCGTAGGGCGCCGCCGCGTCCTCGCGGCCGCGAGCCCGGTAGAACTCGACGACGTGCCCGAGCGCCCAGCGCTCGAGCGCCAGCTGATCGTTCCGCCGCATCTCGTCGACGGCCTCGTGCATCAGCGCCTCGGCGTCGCCGTCGCGCCCCTGAGCGGCGCGAACGAGGCCGAGAGAGAGCTTCGTGGTGGAGATCGAGACGCGATCGTCCGGGCCCACCGACTCCCGGGCCTGGAGCGCGTACCTCTCCGCCTCGTCGAGCCGCCCCAGCTGGACGTAGACCTCGGCGAGGGAGCGCTGACCCTCGCAGAGCCGAGCGCGGTCGTTGAGGCCCTTCATCGTCCGCACTGCATCCAGCAAGAGGCTCTCGGCGCGCGCGAGGTCGCCCTGCGCGGCGGCGCGCCGGGCGATCTGCATGGTCATGTGCGCCTCCGAAGGTCGATTCCCGAGCTCCGCGTAAAGATCACGCGCGGACGTGAAGGCGGCCTCGGACTCGGCGTCGTTGCCGCGCCAGTTCTCGAGCATTCCCCGCGCCGCGTAGGCGATCGCCCGACCGAAGACGCTTCCGCTCTGCTCCGCGAGCTCCTCGATGCGCTCGATCAGCGGCTCGGACTCGGCGAAGTCGAGCCGGTAGATGTAGCTCTCTGCGAGCGCCATCGTGATCTCGAGCTCCTGGTCCTTCCGTTCGGCTGCCCGCGCAGCTTCGAGCGCGAGCTTCGCCCAGTGCTCGAACGCCTCGTCGTCGGCGAGCCATGTGGCCACCAGGGTCGCCGCCCGGAAGGCCTCGAACCGGATTTCGGGCTCCTCGTCGGCCAGCACCTCAACGGCCCGTTCGATGAGCTCGCGGGCGGCCGCCGCATCGGCCCGCTGGTTCAGGACGGCCTCGCCGAGCGCAGTGAGCGCCCGCCCCTGCAGCCGCCGCTCGCCGGCAGCCTCGGCAGCCGTCGCGACCTCTTCCATCTCGACGATGACGGCCGGCATGTCGCTGAGGCGCCACGCGGCCCGCGCGGCGAAGTACCGGCGCTCGAGCGTCGGCGCCAACTCGACGGCCCGCACGAGCAGCTTGCGCGCGCTTGCGAACGACTCCCGCGAGAGCGCCCGGCGGCCCGCATGCGTGAGCTCGCTCGCGGCCTCCTGGGCGAGCTCGGGCGGCGCCGAGCCGTCGAGCTCCGTCAGAAGGCGGGTCGCCTGGTCGAGGTGGAAGGCGCGGATCTCGACAAGCTCCTCCCCCGCGCGCTCGCGGAGCCACTCTGCGAAGTGCATGTGCAGGTCGGCGCGCGATCCCTTCGACAGGCCGGCGTACGCGACCTCGCGGATGAGCACGTGCTTGAACTTGAATGCCTGCTCACCGCTGATCGCGGACCGCTCTTCGTGGACGACGAGATCGCGGAACAGCAGGTCGTCGAGCACCGCGTCGACGTCCGGCATGTCCGGCGAGAGGTGAGCGAGCGCACCGCGGAGGAAGACGCGGCCCATCACGGCGGCACGCTGGACGAGGCGGCGGGACGAAGTCGGCAGCCGGTCGATGCGCGCGGCAATCAGCGCCTGCAGCGTGTCCGGGATTCGCTCCTGCCGGCCCTCCGGCTGTTCGGCGAGAGCCCGGATCGTCTCCTCGACGAAGAGCGGGTTGCCCTCGGCCTTCGCGAGGACGGCCTCCACGTCGACCGGCACGTCCACCTCGGCGGCGAGCTCCTTCACGAGCGTCGCGCCTTCGTCGTCGGTAAGCGCCTCGAGCTCGAACGTGACGGCTCGCAGGCGGCCGCCGCCCCACGCCGGGCGCACGTCGAGCAGTTCCGGCCGGGCGAGGCAGAGCAGCAGCACCGGCGCGGTCCGGACCCACGCGGCGAGATGCTCGATCAGCTCCAGCAGCGGTTCCTCGGCCCAGTGGACGTCCTCGAAGACGAGCGCGAGCGGCTGTGCGCCGGCGAGCTGCTCGGTCCACGAGCGAACGGCCCAGGCGATCTCCTGCTGGCTCCGCTCGCCCTCGACCGCCTCGAGCACCCCGACCGCGAGCCCCAGGAGGTCCGCGACGGCTTCGTCCTCACACGTCTCGCGGAGCTTCTCGTACGCGCGCTCCAGCGGATCGTCGTCGGAGATTCCTGCCGAGGCCTTGACCATCTCGGCGATCGACCAGTACGTCACGCCTTCTCCGTACGGGAGGCAGCGGCCGCGGAGCACGGTCGCGCGCTCGAGCCCGTCGACGAACTCCCGCGCGAGCCGGCTCTTGCCGACGCCGACGTCCCCGTAGAGCGTGACCAGGGTCGCGTGGCGGTCGCGGACCGTGCGCGCGAACGTGTTCTCGAGCAGCTCGAGCTCCGAGTCGCGGCCGACGAGCGGCGCCTGGAGTGAGCGCATCGGACGGCCCGTCTCGAGAGCGCCGACGACCCGACTGACGGCGATCGGCTCGCGCCAGCCGCGCAGCTTTAGCGGCTCGAGCGGCTCGAGCTCGACGAGGTCACGGACGAGCCGCGCCGCGGTCGGGCCGATGACGATCTCGTTCGGCCCGGCCTGCTGCTCGAGGCGCGCTGCGAGGTTGACCGCCTCGCCCGTGGCGAACGTCGACTCCGACTCGTCGGCGACGACCTCGCCCGACTCGATTCCGATGCGGACCTCGAGGCCGAGCTCGCCGACGCGATCGAGGGTCACGAGTGCCGCACGAACGGCCCGCTCGGCGTCGTCCTCGTGCTGGAGCGGCACTCCGAAGGCGGCCATCACGGCATCGCCGGCGAACTTCTCCACCGTCCCGCCGTGCGTCGTGACGCAGTGCGAGACCTGGTCGAAATAGCGCCCGACCCGCCGCCGCACGACCTCCGGATCGACGTCCGCGAGCTGGTCCGTCGACCCGACGAGGTCGACAAAGAGCACGGTCGCAAGCTTCCGCTCCACCATGGTGCAATCGTAGTGGCCGACGTCCCCTGGCTAGGATCGCGCGCGGCGGTGTTGGACCCAAAGGTCTTCAAGGCGTACGACGTGCGCGGGCTCTATCCCGGCGAGCTCGACGAAGCCGGCGCGGAGGCGATCGGCCGTGCCTACGTCGAGCAGTTCGAGCCGCGCCGGATCGCGGTGGGCCGCGACATGCGGCTCTCGTCGGCGGGAATGCAGGAGGCGCTGATGCGCGGCGCCGCCGCCGCGGGCGCGGACGTCCTCGATCTCGGGCTCGTCGGCACGGAGATGGTCTATTTCGCGGTCGGGTCGCTCGGGCTCGAAGGCGGCGCGATGGTCACCGCCTCCCACAACCCCAAGCAGTACACGGGGATGAAGCTCGTTCGCCGAGGCGCGCTGCCGGTCGGCGGCGAGTCGGGCCTCCTCGACGTCCGCGACCGGGCCATGTCGGAACAGGACACGGCCGGTAGCAGCTACCGGACGGGTCCGAGCGGGACGGTCGAGGCGTACGACATCTGGCCCGCGTACGTCGACCGCGTCCTCTCCTTCGTCGACGTCTCGGCGATCAAGCCGTTGCGTGTCGTGATCGATGCCGCGAACGGGATGGGAGGCACGATGCTGCCGCCGGTGCTCGAGCGGCTGCCGGTGGAGACGGTGCGCTGCTTCTTCGAGCCCGACGGCACGTTCCCCAACCACGAGCCGAACCCGCTCTTGCCGGAGAACCGGGAGTTCATCGTTCGCAAGACACTCGAGGAGGGCGCCGACCTCGGGGTCGCGTTCGACGGCGACGCAGACCGCTGCTTCTTCGTCGACGACACGGGCGAGTTCGTACCCGGCGACTTCGTCACCGCGCTGTTCGCCGAGAGCCTCCTCGCCAAGGAGCCGGGCGCGAAGATCATCTACGACGTCCGCGCGAGCCGCGCGGTGCCGGAGACGATCGAGCGCGACGGCGGAGTCCCGATCGTCAGCCGCGTGGGCCATGCCTTCATCAAGGCTCTGATGCGGAAGGAGGACGCGGCGTTCGCGGGCGAGGTCTCCGGCCACTACTACTTCCGCGACTTCACCCAGGCCGACACGGGCACCGTGCCGTTCCTGCTCATGCTCGAGCTGATCTCGAAAAAGAGCCGGCCGCTGTCGGAGATCCTGACGCCGCTGCGCTCGCGCTACTTCATCACCGGCGAGATCAACACGCCCGTCGCCGACGTCCCGCTCAAGCTGCAGGAGCTGAAGGAGCGCTATGGCGCCGAGGGCGGCCGGATCTCGCACCTCGACGGGATTTCGGTCGACTTCGACGACTGGCACTTCAACGTCCGCCCCTCGAACACCGAGCCACTCCTGCGCCTCAACCTCGAGGCCATGTCGGAGGAGCTCATGGAGCAGAAGCGGGACGAGGTGCTGGGGGTGATCCGATCGTGAAGCCGCCGTTCAAGTTCTCGGCGAGGACACGGGTCGGCTTCTCGGATACCGACGCGCAGGGGATCGTCTACTACGGCCGTTACAACCCCTACTTCGACCTGGCGCGGGTCGAGTACCTGCGCTCGCTCGGCCTGCTGCAGCCGCCGGGCAAGGCAGGCGACTTCGTCATGCGGGCGAACGACGTCGAGTACTTCGCGCCCGCCGTCTTCGACGACGAGATCGAGGTCTGTGTCCGCGTCTCGCGGCTCGGACGCACCAGCGTGACGTTCGAGTTCGCCGCGCACCGCGTCCCCGACGACGAGCTCATGGTCACCGCGCACCAGACGCTCGTCTACGTCGATCTCGCCGAGCGGAAGGCCCACCCGGTGCCCGATTCCTTCCGCGAGCCCGTCGTCGCCTTCGAGGGAGACGATGTCGACGCCTGACGCCGACGATCTCTTGCGCCGGGCGGTCTCGGAGCTGGCGGCCCGGGAGGACTGCGCCTGGGCCGCGGTCTACTTCGTCGAGGAGAGCAAGCTCGTCCTCGGCCCCCAGGCCGGCAGCCCGGATCCCCCGAGCCGCACGACGGTTCCCGTCCTCTGGCGCGGCACCCGGGTCGCGGAGCTCGCGGCCGACGGTGCGGTTCCGGAGCCGGAGCTCGACGCCGTCGCCGCCGCGATTGCCGACCTCTGCCTCGTGGGCTGGGACACGGGCGGCGAGGCCTGGGAGTCCTGATCGGCGTCCCTCGTTCGAGGGACTGGCGCCGCTCCACCACACGCGTATCCCTCGAACGGGGTAACCCCCGGTTGGTGATCCTGGATCCCTCGAACGAGGGAGCCGGCTACGAGGGCGTGACGCGGCGGGCGTCGAAGACGTCGTCGACGTTGCGGAGCGCAGAGAGCAGCCCGCGGAGCGCCTTCACGTCGCCGACCTCCGCCACGTACCAGTTCCGCGCCATCTGATTCTCGACCGTGCCGCCGTAGGAGACGATGTTCGAGCCGTGCTCGGCGAATGTCCGTGCGACGTCCTCGAGCAGGCGCGGCCGGTCCCAGGAGTCGACGGCAATCTGGACGCGGAAGCTCTGGCTGCCGCCTCCCTCCCACTCGACCGGCGTGAACCGCTCGGGGTTGCGGCGCAGCGCCCGCACGTTGGGGCAGTCGCCGCGGTGGATCGTGATCCCCTTGCCGAGCGAGATGTAGCCGACGATGTCGTCGCCGGGCACCGGCGTGCAGCACTTCGCCAGCCGGACGAGGACGTCGTCGACGCCGATCACGTTGATCCCGTAGCTGTCGCTGCCGGCCGCCTCGCGGGCCCGCGGCTTCTTGACCGGCACCTGCTCTTCGGCGACCTCGCCGACCTTGAGCTGCTGGAGGACCTTGTCGACGATCTTCGACGCGGTCAGCTTCCCTGAGCCGAGCGCGATGTAGAAGTCCTCGGCCTTCTTGTAGCCCGACTCGCGGATCACGCCGGCGAGGACGGCGGAGCCGGAGAGCTTCTTGTACGGGAGGTTCTGCGCCTTGAGCGAGTTCTCGAGCGCCTCGCGGCCCTTCGCCTCGAGGTCTTCCTTCTGCTCGCGCGAGAAGAACTGCCGGATCTTGTTGCGGGCACGCGACGAGGCGACGAGCGACAGCCAGTCGCGGGAGGGTCCGCGAGCCGCCGACTTGCCGGTGAGGATCTCGACGCGGTCGCCGCTGTGCAGCCGGTAGTGGAGCGGCACGATCCGGCCGTTGACCTTGGCCCCGACCGTGCGGTGACCGACGTCGGTGTGGACGGCGTAGGCGAAGTCGATCGGCGTCGCGCCGGCCGGCAGCGTCTTCACTTCGCCCTTCGGCGTGAAGACGAACACCTCCTCGTCGAAGAGGTCGGTGCGGAAGCTCTTCACGAACTCACGCGCGTCGTCCTCGTCGTCGTTGATGTCCATCAGCTGGCGCACCCACTCGTTCCACTCCTCGTCCGCGTGCTTGGAGCGGCGCCCGTCACGCACGTACGACCAGTGCGCCGCAACGCCGAGCTCGGCGGTCTGCTGCATCCCGCGTGTGCGCACCTGGATCTCCAGCGGCCTGCCCTCCGGACCGATGACCGTGGTGTGGAGGCTGCTGTAGCCGTTGAACTTCGGCATGGCGATGTAGTCCTTGAAGCGGCCGGGCATCGGCTTCCAGAGGGAATGGATGAGGCCGAGGGCGCCGTAGCAGTCGCGCGTCCCCTCCTCGCCCGCGCGCTCGACGATCACGCGCATCGCCGTGAGGTCGTAGATCTCGTTGAACTCGCGGCCCTTGCGGGCCATCTTGTCGTAGATCGAGTAGAAGTGCTTCGCGCGGCCGGCGATCTCGACCGGGATGTCGACCTTCTCGAGCTCGCGGCGGAGCACGTCCGCCGCCTCCGCGACGTGGCCCTCGCGGTCCGCGCGGCGCTCGGCGACCATCGTCTTGATCTCGGCGTACTTGCGGGGGTGGAGAGTCTGGAACGCGAGGTCCTCGAGCTCCCACTTGAGCGCGTGGATGCCGAGCCGGTGCGCGAGCGGCGCGTAGACCTCGAGCGCCTCCTTCGACTTCTGGATCTGCTTCTGCTTCCCGAGGTACTCGATCGTGCGCAGGTTGTGGAGGCGGTCGGCGAGCTTGACGAGGATGACCCGAACGTCCTCGGCCATCGCCACGACCATCTTGCGGTAGTTCTCGGCCTCCGCCTGCTCGCGGGTCTGGAACTGGACGCGGGTCAGCTTCGTGACGCCGTCGACGAGCGCCGCGATCTCCTCGCCGAACTCCTCACGCAGGGTGTCGAGCTCGACGCCGGTGTCCTCGACGACGTCGTGGAGGAGCGCCGCCGCGATGGTCTGCTCGTCGAGGCGCAGGCCGGCACAGATCGACGCGACGCCGACGGGATGCGTGATGAACGGCTCACCGGAGCGGCGCTGCTGCCCCTCGTGCGCTGCGGCCGCGAAGCGGAAGGCGCGGGTGACGAGCTCGACGTCGACGTCCGCGCGCTGGGCGGCGGCGATCTCCGCAAGCAGCGCCTCGAGGAGCTCTTCGTGTCTCTCGCCTGCCTCCAGAGTGGTCACAAACTCAGTGTACTCCCGGGGTTTTGGAGCGAATCCACGGGGGAGGAACGGTCGTTAGAGAAGCGAAGTGACGGTTCCCATGCCCCATTTCCCACGCCTCAGACGGCGCCGCAGCGTTCTGCGCCTCGCGCGTGCGCTGGCCGTCACGCTGAACGCCCGCTAGTCCGCGAAGGCACCGGATCGACGCGGATCACGCGGCTTCGGCGAGCGGCTGCTCGGCCGCCAACAGCTCGCGGAACCGCTTCGACTCGAGCAGGTCGCGCCGCGGGCCGCCCTCGATGACTCCGAGCTCGGCGAAGATCTCCCGTGCCTCGTCGTCGCGTGAGGCATCGGGTTTCTTCCATTCGACGGCGAGCCAGGCGTGAAGCTCGCGGTACCGCGGCGGCGCGGCGAAGATCCTCCGGACGAGGAGCTGCGGCGCGACTGTGCCGTTCCAGTGGTTCTCCTCCAGCCGGAAGGCGACGTCGTAGGGCGCGTCCGGCCGCAGCACGTCGAGGCGCGACCCCTGGCCGAACGCGATCGCGCTGCCGCCGTCCCGGCCGTCGCGCCGGATTCGGAAGCGGAGATGCTTGCCGTCGCCGACGGTGGCGAGGTCGGCGAGCGTGCAGCCGGGGGCGAGCAGTGTCGGCGCTGGGTTGCCGAGCCCGAACGGGGCGAGCCGCCCCAGCTCCGCGCAGAGGTCGAGGGAGAGCTCGCCGCCGCGTGTGACGACTGCGTCGATCGACGCCACGGGCTCGAGATCGTCCTCGCCGATCACGCCCGCGGCGTGGCGAGCGAACGCCTCCGCGAAGGCCTCGACGTTCTCCTCCGCGATCGAGAGGCCGGCCGCCGCGCGATGTCCGCCCCACCGTCCGAGGAGCTCCGAGCACGCACCGAGCGCGGCATGCAGGTCGAAGGACGGAATCGAACGGCCGGAGCCCTTCCAGTCGCCGTCGGTGCCCGCGATGAGCACCACCGGGCGGTGGTACCGCTCGACGAGCCGGGAGGCGACGATCCCGATCACGCCCTCGTGCCAGTCGGCTCCCGCGACCGCATACGCGTGCCGCGCTCGCCGCTCCGGCGTCCAGGACTCGACCTGGGCGACCGCCTCGCGCAGGATGCGGCCTTCGACCGCCTGCCGCTCGCGGTTCAGCTCCTCGAGCGAGTCGGCGAGCCTCCGGGCTTCCGCGTCGTCCTCGGTCAGCAGAAGCTCGAGCGCCTCGCGCGGATGGCCGAGGCGTCCTGCCGCGTTGAGGCGCGGCGCAAGGCGGAACCCGATGGCTCCCGTGTCGACCGACGCAGGGTCAACGCCGGCGCTTCGCATCAACGCGCGGAGGCCCGGCTTCGCCGTGCGCGCAAGCGCGCGCAGCCCCGCGATCGCGAGCGAGCGGTTTTCGTCGAGGAGCGGGACGACGTCGGCGATCGTCGCGAGCGCGACGAGGTCGAGGTGACGGCGCGGAATCTCGGAGTCGACGCCGAACAGCGCCTGCCCCAGCTTGTAGACGACGCCGGTCCCGCACAGCTCCGGGAACGGGTAGCCGGAGGGGCGGGTGGCGACGATAGGGCAGTCGGGAAGCGTCTCGGCCGGCCGGTGGTGGTCGGTGACGATGACGTCCAGCCCCCGCTCCTTCGCCTCGGCGACCTCGGCGGCGGCGGTGATCCCGCAGTCGACGGTCACGACGAGCCCGCAGCCGTCGTCCAGCAGTCGTGAGAGCGTCTCGCTGCGCACGCCGTACCCCTCGTCGAAGCGGCTCGGCAGGTGCCATGCGACGTCGGCCCCGAGCTCGCGCAGCAGAAGTACGGCGAGCGCGGTGGCCGCAATGCCGTCGACGTCGTAGTCGCCGTGGACGCAGATCCGGCGCCCCTGCTCGACCGCCGCGCGGATCTGCGCGCAGGCGGCCTCCATGTCGCCGAGGAGGAACGGATCGTGGGGTGGCTGCTCGCCGTCGAGGAAACGCGCCGCCTCGGCCGGATCGGAGTAGCCGCGACGGACGAGCACGGAGGCCGTCAGCTCGGAGACTCCGAGCGCACGGACGAGCCCCGCCTGTGCGGCGGGCGGGCAGTCGGCGAGTGTCCAGATGCCGTCGTGCATTGAGCAGCCAAGCTACGGGGACGAGCGGACGGCACCGACCTGCCGACCTGTCCGGCGCGGACAGCTGTGCAAGAACCGCCAGGCTTCCGAGACGGAGCCTCGATCCTCTCGTCACCGGCGAAGCGGCACGCTTCGGCGGTCCCCGGGTGGGTGGGGGTTTGGGATGGAGTAGAAGAGGGC
>DASXJG010000187.1:0-17299 GCA_036497525.1 Gaiellaceae bacterium
TGAGCACTCCCGTCGGCGCGAGTGTCGTCGGGTGGAACTGCATCATCTCCATGTCCTTCAGCGGCACGCCGACGCGCAGCGCCATGGACATCCCGTCGCCGGTGCACGCATAGGCGTTCGTCGTCCCGGTGTAGAGCCGGCCGGCCCCGCCTGTGGCGAGGATGACGGTCTTCGCTCCGATCGTCTTCAGTCCGCCGTGGAGAAGGTCCCAGCAGATCACGCCCTGGCAACGGTGGTCGTCGACGACGAGCTGCCACGCGAAGAACTCCTCGTAGACCGGGATCTCGCGCTTGCAGACCTGCTCGTAGAGCACCTGGATCAGGACGTGGCCCGTGATGTCGGCCGCGTACGCAGTACGCGGCGCGCCGGCGGCGCCGAACGGGCGCTGCGCGATCCGCCCGTCCTCGGTGCGGGAGAAGACGGCGCCCCAGTGCTCGAGCTCATAGACGTCGTCGGGGGCTTCGTCGCAGAGGATCTGGATCGCGTCCTGGTCGCCGAGGTAGTCGGAGCCCTTGACCGTGTCGAAGGCGTGGATCTCGGGGTTGTCCTCCGATGCGTTGCCGAGCGCGGCGTTGATCCCGCCCTCGGCCGCTCCCGAGTGCGAGCGCGTCGGGTGGATCTTCGAGATCATCGCCACGCTCGCACCCGTGTCGAACGCCTCGATCGCTGCGCGCATGCCTGCGCAGCCCGCTCCGACGACGAGCACGTCGTGCTTAGCGATCACTCGTGCGCCGTCCGGTGGGTACGGTGGTGATCCTGGCGCGCGAAAAGCAAGCCAGACAAGGACGCAGGGAGCGTGAATATGCGGGCATATTCACGCGACTGAGGACGCCGGATGGCGCCGCTTTGCAGCCGCCAGGGCAGTGCTGTATCCGCCGGACGGTGCACCACGAACGACGCTAGCGAAAAGGGAAGGACCGGTAGCCGGGGAACCGTCTGCTGTGGACGCTCGTGCCGCCGCCGACCGCTTCCTCGCCTCTCCGGCGCTCAGCAAGAGCACCCGTCGCGCCTACGGCGGCGACGTGGAGGAGTTCTGCGCCTGGCTCGAGGAGCGCGGCACCGCTCTCGACGACGTCGACGTCCGGGTCCTCGCCGACTACGTCGCCTGGCTCGGCAGCACACGACGCGGAAGGAAGCTCGCGCCGTCCACGATCAGCCGCAAGCTGGCCGCAGTACGCGCGTTTCTCCGGCATGCGCTCGGGCCGGACCGCGTTCCTGACGCCCGGCTCGCGCCTCGGCGCGCGCGCCGTCTTCCCGACGCCCCCGCCGCCGCCGACGTCGAGCGCATGCTCGAGGCGCTCGAGGGAGACGGCCCCGTCGCCCTGCGGAACCGCGCGCTCGTGGAGCTCGTGTACTCCGCCGGCCTGCGCAGCGCCGAAGCCGTCGGACTCGACCTCGCCGACGTGGACTTCGACCAGGAGCTCGTGCACGTCCGGCGCGGCAAGGGCGGTAAGGACCGCGTCGTCCCGCTCGGCGAGGAGGCGGCGCTCTGGCTCGGCCGCTACCTCCGCGACGCCCGGCCGGCGCTCGCAAGAGGCGCGAACAATGCCCTTTTCCTCTCGGCGCGCGGCCGCCGGCTCGACACGAGCACGCTGCGCCGGATCGTGCCCCACCCGCACCGGCTGCGACACGCGTTCGCGACGCATCTGCTCGAAGGCGGCGCCGACCTGCGCACGATCCAGGAGCTGCTCGGCCACGCCTCGCTTTCGACCACGCAGGTCTACAGCCACGTCGACCCGCGCCACCTGCGCCGCGTCTACGACAAGGCTCACCCCCGCTCCTAGGCCAGAATGACCAGATGCGGGTCTCCGCAAAGGTCGACTACGCCCTGAGGGCGATGGCGGAGCTCGCGGCTGCGCCGCCGGGGCTGACGACCGCCGAGCAGCTCGCCTCGGCGCAGCAGATCCCGCCGAAGTTCCTCGAGAGCATCCTCTCGCAGCTCCGCAGCGCGGGCCTTGTCGCCAGCCAGCGCGGCGCCGAGGGCGGCTACCAGCTCGCACGCCCGGCGGAGGAGATCTCGGTCGCCGACGTGATCCGCGAGCTCGAGGGACCGATCGCCACCGTGCGAGGAGTGAGGCCTGACGAGCTCGAGTACGACGGAGCCGCAAGCGGCCTCCGCGACGTCTGGCTCGAGCTCCGGACGCACATGCGCGACGTCCTCGAGCAGACCACGCTCGCGGACATCGCGGCCGCGGCGCGCAAGTCCTGACTGTTCGGAGTCTGTTCGAACTTGCGCGCGAGGTTTCACTTATGGCAATAATCAGCATCGCCAATACCTAGAAAGGCTGTAGGGAATCCCAGGAAAGGATCCGACGCGATGCGCCGACTCTTGCTCCTCGCTCTGCTCGTCCCCGTTGCCTGCGCCGTTGTTGTGGGCGCGGCTCAGGCCCGCCAGGCCGGCACGACGGTCAACCTCGTCGCCTACTCGACGCCGAAGCCCGTTATGCAGAAGCTCATCTCGCGCTTCGGGCACACCTCCGCCGGCAACGGCGTCTCGTTCTCGCAGTCGTATGGGCCGTCCGGCTCGCAGGCGCGCGCGATCGCCGCCGGGCAGCCCGCGAGCATCGCCTTCCTCTCGACCGGGCTCGACATCGACACGATCGCGGACGCCGGTCTCGTGGGGAAGAACTGGAACAAGGCGCCGTACAGCGCCATCGCCGCGGATTCCGTCGTCGCCTTCGTCGTGCGCCCGGGGAACCCGAAGCACATCCACGGCTGGAGCGACCTGGTCAAGTCGGGCATCCAGGTGGTGACGCCGAACCCGTTCAGCTCCGGCTCGGCGAAGTGGAACGTGCTCGCGGCGTACGGAGCAGCGCGGAAGTCCGGGATGAGCGACCACAAGGCCGTGCAGTTCGTGACGAAGCTCTTCAAGCACGTCGTCTCGCAGGACACGTCCGGCTCGAACGCCGCGAACACGTTCTTCTCGGGCAAGGGCGACGTCCTCATCACCTACGAGAGCGAGGCGTACAGCGCCTTCGCCGCCGGCAAGCAGGGCAAGCTGATCGTGCCCAGGCCGACGATGCTGATCGAGCTGCCGATGGTCGCGCTCAAGGACGCCACGTCGGCGGCCAAGGCCTTCATCGCCTACGCCCACGCGCCGAAGCAGCAGGCGATCTTCGCGTCGAACGGCTACCGCCCCGTCGTCAAGTCCGTCCTGAAGCGGCCCAACCTCGCCAGCTGGGCCAAGAAGTACAAGACCGGCCCGACCTTCAACATCCGCGACCGCCTCTTCGGCGGCTGGCTCAAGGCCAACAGGATCTGGTTCGACCAGAACACGGGCCGGATGGTCGGCATCGAGCGCGCGGTCGGCGGCTAGTTGGAAGCCTCCGCCGCGAGAGCACCGCACTTCCGCCCGCGTGAGGCAGCTCGCGCGGGCGGGCGCGCGAGCACGGCCATATCGGTCGGGATCATCTCGACGTTCCTGACGGTTGTCGTCGTTCTCCCGATCGCCGCCCTCGTCTGGGAGTCGCACAAGAGCGGCGCCCATGCGTTCTGGCAGGCCGTCTCGAACCCGCTGGCGGTATCCGCGCTCAAGCTCACCTTCGGCGCGGCCTTCGTCGTCGTCATCGTCAACATCGTCTTCGGGACGGTGACGGCCTGGGTGCTCGTACGGGACGACTTCCCCGGCAGGTCGGTCGTGAACGCGGTGATCGACCTGCCGTTCGCGCTGCCGACGATCGTCGCCGGGCTGACACTGCTCGCCCTGTACGGGCCGCGCTCGCCCATCGGGATCGACGTCGCATACACCCGGACGGCGATCGTGCTCGCGCTCTGCTTCGTCACGCTGCCGTTCGTCGTGCGGACGGTTCAGCCGGTGCTCCTCGAACTCGACACGGAGATGGAGGAGGCCGCCCGCTCCCTGGGGGCCCGGCAGACGACGGTGTTCCGGAGGATCGTCCTGCCGAACTTGCTGCCGGGGATCCTCTCGGGCGCCGTCCTCGCGCTCGCCCGGGCACTCGGCGAGATCGGCTCCCTCGTCCTCATCGCCGGGAACATCCCGGGCCACACGCAGGTCGTCTCGGTGTACGTGCTGAACCAGATCGAGAGCGGGGATCCGTCCGGGGCGGCCGCGGTCGCCGTCGTGCTGCTCGGCGCCTCGTTCGTGCTGCTGCTCGCCGTCGGCGCCCTGCGGTTCTTCGTTACGAGGTACGAGCGTGGCTAAGCGGCTCGGACTCCGCGCCGTGGCGCTGGGCTACCTCCTGGTGGTCCTCCTCGCGCCGCTCGTAATGATCTTCTACCGCACCTTCGAGAACGGTCTGAAGCCGGTCTGGGAGGCCCTTTCCGATCCGAACACGGTGCATGCCTTCGAGATCACGTTGATCGCGACCGCAATCGCCGTACCGGTGAACACGGTTTTCGGCGTGCTCTGCGCGCTTGCGATCGTGCGCCGCCGCTTCCGCGGGAAGGGGCTGCTCAACGCATTCATCGACCTGCCGCTCGCGCTTTCCCCGGTTGTGGTCGGCCTCGCCCTCTTCCTCCTCTACGGCCGCACCGGCTGGTTCGGAAGCTGGTTCACGGCCCACGGGATCCAGGTGCTCTTCGCCCTGCCGGCGATCGTGCTCGCGACGATCTTCGTCTCCGTCCCGTTCGTGGCGAGGGAGGTGATCCCGACGCTGCGCGAGCTCGGGAACGAACAGGAGCAGGCCGCCGCGACGCTCGGCGCCACGCGCTGGCAGCGGTTCTGGCGCATCACGCTGCCGTCGATCCGCTGGGCCGTGATCTACGGCGTCGTCCTCACGACGGCGCGCTGCCTGGGTGAGTACGGCGCGGTGGCCGTCGTCTCTGGCCGGGTCGAGGGCCAGACCGAGACCGCCACCCTGCGCGTCGAGGGCTACACGCTCAACTTCAACACGTCCGGCGCCTACGCAGTCTCCGTCGTCCTCGCCGCGACCGCAGTCTTCGTGCTCGTCCTCATGACCCTGATCAAGCCGCGGGAGGCCGTCTGATGTCGATCGAGATCCGCAACGTCTCCAAGCGCTTCGGCTCGTTTGTCGCCCTCGACGAGGTCTCGCTCGAGATCCCGCAGGGCTCGCTCACCGCCGTTCTCGGCCCGAGCGGCTCCGGGAAGTCGACTCTCCTGCGCATCGTGGCGGGCCTGGAGCGCCCTGACTCCGGCAAGGTGCTCCTCTCAGGTGAGAACGCAACCGGGATCGCGCCGCAGCGCCGCGACGTCGGCTTCGTCTTCCAGCACTACGCGGCCTTCAAGCACATGACCGTGCGCGACAACGTGGCCTTCGCGCTGACGATCCGCAAGCGGCCGAAGCAGGAGATCCGCGAGCGCGTCGACGAGCTGCTCACGCTCGTGCAGCTGCAGGGGTTCGCGGACCGTTACCCGTCGCGGCTCTCGGGCGGGCAGCGGCAGCGAATGGCGCTGGCGCGGGCGCTGGCTGCGAAGCCGCGCGTCCTGCTCCTCGACGAACCCTTCGGCGCGCTCGACGCCCGCGTGCGCGCGGAGCTCCGCGACTGGCTGCGCCGCCTGCACGAGGAGGTGCACGTGACCACGGTCTTCGTCACGCACGACCAGGAGGAGGCGATGGAGGTCGCCGACCGTGTTGCGGTCATGGACCACGGCCGCCTCGAGCAGGTCGGGGCTCCGGCCGAGCTGTACGACGCGCCGGCTTCGGAGTTCGTCCTGCGCTTCGTCGGCGACGCGGTCCGCCTGGGCTCGAGCCTCGTCCGGCCTCACGAGATCGTGCTCAGGCGCTGGCCCGGCGACGCTGCCGTCGAGGTGGAGGTCGAGCGCATCGCAATTCTCGGCGCCGACGCCCGAGTCGATCTCGTCGAGGGAAGCGGCGAACGGCTCACCGCCCGCCTGCGGCGCGAGGAGCTGGACGATCTCGAGCTCGTTCGCGGCGAGATCGTGTGGGCCAGTGCGGAGCCGTTCCACCAAGCCCGTCTAGCCGGTGACCCTGAAGCCGGCGAGCCCGTCGGGTGACTCCGGCACCACGTCGACGCGCTCGACCTGCGCACCGCGAGGCCCCTCGTGGCAGAACGCGACGAGCGCCTCGACGTCCTCGGGTTCGCCCTCGAAAACCGCCTCGACAGTCCCGTCGAGCTGGTTTCGCACCCAGCCGGCGACGCCGCGTGAGCGCGCGGCCCGTTCGACCGCGAAGCGAAAGCCGACGCCCTGGACGAAGCCGTGCACGACGACGCGCCTGCGCTCCATGGGCGTATTCGAGCAGGCGTCGCGCTCGCCGAGACGAAGTCAGCGCCCGTGACGAAACCGGATCCCGACGTCGAGGGCTTCCTCGCCCTCGCAGCCGCGCGGCTTGCGCCCCGCACGGTCGAGGCGTACCGGCGCGACGTCGCCCACCTGGCCGCCTGGCTCGGCCGCTCGCCCGCGGAAGCGAGCACGGACGATCTCGCCGCCTACGTCGCGCAGCTGCGCGCGGACGGCCTCGCGCCGACGACGATCGCGCGCAGGCTGGCCGCCGTCCGCTCTTTCTTCCGCCACCAGGTGCTGCTGGGCACGCGCACGGACAATCCGGCGGCGACCGTCGAGCTCCCGAAGCGCCGCCGAAAGCTGCCGCGCACGCTCTCCCCCGCCGAAGTCGAGCGGCTTCTCGACGCGGCGGCCGGCACGACACCGCGCGCCCTCCGCGACCGCGCCCTCGGCGAGCTTCTCTACGGCGCGGGCCTGCGCGTGAGCGAGGCCGTCTCGCTCGACCGGCAGTCGGTCGACCTCGAGCACCGCCTCGTCCGCTGTTTCGGCAAGGGGAGCAAGGAGCGCGTCGTCCCGATGGGGCGTGAGGCCGCCGAAGCTCTTCGCCTATACCTCTCGCGGGGCCGCCCGCACCTCGAAAAGAGCCATAGGCCGGAGCTGTTCCTCAACGCACGGGGCGGCCCGCTCACGCGCGCCGGCGTCTTCCTCATCCTGCGCCGCCTGGCCGGCAAGGCGGGGCTCGAGCCGGAGCGCATCCACCCGCATCTCCTGCGCCACTCGTTCGCGACACACCTGCTGGAGGGCGGCGCGGACCTGCGCGCCGTGCAGGAGATGCTCGGGCATGCCGATCTTGCGACGACGGAGCTGTACACGCACGTATCCGATCGCAGGCGGCGCGAGTTGTATTTCCAAGCGCACCCGCATGCGCGCCGGAAGAAGCTGGCACCGCAACCCAGAAAGTAGGCATGCAACTCGATCCGCACGTCGCCATCGCCGGAGTCGCCACGCTGGCGGCCGGCTGGCTGATGATCTCCGCAGGTCTCCAGAAGAGCGCCCTCGAGCAGCGCCGGCGCCGACGCGTCTGCCCCTCCTGCGGCCGGGAAATTCAGGCGCGGGTCTGCGCCACCTGCGCGGCCTAACGCTTGGCCTGAGCCTTCCGCTTCAGCCCCTGCGCCACGCCTGCGGCGGCCCGCTGTAGGTCGCCGTCGGCATCGTCGTCCACCGCGAGACCTTCGAGCAGGACGATCGTGTCGCGCTGGGCAGAGCCATTCTTGAGCGCGAGCACGGCGAGCCGGCGCACCGCCGGGTTCTCGTTCTCGTCCGCGAGCATCTTGTGCAGGAGCGGCCGCACGGAGTTGACCGTGCTCGGGTGCTCGCGCGAGAGGAGCTCGAGGGAAAGCAGCGCCGAGCCGCGAGCCGCCGGGCTCCCGTCGTCGAGCCCGCGCCGGAGCAGCTCCTCCTTCGCGCGCCAGCGGAACAGCCCGATGGCGCGGAAGGCGAGCGCCCGCTCCCGGAAGTCGGAGCTGCGAGCCGAGGCCTCGAGCTCGTCGTCCCACTGGGTGCGCAGTGTCGCGAGCTCCTGCGCGGAGCCGCTCTCCGCGAGCTCGTCGGCCCGTGCGGCTGCTTCGCCGAGCGTCATGCGGGTACCACCGCCGCGGCGAGAATCGCCTCGACCGAGCGCTCGACGTCCTCACGGGTCGTCCGCCAGTTCGAGACGGAGACCCGCATCGCATGCTCGCCCTGCCAGTCCGTGCCGCCGAGCCAGCAAGTGCCGTCCTCCTGCACGCGGCGGATGACCTCGCGCGTGCGCTCTCCGTCCCCGAAGCGCACCAGCACCTGATTGAGCACCACGTCGTTGAGGATCGTCGCGCCTCCCTCCTCGAGCAGCTCGGCGAACAGGCGCGCGTGCGCGCAGCTGCGCTCGACGATCTCGGCGACCCCGCTCCGGCCGAGGGAGCGCAGCGCCGCGTAGACGGGAAAGCCGCGTGCCCGCCGGGAGAACTCGGGCGTCCAGTCCATCTGGTCGCGCTCGCGCTCGTCTCCCCCGAAGACGAGATACGAGGCGCTCACGGCGATCGCGGCTCGATGGGCCTCCGGATGAGCACAGAAGGCGAGGCCGGAGTCGTACGGGACGTTCAGCCATTTGTGGCAGTCGACTGTCCAGGAGTCGGCGCGCTCCGCACCGCTGACGAGGTGGCGCAACTCCGGGCTTGCGGCCGCCCAGAGCCCGAACGCTCCGTCGAGGTGGAACCACGCACCCGATTCCGCGGCCGCGTCGGCGATCGCGCCGAGATCATCGAAGGCGCCGGTATTCACCTCGCCGGCCTGGCCGCAAACGATCGTCGGCCCGTCGCCGAGCCGCAATTCCTCCACTTGCATGCGACCCTGGTCGTCGACGGGGACGAGGTCGAGCGACGAAGCCCCGATCCCGAGCAGACGCAAAGCCCGGTCGACCGTCACGTGGCGCTTCTCCGCCACGACGACGCGGATCGCGGGCGCGCCGGCGAGCCCTTGTTGTGGAACGTCCCAGCCGGCCTGCTGGAGGACGTGGTGCCGCGCTGCCGCCAGAGCGGTGACGTGCGCCATCTGGGCACCGGTGACGAAGGCGACGGACACATGCGGCGGCAGCCCCAGAAGCTCGGCAAGCCAGCCCCGGCAGACCTCCTCGACGACCGCAGCCGCAGGGCCGGCGACGTAGAGGCCGGCGTTCTGGTCCCACGCCGAGGTCAGCATGTCGGCTGCGACGGAGGCGGGCACGGCGCCGCCGATGACGAAGCCGAAGAAGCGCCCCGAAGGCGTCGCGCAGAGCCCCGGCTCGACGTTCTCGACGAGCGACGCGATCACGGCGCGTGGATCCGTCGGCCCGTCCGGCAAAGGCCCGCCGAGGGAAGACGTGAGCTCGTCCACGTCTGCCTCGGCACGGATGGGCCGGGTCTCCAGGGTCTCGACGAAGTCGGCCGCATAATCCGCCGCCTGCCGGTAGAGCTCGCGCTCGTGCACTGCCGCGACTCTAGCGTCGGCGCAGCTAGATTCCCCCGTCGATGGCGCACAGGGTCGTCCTCATCCCCGGCGACGGCACGGGGCCCGAGCTGACAGAGGCGACGCGCCGCGTTCTGGAGGCGACGGGCACCGAGCTCGAGTGGGACGTGCGCGAGGCCGGCGCCGACGTGATGGAGCGCTACGGCGGCAACCCGCTGCCACCCGAAGTCCTCGAGGCGATCCGCGAGACCGGAGTCGCGCTGAAAGGGCCGATCACGACCCCCGTCGGCGGCGGCTTCCGCTCGGTGAACGTCGCGCTGCGCAAGGAGCTCGACATGTACGCGCAGGTGCGGCCGTGCAAGAGCTATCCGGGAGTCCGCAGCCGCTTCGCCGACGTAGACCTGATCATCGTGCGCGAGAACACCGAGGACCTCTACGCCGGCATCGAGTACGAGCAGGGGACGCCCGAAGCCGCCGAGCTGATCGCGTGGATCGAGGCCCACGGCGGCCGGCTCAGGCACAACGACGCCGGCATCTCGATCAAGCCGATCTCGGTCACCGGCACACGCCGCATCTTCGAGTTCGCCTTCGATTACGCGCGCCGCAACGGCCGCCGCAAGGTCACGGCCGTCCACAAGGCGAACATCATGAAGTTCACCGACGGGCTCTGGCTGCGCGTCGCCCGCGAGGTGGCCGCCGAGAACACCGACGTCGAGTTCGACGACCGGATCGTGGACAACATGTGCATGCAGCTCGTGCAGAGGCCCGAGGAGTACGACGTGCTCGTGCTGCCGAACCTCTACGGCGACGTCCTCTCCGACCTCGCCGCAGGGATGATCGGCGGGCTCGGCGTCGCTCCCGGCGGAAATTACGGCGAGACGGTCGCCGTCTTCGAGCCGACGCACGGCTCGGCGCCGAAGTACGCGGGCCAGAACAAGGTCAACCCGATCGCGCAGATGCTGTCGGGCGTCCTCATGCTCCGCCACCTCGACGAGCTCGGCGCGGCCAACCGGCTCGAGCACGCGATCGCCGCCGTCATTGCCGAGGGGAAGAGCGTCACCTACGACATGAAGCCGAGCCGCGACGACCCGACCGCGGTCGGGACGAGCGAGGTCGCGGATGCGGTGATCGAGAAACTGGAAGCCGAGGTAGCCGTATGAGACGGAAAGTCACGATTGTGGGAGCCGGCGCGACCGGCGCGACCGCCGCGCACATCCTTGCGGCGCGCGACTACGCCGACGTCGTCCTCACGGACATCAAGGAGGGCCTGCCGCAGGGCAAGGCGCTCGACATCAACCAGATGGGCCCGGTGCTCGGCTTCGAGCCGCAGATCACGGGGACGAACTCCTACGAGGAGACCGCCGGCTCGGACGTCGTCGTGATCACGGCCGGGTTGCCCCGCTCGCCCGGGATGTCGCGAGACGACCTCGTGACCACGAACGAGAAGATCGTCGGCTCGGTCACCGAGCAGATCGTGGCCCAGAGCCCCGGCTGCACGATCGTCGTGCTCTCGAACCCGCTCGACGCGATGTGCCACGTGGCAAAGAGCGTCTCGGACTTCCCGAAGGAGCGCGTCTTCGGCCAGGCGGGCATCCTCGACACCGCCCGCTTCCGCACCTTCATCGCCTGGGAGACCGGCGCCTCCGTCCGCGACGTGCAGGCGCTCGTGCTCGGCGGCCACGGAGACCAGATGGTGCCCGTCGTCTCGGCGGCGACCGTCGGCGGCGTGCCGCTGCGCAAGCTCGTCTCCGAGGAGCGGATCCAGCAGATGGTCGAGCGCACCGCCAAGGGCGGCGGCGAGATCGTCCAGCTGCTCGGCACCTCCGCCTGGTACGCGCCGGGCGCCGCCGTCGCCGAGATGGTCGACGCCATCCTCCTCGACCAGAAGCGCGTCCTCCCCTGCACCGTCTACCTCGAGGGCGAGTACGGGATCGACGGCCTCTACATCGGCGTGCCGGTCAAGCTCGGCGCCGGCGGAATCGAGGAGATCGTCGAGCTCGACCTCTCCGACGAGGAGCGCGAGGCGCTCGAGCACAGCGCCGACGCGGTGCGCGAGGTCGTCGGCGTGCTCAGCGGCTAGTTGATCGAGACGATCGAGAACCGGTTTTCGGGACGCGACTACCTCGTGGAGCTCGGCGCGCCGGAGTTCACCTCGATCTGCCCGCTCACCGACGCGCCCGACTTCGGGGAGCTCACGATCCGCTACGTCCCCGACGCCAGGTTGTTCGAGCTCAAGTCCCTCCGCGACTACCTGACCTCGTTCCGGGGCCGCAAGATCTTCCAGGAGGAGGTCGTGAACGAGGTGCTCGAGCGGCTCGTCGAAGATGGGGCGCCGCGCTTCGTCGAGGTCGAGGGCGAGTTCGCCGCGCGGGGCGGGATGACGACGCGGGTCGTCGCGAGCTCCGGCGAAGTACCGGAGTCGTGGACCTCGGACTGAGAGGCCGCACCGCGCTCGTCTGCGGAGCGTCGTCGGGGCTCGGGCTGGCGAGCGCCGAGGCACTTGCGGAGGAGGGCGCCAATGTCGTGCTCTTCGCGCGGCGGGCGGAAGAGCTCGAAGGCCACGCGGAACGGCTCGGCGGAATCGCGGTGGCCGGCGACGTGCGGGAGGACGCGGACCTCGAGGGGGCCGTGTCGACGGCGGTCGAGCGCTTCGGGGGCCTCGACGTGCTCGTCTGGAACGGCGGCGGCCCGCCGCCGGGAGGCGCCAAGGACGCCGACGACGCGTCGCTCGAGTCCGCCTACCGGCTCCTCCTGCGCTCCGCGGTGACGCTCGTCCGCCTCTGCCTGCCGCACCTCGAGCAGAGCCGTGCCGGACGCATCGTCGCCATCACCTCGCTCGCGGCGCAGGAGCCGACGACACACCTCGCTCTCTCGAACACTTTCCGCCCCGCCGTCACCGGCTGGCTGAAGACGCTGAGCCGCGAAGTGGGACCGAGCGGCGTCACCGTCAACTGCGTCGCACCCGGCCGGATCGCCACGGCAAGGCTCGACGAGCTGTACCCCGGTGGCCCGAGCGAGGAGCAGCTCGAGGAGATCGCGCTCCGCCGCTGGGGGAGGCCCCGCGAGCTCGGCGACGTAGTCTGTTTCCTCGCCTCCGACCGCGCGCAGTACGTGACCGGCCAGACGGTCGTGGTCGACGGCGGGATGAAGCGGTTCCTGTTTTGAGACGCCATCTCACACCCTGGCGCGTCGTGGGCGGGATCGTCGTGCTCCTGCTCGCGACGATCCTGATCCTGTTCAGCATCCCGTCGGGGAAGTTCCTACTGCTTCCCGACGTCGCCCATCCGGTCTCGCCGCTCGTGCAGGTTCAGGGCGCACACCCGGCGGACCACGGCACGCTGTACTTCGTCGACGTTCAAGAGAAGCGCGCAAGCGAGCTGGAGGCGCTCTTCCCGTGGATCCACCAGCACTCGTCGCTCGTGCCCGGAGGCGACATCGTGCCGCCGTGTTCCACTGAGCAGCAGGCGGAGGAAGCGCAGTTCCAGGAGATGGCCCTCTCCCAGCGAGTGGCGGCCGCTGTCGCGCTGCGGCGCCTCGGCTACCACGTCGCCGTGAAGCCGTCCGGCGTGGTCGTCTCGCAGCTGATTGCCGGCACGAACGCACCCTGCAAGCTCCAGCCGATGGACGTGATCACCGCAGTCAACGGCATGCCGACGCCCACCGTCCAGGCGCTCCACGACGTCCTGGGCCGCGTGAAGCCGGGCGCCGTCGTGAAACTCCGGATCCACCGCGGCGCGCAGCTGTTGACGGTTCCCATCCGGACGGTCGGGATCCGCCAGGAGCCCGGCCATGCGTTCGTCGGCTTCGCTCCGAACCAGGCTGCGACGATCAAGCTGCCGATCCGTGTCTCGATCGACGCGTCCGGCATCGGCGGACCGTCGGCCGGTCTCGCTTTCGCGCTCGAGGTGATGCAGAAGCTCGGCCGCAACGTGCTCCGGGGCCACCAGGTCGCTGCGACCGGTGAGATGGAGCTCGACGGAACAGTGGCGCCGATCGGCGGCGTCAAGCAGAAGACGTTCGGCGTACGGGAGGCCGGTGCCGACGTCTTCCTCGTCCCCGCGGGCGAGAACGCACAGGAGGCGCGCCGCTACGCCGGGCCCGTCCACGTCATCCCCGTCCGCACATTCGCCCAGGCGTTGCACGCGTTGGCAACACTGCCGCGGGCACAGTAGAAACGCATCGTTTTCCGCCCCTTCGAAACTGCCGGAAATTCGTCAGTTTTCGTCTGCGACAACGCTTGCTTCAGCGGCTTCTCGCCCTATGATCGCACCTTCGAGAGCGGCCCTGACTTTCTAGAACAAAGAAGAGGATGAGCAAACGATCTACGCCAACGTGCGCTGATTGCTATTTCCGGCGCGCCGGACTCTGCGCCCTCCCCGGCGAGGCGATCTGCCCGACCTTTCGCGCCCAGGCCGTCGGGCAGCTCGCCCCGCCACCGCAGCCGCGGCTCGTGCCGCGCTCGCTGACGGCCACCGCCGCCGCCTAGCCGTAGGATTTGGGCGTGCGGTTCCGCCGCCCACGCATCGATACCGGTGAGGTCTCCGACCGGTGGCAGCCGCGGCTCTATCTGCGCCTGATCGTCCTCGGGCTGCTCGTCGCGTACGCGATCGGCTTCGTGCTCGAGAACCGGAAGCAGGTTCACGTCCACTTCGTGCTCACCTCGGCGCACGTATCGCTGGTCTGGCTGATCCTGCTCGCGCTCGGGGTCGGCGTGCTCGGCGGGATCCTGCTCGGGCAGCTAGAGCGGCGCCGGCGCCGCCGCTCGAACGAGCCCTCCTAGCAGCGCCATGCCGTCGGAGATCTCGTCCGGCGAGACGAAGCTGAACGCGAGCCGTAGAGACCGCTCCCCGCCGCGACCGCCGGGGAAGAAGTCGCTCCCCTTGACGAACGTGACGCCGGCCTCCTCCGCCTCCACGAGAAGCTCTGCCGCCGGCGGCCCGGACGGAAGGTCGACCCACACGAAGTAACCCCCGTCGGGGTGCGTCCAGCTGGCTTCCTCTCCCAGCTCCCGCGCGAGCGCGCCGAGCATTGCGTCGCGACGTTCGCGCAGCAGTCCATTCACGCGCTCGAGGTTCGGCTCGAAGCTGCCGCTGTGGGCGAACTCGAGCACTGTGGCTTGCGAGAGATACGGCGGCGAGATGTAGGTCGAGACGGCGAGCGCCTCGATCTCCCTGGCAAGCTCCGGCGGAAGGACGAACCATCCGACGCGCAATCCCGGCGCGACGGTCTTCGAGAACGAGGAGGCGTACGCGACGTTCTCCCCCTCCGCGAGCTCGAACACGCTCGGCAGCGGCTCGCCCTCGTAGCGGACGAGCCCGTACGGGTCGTCCTCGAGCACGAGCAGGCCGCGCTCGCGCGCGAGCTCCGCGAGGCGGCGGCGCCGCTCGAGGGAGAGCGTCCGGCCGCTCGGGTTCTGGAACGTCGGGATTGTGTAGAGGAGGGCGAAATCGCCGTCCGGCAGCTCGTCGGGGAGCAGGCCGTTCTCGTCCATCGGCACCGTGACGACCTCCGCGCCGAGGCGCGCCAGGATCTTGAGCGGCCGGTCGTACGTCGGCGCCTCGACGAGCACACGCTTGCCACGGGCGAGCTGCTCGGCAAGGAAGACGAAGCCCTGGAGCGACCCGCTCGTGACCACCACACGACCAGGCTCGACTCCGTGCCGCTCGGCGAGCCACTCGCGGAGCGGGCCGTAGCCCCCGCCGGGGCCGTAGCTCAGGATCGTCCGGCCGTCGCGCTCCAGCGCCGCGCGCGCACTCTCCGCGAGCTCCTCGACGGCGAGGCACTCGGGCGCGGGGACTCCGCGGGCGAACGAGATCATGCTTCGAGACTAGCGACCAGCTCGGAGCGCAGCCTTTCGACATTCGCGACACCCACCGTGTGCCCCTTCGCCGCGTAGAGGGCCTCCGCCTCGGCGAGCGCGGACAACGCCTCGCCCCCCTTGCCGGAGGCACCCAGAACGGTGGCGAGGTCGCAATAGGAGTCGGCCTTGTGCACGAGCGCGTCGGTCGGATCACCCCACGCGACCGCCTTGCGAGCCAGTCGCTCGGCGTCGGTGTGGTCGCCGCGGCGGGAAAGGATCTTCGCCCGCACCTGCAGGATGAGCATCTGTGTGATCACGTCGTCCGGCGCGCCGGCCTCCTCGGCCGTCTCGGTCATCCCCCACGCCTCGTCGTCCCGCCCGAGCCGGTAGAGCGCCTCGGCCGCGTGACCCGCCACCGTGGAGAGCCAGCCGCGCTCTCCCAGCTCCCCGAGATCGGCCACGCCTTTGAGCCCGGCTGCGAGCGCGGCTTCGGCGTTCCCCGCGGTGAGCTCGACCTCTTCTTCCTGCATCGAGATTCCGGCTGCCAAGAGTCCTTGGCCGTGCTCATGGGCGTACTCGAGCCCCTCGCGGACCAATTGTCGCGCGACGTCGAAGTTCCCGCGCATCGCCTCGAGCTGGCCGCTCATCGAGAGGAGGTAGGCGTCCGATGCGCCGCTGGTCGACAGGAAGGCGAGCGCCTCCTCGACCGGGAACGGACCGTAGAGCCGCGATGGGATCGCAAACAGCCGCGCTTCCCGAAGGACTGCCGGGTCGCCGGACCGCTCCGCGTGCTCGAGGGTGCGGTCGGCCGCGTGCGCCATGGCGCGCCACTGAAGTCGACCCAACTCGGCCCTGGCGATCAGCGCCCAGGCGTCGGCGAGGCCGCCGTCGTCTCCGAGCTCCGTGAAGACCTCGATCGCCTCTTCGGCTACCGGCTGCAGCTCCTCGACCGTGACCGACCGAGCGTTGAAGACCAGGATCCCTCGGAACACCAGGCCTCGGTGCTCGGCGCCGGGATCCCCCGCCGCGCGGCCGCGATCGATCATCGAGTCGGCGATCGCAAGCGCACCATCCAGGTCGCCGGACTGGTGCAGCGCGCGCATCGCTTTCAGCTCGAGCGACAGGGGCCGCAGCTCGGGAGGCAGAAGCCCGCGAGCCCGCTCGAGGAGCACGATTGCGGCACCGACGTCGCTTCGTGCAAGAGCCCGCTCGCCGGCCGCGTCGAGCCGGTCTGCCGCACGTCTCGCGAGGTCGTCCGTTTCCTCGCCGCCGAGCCCAAGCTCGACCCGGTAGCCGTGCGCCTGCTCGAGGTGGTAGCCGAGGATCTCGTCGAGCTCGATGAGGTCCCCGCCATACGCCTCGAGCCAGGCGGCGAAGCGCTCGTGCAGCCTGGCTCGCGCCGCTTTGGGCAAGCCGTCGTACGCTGCGTCGCGGATCAGGAGATGCCTGAAGCGGAAGGCGTCGTCGCCGGGCAGCTGCGTCCGGTCGGGCCGGACGAGCTCCTTGCGGACGAGCGCCATCAGCTTCGTCGGGACGTCCCGCTCGTCGGGCGCGAGCGCCTCCACGCCGCCGCGGTGGAAGATCTTCCCCTCGACCGAGCCGCGTTCGAGCACGCCACGCTCCGACGCATCGAGCTGGTCGAGGCGGGCCGCCAGAAGCGCCTGGATGGTCGGCGGGACGATGACGTCGCCGTTCGGCGACTCCGCGACCATGGCCAGCATCTGCTCGACAAAGAGCGGGTTGCCTTCCGCTGCCTCCGCGATCCGCACGCGCAGCGTCTCGTCCAGGCCTGCATCGCCGAGCAACCGCTCGATCAGCTCGTTGGTCTCCTCCGCGCTCAGCGGCTCGAGCAGGACGGTCGTCGCGTTGAGCTTGCCACCGGCCCAGGTCTGACGGCGATCGAGGAACTCGGGCCGGGCGATACAGACGAGCAGGATCGGCGCGTCGCGGCTCCAGTCTGCGACGTGGTCGACAAGATCGAGGAAGGTGGGCTCGGCCCAGTGCAGATCGTCGAAGACGCAGACGACCGGCGCCGACTCCTCGAGCAGCTTGCGGAATGCCCAGGCGATCTCGTCTGCTGTTGCAGGTTCGTCAGACTCGCCGAGCAGGGACGCGATGGCCGCGGCAGCGCGCGGGTCGGAGGGACGGCGATCGAGCTGTAGCACGACCTCGACGACCGGCCAGTACGTGATTCCCTCGCCGTACGAGAGACAGCGGCCGCGAACAACCGGCACGTCGGCCAGCGAAGCGACGAACTCCGCCGTCAGCCGCGACTTGCCGACGCCGGCGGCGCCGAGGATCGTGAAGAGGTGGGAGCCGCGCTCCGAGCGGACGCGTTCCCACGCGTCGTCGAGCGC
>DASXJG010000188.1:0-4221 GCA_036497525.1 Gaiellaceae bacterium
TGCTCGGCGATGGCCTCGACCAGCTCGTGGGAGAGCCCGCGGCCGGACTTGAAGAAGTAGTCCTTCGCCTCGTCGGGATTCGAGAAGCCGTACTTGTACTCGCTGCGGATTCCCTTGACGACGTCGGTCTCGGTCTGGGTCATGAGACGCTCACCTCCTCATACGGAGCGTAGCCGTCGGCCTCGAGCTTCTTCGCCAGCTCGGCGCCGCCCTCCTCGACGATCTTGCCGCCGACGAATACGTGGACGAAGTCGGGCGTGATGTAGTCGAGGATGCGCTGGTAGTGCGTGATCACGAGCGCGCCCATCTCCGGGCCGACGAGCTCCTTCACGCCGCCGGCGACGACGCGAAGCGCGTCGATGTCGAGGCCGGAGTCGGTCTCGTCGAGCACGGCGATCCGCGGCTTCAGCATCGCCATCTGGAGGATCTCCACGCGCTTCTTCTCGCCGCCGGAGAAACCGTCGTTGAGGTAGCGCGACGCGAGCTCGCGGCTCACCTTGAGGCGGTCCATCTGCGCGAGCAGCTCCGTGCGGAACTCGGGGATCGCAATCGGGTCGTCGACGCCGCCGTTCCGAGCCTTGCGCACCGCGTTGATCGCGCTGCGCAGGAAGCTCGTCACCGTGACGCCCGGGATCGCGTGCGGGTACTGGAAAGCAAGGAAGAGGCCTCGCTGCGCGCGCTCGTCGGCCCCGAGCTCCGTCACGTCCTCGCCGTCGAGGAGGATCTTCCCCTCGGTGATCTCGTAGGCCGGATGGCCCATGACCGCGTAGGCGAGCGTCGACTTGCCCGAGCCGTTCGGGCCCATGACCGCATGCACCTCGTTCGACGAGACCTCGAGATCGACGCCCTTGACGATCTCGGTCCCGTCCTCCAGCGAGACGTGCAGATTCTCCAGCTTCAGTGCTGTCACTCGATAAGCCTCTTTCCGAGAAAGTAGCGGGGCTTTCGCCCCCGCCGGACCAACTTCAGCAAGTCTAGCGGAGCGGTCTCCGCCGGCGCTTCGCCCCAAACGCCGTCGCGGGCGCGCTACGCTGCAGCCGTGGGGTATTTCCAGACTCCCTGGCACATCGTCCTCCTCCTCCTGATCGCCCTGCTCCTCTTCGGCGGCAAGCGGCTGCCGGAGATCGGGAAGTCGCTCGGGCACGGGATGCGCGAGTTCAAGGATGCGGTCACCGGCAGCTCCGAGCCCGACGACGACCCGCAGCCCGAGCTTCCGCCCGCCGAGACGACCACGCAGGCGACGGCGGCAGAGACGCCGGTGGCGCCCACGCCGACCGAGCGCGAGACCGTCTAGCGCGACATGGCGGGCCTTCCGCGCCGTCTCGGCCACGCCGAGGAGGCGGAGCTCGGCGAGCATCTCGAGGAGCTTCGCGGCCGCCTGTTCGTCGTGATCGGAGCGATCGTCCTCGGGACGATCGTCGCCTACGTCTTCCACGACCACGTCCTCAACTGGCTGAACCGGCCTCTGCCGGCCGACCACCACAGGCTCTCGACGTTCGGCGTCGCCGAGCCCTTCACGGTGACCCTGACCGTCAGCCTCTACGCGGGCTTTGTGCTCGCGCTGCCGGTCGTCATCTGGCAGATCTGGCTCTTCTTCGCTCCGGCCCTCGATCCCGCCGCCGAGCGGAAGGTGCTCGGCCTCGCCGCCTGCGCCGTGCTCCTCGGCGCAGCAGGAGTCGCCTTCGGCTACTGGGTCCTGCTCCCGCGCGCCGTCCACTTCCTCACCAACTACGACAACGAGCACTTCCGGCAGCTGATCCGAGCGTCGTCGTACTACAGCTTCGTGGTGACCGTGCTGGTCGGGATCCTGCTCGTCTTCCAGGTCCCGCTCGTCATTCTCGGGCTGGTCTCGCTCGGCGTGCTCAGCTCGCGGACGCTGCGCCGGCAACGGCGGATGGGCTACCTGATCACGGCGGCGATCGCGCTCGCCCTTCCCGGGCCGGACCCCGTGACGACCTTCCTCGAGCTGCTGCCGATGTGGATCCTCTTCGAGGGGTCGATCTGGCTCGCCGTGTTCTACGAGCGGCGGCAGGCAAAAGCAGCTCCAGCCTCGGCTACTCTGGGCGGCTGATGGCACGCGCAGCGGTCAAGGCGAAGCAGCAGGCGACTGCGAAGGCGCAGGCGACGGCTCGTGCCCGTGAGCGCGGCCGGCGCAAGCACAGCGGCGGCGGCAATCCGAACCAGCAGCTCTTCTTCATGCGCCTCCGGCGCCGCCAGAAGTGGGTGTTCGCCCTGATCGCCGCCGTCTTTGCGATCACATTCGTCGGCGTCGGCGTCGGCTCAGGGTCGGGCGCCGGGCTCAGCCAGCTCTACACGGGCCTCTTCGGCGGCGGCGGCAACGACGTCTCGAAGGCGCAGGACGAGGTCAAGAACAACCCGACCAAGGGCTACCTCGACCTCGCGCGGGCCTACGAGACGAAGGGCGACACGACTCAGGCGGTCAGCGCGCTCCAGAGCTACCTGGTGCTGAAGAAGAAGGATGCGACGGTGTGGGGCGAGCTCGGCGGGCTCGAGCTCGCACGGGCGCAGAAGTACGCGACGGATTACCAGAGCGCGCAGCAGGCGTCGCAGCTCGCGGATCCGAGCCAGCCGTTCCAGCCGACCGGCACCCTCGCGTCGGCTCTCGGCGCGAACCCCGTCTACTCGACCGCCTCGCAGAAGCTGTCGACACGGACGACTCAGCTCTACACCCGGGCGACGACCTCGCTGCACAACGCCGTCAACGACTACAAGAAGGTCGTCAAGATCCAGCCCAAGAACCCGACCGGGTGGCAGCAGCTCGCGACTGCGGCGGAGAACTCAGGGGACGTGAAGCTCGCGATCACCGCCTGGACGAAGTTCAAGAAGCTCTACCCGAGCAGCCCCCAGCGCGCACAGGTCGAGCAGCACATCAAGCAGCTCCAGAAGGCGCTGGCTCCGGCCGCCAAGCCCTCGGCGAGCTCCTCCAACTCGAAGAGCTCCGGCAGCACGACCCCGAGCTATCCGTAGAGGGTTGCGGCTTCGGCCGCGCGGATAGACTCACCCGCGAACGGCCGCTCGTGAGGGCCGCGACCGACTTCGGGGGATCCGCGCATGAATTTCGACATCAGCACCGAGCAGCTCAGCAGCGACGCGTATGTCATCTCGCTCACGGGGGAGGTCGACCTGTACACGGCGCCCGAGTTCAAGCAGCAGCTCCTCGAGGTGATCGGACAGGGCGGCAAGGAGGTCGTGGTCGACTTCAGCGGCACGACGTTCATCGACTCGACCACGCTCGGCGTGCTCGTCGGCGGCGTCAAGCGCCTGCGGACGAACGACGGCCAGCTCTCGCTCGTCTGCAACGACCGCAACATCACGAAGATCTTCGAGATCACCGGCCTGGACAAGGTCTTCACGATCTATCCCACCCGCGAGGAAGCCGTGTCGGCGATCGGGGTTCCGCAAGGTTGAGCCAGGCGCACCGGGTCGGGGTCTTGGGGGCAGGGCTCGCGGCAGTCGCGCTGCTCGCGGCGGGTTGCGGCACCGGCGGAGTCGCGAGCAACGCGCAGCGTCCTGACACGCAGAACGGGCAGACGCTCTTCACCTCGAACTGCGGCAGCTGCCACACGCTCTCCGCAGCGGGCACGAGCGGCACGATCGGCCCGAACCTCGACAACGCCTTCGCCGCCGACGTCAAGGAGGGCTTCTCGCAGAGCTCGATCGAGAACGACGTCCTCGACCAGATTAGGCTCGGCTCGGGCCAGGTCTCGACGCCGTACACGACGAGCAAGTACTTCGTCGAGCACTGCCTGCCTCCCGGATCGGCCAAGTGCCTCAGCCCTCAGATGCCGGCTGAGATCGTCAAGGGCCAGGACGCGATCGACGTCGCCGCCTACGTCGCCTCGGTCGCCGGAACCGGCGGCTTCACCGAGACCGGGTCGGCAGCGAGCTCCGGGACGAACGGCGCGGCGATCTTCAAGTCGTCGGGCTGCGCAGGCTGCCACACGCTCGCCGCGGCTGGGGCGACCGGGACGGTCGGCCCGAACCTCGACCAGCTCATGCCGCCGATGGCGGTCGTCGTCAAGCAGGTCACGAACGGCGGCGGGGTCATGCCGGCGTTCAAGGACACGCTGAGCGTGGCGCAGATCAACGCGGTCGCGAAGTACGTCTCCTCGTCCGCCGGCAAGAAGTAACGAACGCCTAGACCTGGGACACGGGCAGCGCGACCCGGTCGCGGATCGTCCCGAGCAGCTCGGCGTCGCC
>DASXJG010000189.1:0-5664 GCA_036497525.1 Gaiellaceae bacterium
AAGGAGATCGACGAGGACGACGGACTTCGTCACCCGCGGCGGCGAGCCACCGACATAGGCTCCCGCGGGCGCGCTGCCGGCAAGGGCGGCCGCGAGCACGACTGCGAATGCGATGACGTGGCGGACGTTCGTCGGGCTACCAGCTCATCCCAACGTCCGGAAGGAAGAACTCGACGTGGCCGCAGCTTTCGCAGCCCCACATCTCGAGCTTCGTCCCACCCGTCATCAGCTCGCCGAGGTCGCCGAGCACGAAGCCCCATGCCCGCGTGCCCTCGTGAAAGTCCCTGTCGCCGAGAAACGTCAGCGGCGTCTCGCACCGCGCGCACGGCAGCACATCCTTTTCGTCGCCCTCGGCCATAGAGAGGCGCCTACCGGAGTCGAACCGGTGTACTGGGTTTTGCAGACCCATGCCTAACCACTCGGCCAAGGCGCCGCGCGGCGCCCATCGTATCGGCGTCGTTTGGAGCGGCTACGCGGCGACGCCTGCGAGATCGGGGATGATCTCGTCGCCGAACGCCTGCAACGTCTCCTCCTGGCCGTGGGTCATGAGGTAGATGTTGAACTGGTCGACGCCGACTCCCGCGAGCTCCTGCAGCTTGGCCTTCGCCGCGTCCACGGTCCCCAGGACGCAGAAGCGGTCGCAGATCTCGTCGGTCACGAACTCGCCGTGCTTCGCGCCCACGCGTGAGTGCTCGTTGTAGTCGTAGAACTTCCGCGCCTGGACATAGTCGGTGAGCGCCTTCGGGACGGCGCTTCCGTCGCCGCCGTAGCGCTCGATCAGGTCCATGACGTGGTTCGAGACCATGGCGGGGAACCACCGCACCTGCTCGCGTGCGTCGGCGAGATCGTCCGTGATGTGTGCGGGGGCTCCGACGATGCACTTGAGCTGCGAGGGGTCGCGGCCCGCCTCCTCGGCTGCGCGGCGGGCGGTGTCCATGATCCACTGGATGATCTCGGGATCGGCGAGCTGGATGATCACGCCGTCGGCCACCCGGCCGGCGACGGCGAGTGCCTTCGGGCCGTAGCCGGCGATCCACATCGGGATGCGCGGCAGCTCGGGCCGCACCCACTTCAGCTGGAGCGCCTTGTCGTTCCACTCGACCTCGGCGCCGTTCATGAACTCGCGCACCATCGCGCACGCGCGCTCGAAGTCGGCGACTTTCATCGGCTGCCGACCGATGTAGCGGACGGCCGAGTCGCCCCTTCCGATGCCCATCGCCATCCGTCCGTTCGAGATGTCGTGGAGCGTTGCGTAGGCGCTCGCGAGCACGGTCGGGTCGCGCGTCGCCGGGTTCGTCACGAAGTGGCCGAGCTTGATCGTCGAGGTCTCGCGCGCCGCGACCGCGAGCATCGGCACCGACTCCTGCCAGAGGACGTGTGAGTCGTACGTCCACGCATAGCCGAAGCCGTGCCGCTCGGCGAGCTGGATCAGCTCGAGCCAGCGCGAGAACGGCGGGTCGGGCAGGACGGTGACGCCGAAGTCCATGCCGCGAGCCTACCGCCCTGTCGCGGCCCTGACCAGCGCCGGGCAGCCATGGCCCCAAAGGCCACGTCCGCGCGAGACGGTGTTGCGCGCGGAGCTAGGAGCGGAACGCGACCAGGTCGTGACTGCCCGCGACCAGCTCGCGGACGAGGTCGTCAGGGGCCGCGCCGCCGCAGGTGACCGTCAGCCAGTGGCGCTTGTTCAGGTGGTAGCCCGGCTCGATCTCGTCGTACGTCCCGCGCAACTGCTCGCCGAGCTCGGGCTCGCACTTCACACTCACCTTGAGCGGCTTCCCCTTCAGCTGAGCGAGAGCGAACATCTTCCCGCCCACCTTGAAGACCGACGTCTCGGGGCCGAACGGGAACGTCTCTTCGGCGCCCGGCAGCTTCAGACAGAGTCGGCGCAGCGCCGCCGCGGTCACATGCGGTCGAGGACGACGACCGGGATCTCTCGGTCAGTCCTCGTTGCGTACTCGTCGTAGTGCGGCCAGACCTCGTTCATCAGCTCCCAGAGGCGCTCGCGCTCCTCCCCCTCCGCGACTCTGGCCCGGGCGCGGAACTTCTCGCCCCTGATCTGGACGCCGACCTCCGGGGTCTTGGCGAGGTTCTTGAACCAGCCCGGATGATCCGGCGCGCCGCCCTTCGACGCCACGATCACAGGCGTGTCGCCGTCGAGGGCGTAGATGAGCGGTGTCGTCGATTCCTGGCCGGTGCGACGGCCCGTGGTCGTCAGCAGGAGAATCGTCGAGTCCTCTTTCCAGATGTGCCCGACCTCGCCGTCGGTCTCCCGATAGCGCCGGACGTGCTCGTCGCCGTAGAGCTGCTGGGCGGTGCTGCTCATGTGAATGCCTCCAATGCCTTCGTCGTCAGCCTGTCGAGAGCCCGCACCGACAGCTCGAGGTGGTCCTCCTTCGTGTCCTCGAGCTTCGTGTGCGAGAGCCCACGCAGGGACTGAACGAACAGCATCACCGTCGGGATTCCCGCCCGCGCCACCTCGGCTGCGTCGTGGAGCGGGCCTGACGGCAGCAGGTGCGACGTGCCCGAGACCTCGCGTACCGCCTCGTCGGCGAGCTCGATCAGCCGCTCGTCGAACGGGATCGGCTCGATCGACCAGATCCTGTCCCACTCCACCTCGAGGTTCTCCTCCTGAGCGAAGCGCCGCGAGGCGGCCTCCGCGTTGCTCAGCAGCTCGGCGAGCTGCGTCGCGTCGAGCTGGCGCTGGTCGAGCAGGCACTCGGCGGTCTCGACGACCGAGGTCACGATGCCCGGCTTCGTCACGACGCCGCCCATGGTGCACACGGCGCCCCCGCCGACCCGGCGCGCGATCTCGGGCAGCTCGAGCTCGAGCTTCGCGGCGCCGGCGAGCGCGTCGCGGCGCTGGTCCATCGGCGTCGAGCCGGCGTGCGCGGCCTGGCCGCGGAAGGTCACGAGATGGCGTTCGACGCCGAAGGTGCCGAGAACGACGCCGAGCGGCAGGTCGAGCGACTCGAGCACCGGCCCCTGCTCGATGTGGAGCTCGAGGTACGCGGCCGCGCCCTCGAGCTGCCGCCGTGCCTCGAGCGCGCGGTCGAGATCGACTCTGTACGCGGCGATCGCGTCCGGGAGCGCGATCCCGTCCGCATCCCGGCGAGCACGCAGCTCATCCTGATCGCTCATCGACCCCGCCGCCGCGGAGGAGCCGAAGAGCGAGCGGCCGAACCGGGCGCCCTCCTCGTCCGCCCAGTTGACGAGGCGCACTGTCAGCGGCGGCGTCCCTTCGTCAGCGAGACGCCGCAGCACCTCGACGCCTGCGAGGACATTGAGGCAGCCGTCGAGCCAGCCGCCGTTGGGCACGGAGTCGATGTGGCCGCCGAGCAGGAGCGCGCGCTCGGACTGCCCCGGCAGCGTGAACCACTGGTTGCCGGCCTCGTCGATCTCCTCCTCTGCGCCCGTCGGCGCGACCTTATCGCGCAGCCAGCGACGCGCCCGCTCCCAGGTCTCCGTCCATGCGACGCGCTGGGAGCCGTTCTCGTCGCCGGTCAGCTCCTGCAGCTCACGGAGCTCGGCGACGGTGCGTTCCGGTGACAGCGCCACTCCGCGAGCTTAAACTCGCAGGCGATGTCGATCCTCATCCGCGGCGGGCGCATCGTCACGGCGGCCGACGACGTGGTCGCCGACCTCCTCGTCGAGGGCGAGCGCGTGGCGCTGATCGGCGCCGACCTCGACGTCGCCGCCGACCGCACGATCGACGCGAGCGGCAAGTACGTCCTGCCGGGCTGCATCGACCCGCACACGCATCTCGACATGCCGTTCGGCGGCACCGTCACGATCGACGACTTCGAGTCGGGCCACACCTCGGCCGCGTTCGGCGGCACGACCTGCCACGTGGACTTCTGCATTCAGGCAAAGGGGCAGACGTTCGCGCAGGCGCTCGACGGCTGGCACGCGAAGGCGAACGGAAAAGCGCTGATCGACTACGGCTTCCACATCGCCGTCACCGACCTCGCCGGCGAGGACCGCCTCGAGGAGCTCGCTGCGCTGCCGGAGCAGGGCATCACCTCGTACAAGCTGTTCATGGCGTACAAGAACGTCCTCCAGGTCGACGACGAGACCCTCTTCCGCGCAATGCAGGTCGCGGCAGCCAGCGGCGCGCTCGTGATGGTGCACGCCGAGAACGGGGACGCCATCGACGTCCTCGTCCGCGAGGCCCTTTCTCGCGGCTACATCGAGCCGATCCACCACGCGCTCACGCGGCCGCCGGAGCTCGAGGGCGAGGCGACGAACCGCGCCATCCAGCTGGCGCGGATCGCCGGCAGTCCGCTCTACGTCGTCCACGTCACGTGCCGGGAGGCCGTCGAGCCGATCCGCCGCGCCCGTGACCTCGGCTGGAAGGTCTGGGGAGAGTCGTGCACGCAGTACTTCTTCCGGTCGATCGACGATCTCGCGCAGCCGGGCTTCGAAGGCGCGAAGTACGTCTACTCGCCGCCGGCGCGCGACGCCTCGAACCACGACGTGCTGTGGGACGCCGTGCGCACCGATGCCCTCTCGGCGATCTCGACCGACCACTGCGCGTTCCTCTGGGACGGGCAGAAGACGCTCGGCAAGGACGACTTCACGAAGATCCCGAACGGCGGCCCCGGCCTCGAGGACCGACTGAAGATGATCCACCACTTCGGCGTCCGCGAAGGCCGGATCAGCCTCAACCGGATGGTCGATCTCCTCGCGACGCAGCCAGCGAGACTGTTCGGGCTCTATCCGCGCAAGGGAACGGTCGCAGTCGGCGCCGACGCCGATCTCGTGGTCTTCGACCCCGAACGGCGGGAGACGCTCTCCGCCTCGACGCACCACTCCAGGTGCGACTACAACCTCTATGAGGGCACCGAGGTGGCCGGCGCGCCCGAGACCGTGCTCCTGCGCGGAAACGTCCTCGTCGAGGGCGGTGAGCTCGTCGGCACGCCGGGCATCGGACGCTTCGTGCGGCGGGCGCGGTTCGCCGAGCAGCTCGAGGTCGGCACCGCTGTCCCGTCCTAGCAGGGCTTTTTTACCTCGGACGAACAGAAACCCCGCTAGCCTCATGCGAATCGTGGGGTCCTTCATCGGAGCGCGCCGCGGCCGGCTGGGGGTGCTCGCGGGCCTGGTCATCGCGCTAACCGCGCTCCTCTCGGCGAGCGCGTCTGACGCCGCAACGACCCGCGCCAAGGGCGTCGACGTCTCGAACTGGAACGGGGCGATCAACTGGACGAAGGTCGCGCACGCGGGCTACCGCTTCGCGTTCGCGAAGGCGACCGAGGGCACGGCCTACAACGACAAGACGTATACGACGAACCGGAATGGCAGCGAGGCCGCCGGGCTCGTGTTCGGCGCCTACCACTTCGCGCGGCCGGGCGGCAAGAGCCTGGCCGGCGCGACCGCTAACGCGATCAAGCAGGCCAACCACTTCCTCGCCGTCGCCGGGCCGCAGCCGGGAGAGCTGCCGCCGGTGCTCGACCTCGAGAAGACCGGCAGCCTGTCCAAGCAACGCCTGCTGTCGTGGACCCTCGCCTGGCTCGCCCAGATCGACGCGCGCACCGGCGTCGAGCCGTTCCTCTACACGTCTCCGCTGTTCTGGAAGGGAAATCTCGGCGACTCGACGGCAGCCGCGGCCGCCGGAACCGGCCTCTGGATCGCGCACTGGACGTCGAAGAGCCAGCCGCTGGTTCCCGC
>DASXJG010000190.1:0-5821 GCA_036497525.1 Gaiellaceae bacterium
GTCCATCGTCGCGGCGCCCTCGTGCACCTCGCCCATCTTGTGGGTGCGGCCGGTGTAGTAGAGGATCCGCTCGGTCGTCGTCGTCTTGCCCGCGTCGATGTGGGCCATGATCCCGATGTTCCGGACGCGGTCGAGCGCGACCACTTGTTCTGTCACCTTCGTGCTCAAGTCTTCCTTCCTGTTCCGTCTACCAGCGGTAGTGCGCGAAGGCCTTGTTGGCCTGCGCCATCCGGTAGACGTCGTCCTTCCGCTTGAACGCGCCGCCCTGCTGGTTCAGCGCGTCGAGAATCTCGTTGGCGAGCTTTTCCGACATGCCCTTCTCGCGCCGCTCGCGCGCGTACGTGACGAGCCAGCGCACCGCGAGGGTGCGAGCGCGCCGCTGCGGCACCTCGACCGGCACCTGGTAGTTCGCGCCGCCGACGCGGCGGCTGCGAACCTCGAGCACTGGCGTGACCGTCTTCACGGCCTGCTCGAGCACCTCGACCGGCGGCTTGCCGGTCTTCGTGCCCACGGTCTCGAGCGCGCCGTACACGATCTGCTCGGCGATCGACTTCTTGCCGTCGAGCATGATCTTGTTGATCACCTGCGTCACGAGCGGCGAGGCGTAGACGGAGTCCGCCTCGACCGGGCGGACCTGGACATCAGCGCGGCGAGGCACTACGAGCCCCTCTTCGCGCCGTACTTGGAGCGTGCCTGCTTCCGGTCGGCGACGCCGCCCGTGTCGAGTGCGGCGCGAATGACCTTGTAGCGGTAGCCCGGCAGGTCCTTGACCCGGCCTCCGCGGACGAGCACGACCGAGTGCTCCTGGAGGTTGTGGCCCTCGCCCGGGATGTAGGCGCCGACCTCCGCGCCGTTCGTGAGACGGACACGGGCGACCTTGCGCAGAGCCGAGTTCGGCTTCTTCGGCGTCTGGGTCATGACACGGGTGCAGACGCCCCGCTTCTGGGGCGCGCCGGCGAGCGCAGGTGTCTTCACCTTCGCCTTCGAGGCCTTGCGGCCCTTGCGCACGAGTTGGTTTACGGTCGGCATGAGTCCTTCTTCTCGATCCCTCTCACAAAGAGACGGTCGGCAGGGACAAGAACGCCCCGGCCAACCGGCCTTCGGCATGGTAGCGAACCCGCGCGAACCCCGCCAATCGGGCGGAAACCCGCCAAATCGGCTAGTAGCCCCCACCGGGGCCCGAACCTAGAGTTTGCCCACCCAAATTCCGGAATCTGCGGCTCGGTACTCAAATGCACTGGCTTGTCATCGGTCTCGCCGTGGCGCTCGGCGTCATCGCCGTCGTCGCTCTCGTGCTGCTGCTCCGGCTGCGGAGCCGGACGTCCCAGGAGGTCGAAGAGCAGGTCGCCGCGACCATGGAGACGCTCGAGGCACGGCTCGACGAGCTCACGCAGGAGCTGACGAGCGCGGTTCAGCGAGCGGAGGAGGAGACGCGGCGCAGCCGCTTCCTCGCCCAGATCGGCACGACCATCGACCTCGACGAGGCGCTCGGCTCGACGCTGGAGGCCGCCTCCGCGCTGCCGAAGGTCGACGCCGCGGTCGTCGAGCTCGAGCCGACGGGAGACGAGGACGAGCGGCTGCTCGGCTCGGTCGGCTTCGGCGACGAGGGAGCCGTCCGGATCTTCACCGGCGCACCCGACCGGCGAGATCCGCGCGCCGTCGAGCTCTCGTATTTCTATGCCGAGGAGGAAGAGGCCGGAGCCGTGCTCGAGGCGCTCGGCGTCCCACTCGTCACGCGCGGCGGCAGGATCGGCTGGCTCGGCGTCTTCTCCCGCGACCCGGAGGCCCGCTTCGGCGAAGACGACCGCCGCCGGCTCGAGGAGATCGCGGAACGCGTCGCGCCGGCGATCGAGAACGCGCGCCGCTTCCGGGAGGCACGGCGGCTGGCCGACCTCGATGCGCTCACCGGCCTCCACAACAGGCGCTTTTTCCACGAAACCCTCGCGCGCGAGGTCGACCGCGCGCAGCGCTACCAGCGTCGGCTCTCGCTCGTGCTCGTCGACGTCGACAGCTTCAAGGAGATCAACGACCGGATCGGCCACCTGGCGGGAGACGCCGTGCTCGCGGAGATCGGGAGCCGCATCCGGCAGGTCGTGCGCTCGGCCGACATCCCGTGCCGCGTCGGCGGCGACGAGCTCGCGGTGATCGTGCCGGAGATCGAGGTGGGACAGGCGCGGCAGCTCGTCGGCCGAATCCAGTCGGCCGTCTCGTCGCAGCCGATCGCGCGGGCCGGCCGGGTCCGGGTCTCGGCCGGCGTGGCCGACCTGCAGCCGAACGACAGCCCCACCACGTTCTTCGAACGGGCCGACGAGTCGCTGTACGAGGCGAAGCACAACGGCAAGAACGAAGGCAGGGGAGGCCTCGCCGCCGCGGACTAGTCGGCATCGCGCTGCACGTCGGCCGGTCCGAACTCGCGGACGACGCGGGCCGGGACGCCCGCGACCATCGTGTAGGGCGGCACGTCCGCCGTCACGACGCTGCCTGCGCCGACGATCGCGTACTCGCCCACCGTAACGCCGGCGAGGATCGTGCTGCGCAGCCCGAGGTAGGCGCCCCGGCGGATCGTGGTCCGCAGTCCCGTCCGTGTCTCCTCGTCGCCGAGCAAGCCGTGGAAGTGATGCGGGTAGTACGTGTGACCGAGGATCGTCGTCTGCGCGATCACCGTCACGTCGTCCTCGAGCGTCACGGACGAGGGAACGGCGTCGTCGATGAACACCTCGGTGCCGATGAAGACGCGCTCGCCGACGTGCACGCCACGCCGGCGGTGTAGCGAACCGCGGGCGGCCGGCGGCAGCGGTGCGTAGCGTGCGACGACGTGCAGCCAGCGTTTGCCGACCGCGCCAACCACGCGGATCCCCTTCGTCTCAGGGCTGACCGGGATGTTGCCCCACAGCTTCTCGAGCATCCCGCAAGGCTATGCCTTGCTACTGGATCCTGAGGAAGGGCAGGTACTCCGTGAGGTCGATCGCCGCCGGCTGAGGCAGCTGGTCGTGGAGGCAGATCGTCCGGTTGAGGACGACGTTCTGCCGCGCGATCGTCCACCGCTCGTACGCCTGGGCCCGCTCGAAGCCGCGCAGCGCCGCGACGATCGCCGTGCGCACGGTCGGCACCGGCAGCGCGCCGAGCGGTTGCGACGGCCCGAGCGGCTTGACGGCGAACGTGCCGAGCAGCGTCGCGAGATGCGCCGTCTTCCCGGTCGGCAGCGTGAAGAGCCTCTGCGGCGCAGCCTCGGCGAGCGCGTACCCGACTCGCCTCGTGGCCAGCCACGGTGCGGCCGGCGAGACTCTGACCCGACGGACGAGCAAGTCCGGGTACGCGGCATAGAACGCCGCCACCTCCGCGCCGCTCGGCGGGGGCGCGTACCGCTGCTGCTCGAGCTGCGCCCGGCGGAGCTCGTCGGCGAGCACCGAGCGGGCGATCGAGACCGTCGCGTGCGCCTGCCGGAGCGCCGCGATGTAGGCGCTGCGCTTGCCGCCGAACGAAACCGCCACGACCTCTCGCTCGGCCGCCAGCAGCGCGTGCCGCGACACCGCCCGCTCCCTTACCTCGACCAGTCGCTCGAACAGGGCGCTCAGCGCCGCGTCTCGGTCACCGGTCAGCGCCAGGAGCTGCCCGATCTTGCGAGCGCCGATCGGTCCGAGCCCCTCGGCTCTGCAGACGGTGCCGCGCGAGAGCCGGATCTGCCCGTCGGTGACGGAGCGGTCGAAGGTCTTCCCGACGAACCTCGGCGCGTTGCACAGCCTGGGAGTCCGCGCCCAGAGCCAGACGCAGGCTGCCTTGGGCTTGTCCGGATCCCGCTCCGCGGCATTCCACTCCTGCCAGCCCCAGGAGAAGACCGACCCGAGCTTGAGCTCGGCCGCGACCTCCTTCATCGAGAGCGCTTCCCACTTCACGACCTGGAACCAGGCCGAGGAGGGCCGCAGGGCGTTGCGGCCGCCGACTCCCTTCTGGCTCAGGAAGCTGAGCATGATGCCGAGCCGGTTGGGCGGGATCCCGATCGAGGTGAGCGCCTCCATCGCGTTCCGGTAGCTCGCGCGCAGGAGCCTGTTGCCGAGGATCGGGCCGAGGGGCCAGATCTTCGTCGCCGGCAGGTAGACCTCCCGGACGATGTCCGCCGCCTTCGAGACGGCCAGCCACCAGGCAACTGCGTCGCTGCTGCCCGTGAACGGCGCCTTGTTGATGAGGAGAACGGGATGCGCCCCGAGCGCGGCGAGGTCCTTCAGGTAGGCGAGGACGTTCGCGCGGTACTGCGCGGTCGGGGTGGTCCACGGAGTCGAGGTTCCGGCCCCGAACAGCTCGTTCTCGACGATCAGCGGCGTCGCGCAGCCGCCTGTCCGTGCCACGGTCGTCTGGTACTGCTTCTGCGCCGCCGCCTCGATGGTGGCCGGGTCGGCCGGTGCGGCCGGAGTCCCGACCTTCATGTTGAGGTGCAGGTCGAACCCGTAGGTCGCAGCGCCGCGCGCCCGTGCCTCGGCCGGGTAGTCCTTGCCGGGATTGTTCGTGACGGCGAGCAGCGTCCCCCGGTGGGCAAGGACCGGCAGCAGCGTCGGCCAGCCGTACTCGCCCCAGACTGTCTGCTGGGCGGCGATCCCGCACTGGCCGGCGAAGACCGGGTCCGAGGCCGCGCGGCTTGCAGCCAGCAGGCACGCCAAAGCGGCTACCAGGACAACTAGAGAGAGCTTCCCCACGACCCGCACCTGTGTAGCAGAAGGGGCGGCACTTGGCCGCCCCTTCAGGCTCTAGCTGACGCCGACCTTACTCAGTCGTCGAGCGGTGAATCCACTTCCGGAACTTCCTCCGCCTCGAGGTCCGAAGGGGGCTGCCCCGGCTCGTCGCTGACCCCGGTCTCGGTCGTGCTGCCGAAGTCGAGGCCGAGCCCGGCGAGGGCGTCGGAGCCGTCGCTGCCGATCTCCTCGAGGGCGGCGAGGAGCTGCTCCTCGGTCTGCGGCCGGGTGAGCGCGCTCGCCGGCACCTTGTCCGAGGGGCCGATCTCGATCGTCCGGTACCGCTTCAGGCCGGTCGCCGCCGGGATCAGCTTCCCGATGATGACGTTCTCCTTCAGCCCCAGCAGCCGGTCGACCTTGCCCTCGATCGCCGCGTCGGTCAGCACCTTCGTCGTCTCCTGGAACGAGGCGGCCGAGAGGAAGGACTCGGTGGCGAGCGAAGCCTTCGTGATGCCGAGGATCAACGGCTCGGACGTCGCCTGCTCCTTCTTCTCCTTCTTCACGCGGGCGTTCTCCCGGTCGAGCACGAGCTTGTCGACTAGCTGGCCGGGCAGGAGCTCGGCGTCGCCGTTGTTCTCGATGCGCACCTTCTTCAGCATCTGCCGGACGATCAGCTCGATGTGCTTGTCGTGGATCTCGACGCCCTGTGACTTGTAGACCTTCTGCACCTCGCCGACGAGGTACAGCTCGGTCTCCGTGTAGCCCTTGAGGCGCAGGAGGTCGGACGGGCTGATCGAGCCCTCGTGGAGCGGGTCGCCCGCCTCGACGTGCTCGCCCTGCGCGACCGAGAGCCGCGTCCGGCGCGGAACGAGGATCGAGTACTCGTCGTCCTCGTTGCCGCTGTCGGGGACGATCGTGATGCGGAGTTGACGCTCGGTCTCCTCGAGCGCGACGGTGCCCGTCACCTCGGCGAGCGCCGCGGCGCCCTTCGGGTTGCGCGCCTCGAAGATCTCGACGACGCGCGGGAGGCCGTGCGTGATGTCCGCGCCGGCGACGCCGCCGGTGTGGAACGTCCGCATCGTGAGCTGGGTGCCCGGCTCGCCGATCGACTGCGCGGCGATGATCCCGACCGCGTCGCCGATCTCCGACAGCTCGCC
>DASXJG010000191.1:0-7284 GCA_036497525.1 Gaiellaceae bacterium
CATCGACGAGATCGGGAGCGCCCAGCTCGTGCTCGGGCGCGCCCTGCTCGAACAGGATCGGCTCGACGAGGCGGAGGCGGCGTTCGCCGCCGCCGAGACGAGCTTCGGCGAGCTCGGATCAGGTAGCCACCGCGCGGCCGCCTGGGTCGCACGCGGCGACCTGGCAGCTCGACGGGGGGATCACGAACGGGCGGCCGAGCTGTATCGCACGGCCGCTGAAGCTCTCCAGGACGTCCGCTTCTAGAAACGGAAGGAGGTGACGAATTTGACGAAGTCACGGCTCATCTATGTCCTCCTCATCGCATCGCTCTGCGCTTACTTCCTCGCCTGCATGCCCTTCTTCGGGCACGGCATGAGCGACGGCGGCGGCCTCTAGTCGACCTGGGAGCACACGCGCGACCCGCGCCAGCGTTTCCCAGGTCGCCAACGGTGGCATGACGCCCTCGTGGGCGCACGTCTAGAGCGCGCGCGGCGCGCTCTCACCGTCGGGCGGGTCGCACAGCAAAGTGGACTGCGGCGAGTCCTTGCCGAGATCGGCGTGTCCGGCCGGCGGGAAGCGACGCGCGAGGGCGCGCAGGCGTTTCGCCTCGGCCTCGAGGAGCTCGGCACGACCTTCATCAAGCTCGGGCAGCTCCTCTCGTCGCGGCCTGATCTCCTGCCGGACGTCTACATCGACGAGCTCGGGCATCTGGTCGACTCGGTTCCGGCCGTTCCCTTCGCCGAGGTCGAGGCCGTGCTGCTCGAGGACTTCGGCGAGGACGCGTTCGTCAGCCTGGACCCAGAACCGCTTGCCACCGCTTCGATCGCGCAGACTCACCGCGGCCTGCTCGCCACCGGGCAGGAGGTCGTCGCCAAGGTGCGGCGGCCCGGAGTCGTCGAGCAGGTCGAGCTCGACCTCGCAGTGCTGCGCTCGACGGTTCGCCTTGCGGTTCGCCACTCCGAGGCTGCGCGGAGGGTCCAGCTCGAGGAGCTCGCGGACGAGCTCGAGCTTCACCTTCGCGGCGAGCTCGACTTCGTCGAGGAGGCGCACAACACGGAGCTCGTCGGAAGGCTCGTGGAGCAGTTCGACGTGCTGGTCGTGCCGCGCGTGATCCAGCCGTATGTGACCGAGCGCGCGCTCGTCCTGGAACTGATCCGGGGCCGCAAGGTCGAGGCGGGCCACGGGCTCGAGCCGGAGCGCGCCGCCCTCGTGGCGCGCGAATTCTTCCGCGCCTACGTGTTCCAGGTCGTGGTGGAGGGCGTCTACCACGCCGACCCGCACCACGGGAACGTTCTGCTGACCGACGACGGGCGGCTCGCGCTCCTCGATTTCGGCCTGCTCGGCCGGCTCGACGAGGACACGCGGGCCGGGCTTGCGCTGCTGCTGCTCGCACTCGCCCAGAACCGGGCCGACGACGTCGCCGAGCTCGTGGTCTCGCTCTCGCTCACCTCGACGCGCTCCGACCAGGCGGGCTTCGTGCAGGACGTCCGCCGCAAGCTGCCACGCTTCCATCACCGTCCCCTTGCGTCCATCGAGACCGGCCAGGCGCTCGGCGACTTGCAGCGCGCGGCGCTGCGGCGCGACATTCGCCTTCCGACCTCCTTCGCGCTCGTGGGCAAGACGCTTGCACAAGCCGACTCGATCGCGCGGATCCTCGACCCGGAGCTCGACCCGGTCTCGCTGATCGAGCAGGAGTCGCTGGAGGTGATGACCCGCGAGGTCGAGCACCGGCTCGAGCCGAACCGCTTTGCCGCTCAGGCCTTCACGCAGCTCGCACCTCTCCTGCGTCTGCCGGGCCGCGTCAGCCACGTCGTCTCCGAGCTCGAGCGGGGGACGCTGACGATCGGCATCGTCCCCACCGGGCTGGACGAGCTCGAGCACAATCTTCGCTCGATCGCGAACCGGATCGGCGCGGCGATGATCATCGGCGCGCTGCTCCTCGCGTCGTCGCTGCTCGTGCGCGCGCACTCGGTCGAGTGGCTCGGCGTCGCGGGCTTCTGCCTCGCCGGCGTTCTCGGCCTCTACATGATCTGGAAGATCATCCGCACGCCGGGCGAGCTCTAGGTCACGTCGCCCGCGCGCGATCCCATGCGCTCGATCACGACCTGCGGGATGCGTGCGTTCGGGCTCAGGCGCAGGCACATGCGCACGACCTCGGCGCAGTCCTCCGGGCGGATCATTTCGTCCGGCGCGATGCCGGACCACTCCGCCATCGGCGTGTCGACGAAGCCGGGGCAGAGTGCGATGGCGCGGACGCCGTCGGCGTCGAGTTCGTCGTTCAGCGAGCGGGTGAGGGCGATCACCGCCGCCTTCGTCGCGCCGTAGGTCGCCAGCCCCGGCGTCGGGAGCGTGCCGGCGATCGAGGCGAGGTTGACGATCCAGCCTTTCGACTCCCGCAGGAGCGGGATCGCCGCCTGCGTGACGAGGAAGAGGCCGCGCAGATTGACCGCGAGCTGGAGATCGTGGTGCTTCGCCGGCAGATCCTCGACGCGCCCGCCGATCCCGATCCCGGCCGAGTTGACGAGCACGTCGAGGCGGCCGAACCGGTCGCGGTGCTCGGCGACGACACGCGCGCACTCCTCCGCCTCGGCGACGTCGGCCGCGATCGCCGTGGCGCCGAGCTCGGTGGCCGCCGCCTCGATCCGGTCGGGCCGGCGTGAGACGAGTGTCAGGTCGAAGCCTTCGTCGCGCAGCATCCGCGCGATCGCGAGCCCGATGCCCGACGAGCCGCCGGTTACGAGTGCAGCCCCTGCCATTGCGCCTACAGTAAACGCGGTGGAGACGGCGAGCCTGACGAGCCTCACGGTCGGCGGCGGCTGCGCGGCGAAGTACTCCGCAGCGCGCCTCGAGGAGCTGCTCAAGGGCTTTGTCCCGGTGGAGGCCGAAGACCTCCTCGTCGGCCTCGACCCGGCGGACGACGCCGCCGTCTATCGCCTCGACGACGAGCGGGCGCTCGTCTTCACGGTCGACTTCTTTCCGCCGCTCGTCGACGATCCGGCCCTCTTCGGCCGGATCGCCGCGACGAATGCCCTCAACGATGTGTTCGCGATGGGCGGCACGCCGCTGCTCGCGCTCTCGGTGGCGGCCTTTCCGGAGGAGCTTCCGTCCGAGCTCGTCGGCGCCGTGTTCGCGGGAGCCGACGAGCAGGTTCGCGCCGCCGGCGCGATCCTCGCCGGCGGGCACACGATCCGCGACACGGAGCCGAAGTACGGCCTCGCGGTCGTCGGCACGGTCCACCCTGACGGGGTCTGGGTCAAGAGCGGGGCGCGGCCCGGCGACGCCGTCTTTCTCACCAAGCCGCTTGGCACGGGGCTCGTGCTCGCGCGGAAGGGCGACCTCTCGGAAGCCGCGCGCTGGATGACGACGCTCAACGACCGCGCGGCGGATGCGCTGCGGCCGTTCTCCCCGCACGCCGTGACCGACGTCACGGGCTTCGGCCTGCTCGGCCACGCGCACGAGACCGCGGAACGCAGCGGCGTCCGGATCCGGCTCCGAGCCCCCGCGCTGCCCGCGCTCGAGGGCGCGGTGGAGGCTGCGCGCGACGGCGTCCGCACCGGCGGCGACCCTCGCAATCGCGACTTCGCCGGCCCGCACGTCTCCAGTGACGGCGTGTCGGATGAGCTGCTCGCGCTCGCCTACGACGCGCAGACCGCGGGCGGCCTGCTCGTGACCCTGCCCGCCGAGAAGGCGCTCTCGCTCGAGGCCGAGTTCGAGCGCGCCGGCCTCTTCGTCGCGCGGGTCGGCTCGGTGGAAGAAGGCACGGGCGTCGTGCTCGAGCCGTAGCCCCGGAAGGCGCGCAAAACCCCATCTACACTCGTGTTGTGCATGCGGGGTCCGCATCGGCCGCGCTGCCGCGCCGGCTCGCCCAGACCGTCTCTCCGGTCGTGTTCCGGCGGGTCGCGCTCGCAGCCGTCGGCGTGCTGATCGTCATCGTCGCCTCGGGGGCGACGGTCCGGCTCACCGGCTCCGGGCTCGGCTGTCCCGAGTGGCCGACCTGCACGACGCAGCACGCGCTCCCACAGAGCTACCACTCGTACATCGAGTTCGGCAACCGCGTCGTCTCGGCGGTCGCCATCTTCACGGCGCTCGCGCTTGCAGTCGCCGCGTGGCTCACACGCGGCCTCGGCCGCCGCGGCCGCTGGCTGGCGACCGCCGTCTTCGTGGGGACGCTCGCGCAGGCGCCGCTCGGCGCGATCACCGTCTACTACGACCTCGACCCGTACCTCGTGATCACGCACCTGCTGCTCTCGTTCACGCTCGTCTCGCTCGCGGTGCTCACGTTGCTCGAGGCGACGCGGCTCGTCCGGGGCGAGGGATCACCGCTGCCCTGGGTCGCGCGGCTCGGCGGGCTCGTGCTCGTCGTCGCCGTCACGGTGCTCGCGATCAGCGGGACGGTGGCGACCGCTGCGGGACGGTTCCCCGGTAGCTCCGGCTCGCAGATCGTGCCGCGGCTCGCCTCCTTCTATCCCGCCGTCTACTGGCACGTGCGCGCCGTTGCCGTCTTCGGTGTCGTCTTTGGAGTGCTCGCGGCCTGGGCGTGGACGCGGCGCAGTTCGTACCCATGGCTGCTGCGCGGCTGCGCGGGGCTGCTCGCGATCCTCGCCGTCCAGATGGCGATCGGCGAGGTGCAGTACCGGACGTACGGCGACGTGCCGTGGTGGCTCGTGCTCCTCCACGTCGCGACGGCCGCGACGCTCGTGGCCTGGACGGTGGGGCTCGCCGCCCGCCTCTGGCGCCCGATCGGGCCTACGAGAAGCGACAACTAGACTGATCGAATGTCGGAGCTGATCGTCTCCTCGCGGCCGGACCTCCGCCATCCGGTGTTGATCGCGGCCTTCCGCGGCTGGAACGACGGCGGCCAGGGTGCGACGCTCGGCGGCGGCTACCTCGCGAAGCAGTGGGGCGCGGAGCAGTTCGCAGAGATCGACTCCGAGAACTTCTACGACTTCCAGGCGGTGCGCCCGAACGTGTCGCTCGAGGACGGGCTCACGCGCAAGCTCGAGTGGCCGTCGAACACGTTCCTCCACGCGCCGATCCCGGGGCTCGACCGCGATGCGGTGATCCTGCTCGGCGTCGAGCCGAACCTCCGCTGGAAGACGTACACGGCACTCGTGCTCGAGCTGCTGCAGGAGGTCGAGGTCGAGCTCGCCGTCACGCTCGGCTCGCTGCTCGCCGACGTGCCGCACACGCGGCCCGCGCCGGTGAGCGCGGCAGCGAGCGACCCGGGGCTCGTGGAGGAGCTCGGAGTCGAGCCGTCGCGCTACGAAGGCCCGACCGGCATCGTCGGCATCCTCCTGGACGGCTGCCGGCAGGCGGGGCTGCCTGCGGTGAGCCTCTGGGCGGCGGTGCCGCACTACGTCTCCCTAGCGCCAAGCCCTCGCGCCGCGCTCGCGCTCTGCACGCGCCTCGGCGAGCTCATCGGAACCGAGATCGACGTCAGCGAGCTCGAGCGGGCGGCGGAGGAGTACGCCGAGCAGGTGACCGAGGCAGTTGCGTCCGATGCCGAGACGGCCGCCTATGTCGAGGAGCTCGAACGCCGCGTCGACCTGATGGAAGCCGCCGAGGAGCTCCCGTCCGGAGAGAGCCTCGCGGCCGAGCTGACGCGCTTCCTCCGCGAACGGGACGAGGAGGAGGACGACGCCGGCGAGAGCGCCGGCGGGCCGGCCTCCTGAATCGCGCTACGAAAGATCGTGGCGGCGGTGCGCTAAGGGGTTACCAACACCGCTCGCACAGTGAGATAGTCGTTACGTGTGTAGCGAGGCCAGCAGCATCTGAAGTAGACCGTCTCGACTCGAAAATTCTTGATGGGTTTGTCGACAACGCTCTTTGGCCTTTGGGGATGGGGCCTCGGCTTCGAGACGAACCGGTAAGTGCGCCACACGCCATTCCACTTGATCCTTGCCAGGTAGCCCGACTTGATCAGGTAGAGGCGGTAGAACGGGCCGTGGATGCCATAGCCCGGTACAGGCGTTACGTCGTGCGCGTCGATAACCATCGTCAAGCCCATTCCGGGCCGCGTTGCGTAGCCCAGATCCCAGATGGGGCCGTACCTCAGATCGCAAGCTCTCGTGCGGATCGGCTTGTCGACAATGTGGAGGAACTTGATGGTCAGGCGAGGTGTGTCTCGTGACACCGGCCTCGCCGGGCACCCTTGACCCGCGATACCGCTAGGCGTCGCCATAACCATCGATGCCAGTCCGACAGCGACAATCAGCAGGACTGCTCTCATCCGCAATGCCGCCTCCCTGACTTCCGGCTTACGACACGCACCTTAGGGCTGACTTACCCTGGGTTCAAGAGCTGGCAGAGCTAGTCTCGGCTGGCGTCTCCGGCTTGGCCTTCGCCTCTCCGCCGCCGTTCTGCTTGGCCTGAGCGGCCTTTGCGGCGGCCCCGCCGCCCTTGCGCCTCCGCCGGCGTCGCCGCCTGCTGCGGCCTGAGCCCTGCTTTGGGGCGGGAAGATTCTCCGCCAGCCCAAGCGCGACCTCCTGGACCGTGCCGAGCTGCTCGCGCGCCTCGTCGATGAGCTTCGTCGCGCGAGGCGTGTAGCCCTCCGCCGACGCGAGGAGCGCAGCGCCGACCGGCAGCGGGAGCTCGAGCGCGGCCTTGACGAGCTTGGCCGCGTTCTCCTCGTGCCGGTGGCCGCGGGAGTTGGCGAGCGCCCCGAGCAGGCGCTTCGCCTCCGGGTACTCCGCCGACGCGCGGCGGTCCTGCACCTTGCGCGTCGCGCGCGCAAGCCGCCACGTCCAGCGGGCGAGGATCTGCTCCGGGGCGTCGGGCTTCTCCTCGCCGATCGCGCGCAGGAGGATGCGGATCCCGGCCAGCCGCTCCTTCTCCCAGGTCGGCGCCTGCGTCACGAGCGTCACGAGATCGTCGAAGTCGGCGCGCTCGACGCGCATCGAGACGCGGTCCTGCAGCGCCATCATCCGCAGCCGCCGATTCGGGTTCTCGGCCGCCGCCGTGGTCAGGAACTGCTCGAGCGCGACCTTGCTCGCGTTCCGGTCGGTCAGCTTCTGGACGAAGTTGGCCCGCTCCTCGAACTTGATCTGACGCCCGGCGATCGTCGCCCAGTAGCGCTGCTCGTCCTCGTCGAGGTACTTCGGGTCGATGCGCTGCCACTCCCGCTGGATGACGCCGATGCGGCGGCGAACGTCGGGCGTGACCGGCACGAGCCACGGCGCCGGCGTGAGGCGGCGGCGCGCTCGGCGCTGCGAGCGGCGGCGCGGCGCCGGGGTGACGCGCGCGCCCTCGCGGTAGAAGTCGGCGTCGAGCAGCGAGTGGAGCGAGACGACGCGCTCGTTGTGGGT
>DASXJG010000192.1:0-4733 GCA_036497525.1 Gaiellaceae bacterium
GCTCGAGCGCCATCACGGCTGGAAGGAGATCTTCTCTCCCGAGGCGCGCGCCGAGCTGACCGGACGCAGCACCACCTTCGATCCCGTGAACGTCTATCGCGAGCGATACGCCGAGACGGCGGGCGCGCCGCAGCTCGCCCGGCTGCAGGACGTCGACTTCGGCATCTACCTCGTGGACGACCTGCTCGTGAAGACCGACCGCGCGTCGATGGCCCACTCGCTCGAGGCGCGCGTTCCCTTCCTCGATCCGCTCGTGACGCATCTCGCCTTCGCGCTGCCGACGCGCCTGAAGGTGCGCGGGCTCGCGAAGAAGATCCTGCTGCGGAAGGCGGTGGAGCCGCTGCTGCCGCAAGACGTGGTGCACGGGCGCAAGCGCGGCTTCTCGATCCCGGCCGCGGCCTGGCTGCGCGGCGAGCTCGAGCCGTTCGCCCGCGAGACGCTGTCCGCGGAGAACCTCCGGCGTCAGGGCTTCTTCCAGCCGGAGCCCGTGACGCGGCTGATCGACGAGCACGTCGCCGGCAAGGAGGACTGGAGCCGCCAGCTGTGGGGGCTGCTCGCGTTCACGCTCTGGTACGAGCGGCACGTGGAGCAGGAGCCGCCGCGGCTGCGCTCGGCGCGGATGGAGGCGCTCGCGGCGTGAGCGGGCTCCCACCGTTCGAGCTGGGGCACCCACGTACGGAGCTCCGCCGGCAGCTCGTCGACGCCGTGCTGCGTGGCGAGAAGACTGCGACTGCCGGATTGCTCGCCGACTACGAGGCGGAGGGCGAGCGGCCGGACGCGGTTGGCGACCGCTGCCTTCTGCTCGGCTACGACGAGGAGCCGGTCGCTGTGGTCGAGGTCACCGAGTCGAGGGTCGTGCCCGCCGAGGAGATCGACGAGCAGTTCGCCCGGGACGAGGGCGAGGGCTTCGACTCGGTCGATGAGTGGTGCATCGCGCACGAGCGTTTCTTCAACCAGCCGATCCGGCCGGACACCCGCATCGTCGCCGTCCGGTTCCGCGTCGTCGAGGAGCTTTGATGCGTGTCTGGATCGACATCACTGCGCCGGCGCACGTGCTCGTGTTCCGGCCGCTCGTCGAGATCATGCGCGGACGCGGCGACGAGGTCGGGATCACGGCACGCGACTACGCGCAGACGCTCGAGCTGCTCGAGCTACACGACCTCGAGCCGGACGCTGTGATGGGACGCCACGCAGGCAGGTCGCGCCTGCAGAAGGTGCGGCAGATGACGAGCCGCCTCGGCGAGCTGCGGCGCTGGGCGCGCGACCGGGACTTCGACGTCGCGCTCGCGCACGGGTCGCACGAGCTGACGATCTCGGCGCGGCGGCTCGGGATCCCGAGCTCGACGACGTTCGACTACGAGTTCGCGACGCTCCAGCACCAGCTCGGCTGCCGCGCGGCGACGAAGGTCGTCGTGCCGGCGGCGATCCCACCCGAGCGGCTGCGGCCGTACGGCGTGCGGCCGCCGAAGCTCGTCCAGTACCCGGGGCTGAAGGAGGAGTACTACCTCGCCGACTTCGAGCCCGATCGGTCGCTGCTCGACCGGCTCGGCGTCGACCCGGCGCGCGTGCTTGTCGTCCTGCGGCCGCCGCCCGACGTGTCGCTCTACCACCGGCACTCGAACCCACTCTTCCCCCAGACGCTGGAGCACCTGGGCCGCGCCGCGGACGTGCACGCCGTCGTCCTCCCGCGAACGGAGGAGCAGCGCGAGTTCGTGCGCGGGCTCGCCCTGCCGTCGGTGATCCTCCCCGACGGCGCGGTCGACGCGCAGAGCCTGATCGCGCTCGCCGACCTCGTCGTCTCGGCGGGCGGGACGATGAACCGTGAGGCGGCGGCGCTCGGGGTCCCCGTCTACACGACGTACGGCGGCCGGCTCGGCGGCGTGGACGAGGAGCTGATCCGCGACGGGAGGCTGAAGCCCCTCACCGACCCGCGCGCGCTCGAGCTGCGCAAGCGGGACGAGTCGGCTTCGACACGGGTGCGCCGCGACCCGGCGGAGATGCTTCGGCTGCTGCTGTCAGCGCTCGACGGTTAGGCCGCAATGTCCGCGAGCCGCGCGAGCAGCTCGGGGCCGTAGCGCTCCAGCTTGGCCGGCCCGATCCCCGGCACTGCCGCCAGCTCGGCGAGCGTCCGCGGGGTCCGCGACGCGAGCTCCGCGAGCGTCCGGTCGCTGAAGACGACGAACGCAGGCACCTCGTCTGCGCGGGCCCTCGCGAGCCGCCACTCCCTGAGCGCCTGCACGGCCGGGGTCTGCTCCAGCACGGGCCGTTCCTTCTTCGGCAGCGGCGGGGCTGCGGCCCGGACGCCGAGCTCGTCGAGGAAGCGGCTCGGCCGCCCCTCCCAGGTCACGAGCACGTGCCGCTTGGCCCGCGTCAGCCCGACATAGAACAGGCGTCGCTCCTCGTCGACGTCGCCGCGCCGGACCGGCAGCTCGCCCTCCTCGACGCGCGGGAGGAGGACGGCCTCCCACTCAAGTCCCTTCGCCCGGTGCAGCGTGAGCAGGTGGACGCCGCGGCCGGCGCTCTCGCCGAAGCGCTCGTGCAGTAACTCGATGAAGCCGCCGACGTCGCCGTCGAACTCCTCCGCGAGACGCACGAGGCGCGCCAGGTCTGCCTGCCGGGTCTGCTCGCGGTCCCCGAGCTTCTCGGGCACCTCGTCGAGGAGCCCCTGCGCGACGGCTATCTCGCGCACGATCTCACCGGCCGTCCCGCGTCGGCCCCGGAGCGCCTTCAGCAGCCGGCGGGCTGCGTCGCGCGCGAGCAGCGACGCGCCCTGGAACGGGATCCCGGCGTCGTGGAACGCCTCCTCGAACTCGCTCGTGCGCGCGTTCGTGCGCACGAGCACCGCCATCTCCTCGAGCGGGATGCCGCCGGCATGTAGCTCACGCGCATGCGCGACGACATCGAGACCGGGTCCGACGACCGGGTCGGGGCCGTCCGCAACGGTGGGTGCGAGCGTCTTCGCCGAGCCGCCCAGCCCCGGCACCAGCCGGTTTGCGAGCTCGAGCACCTGCGGCGTCGAGCGATAGCTCCGCTCGAGGCGCACCACTCGCGCGTGCGGGAAGCGCTGCGGCAGCGCGAGCAGCCACTGCGCGCTCGCGCCGGTGAAGCCGTAGATCGCCTGGTAGTCGTCCCCGACCGCGCAGAGCTCCTCCCGCTCACCGAGCCAGAGATCGAGCAGCCCCTGCTGGAGGAGGTTGACGTCCTGGTACTCGTCCACGGTGAAGGCGCGCCAGCGATCGTGCACCGCAGCGCGCGCCTGCTCATCGGTCTCGAGCAGCCGGACTGTCCGTTCGAGCAGATCCTCGAAGTCGAGCAGCCCTTCGGCCTCCTTCCGCCGCTCGTACTCCCGGAAGACGCGGCGCAGGAGGTCGCGCGGGATCGGCGGCTCGTGGTCGCCGAGCCCGTCGTAGTACGTCTCGGGGGTCAGCCGCCGGTTCTTCGCCCACTCGATCTCCGTTGCGAGGTCGCCGGCCGGCCGGAAGCGGTACGGCACCGGCAGCGCGTTCGCGATCCGGCGGAGCAGCAGCGCCTTCGTGGGGAGAATCCGGCCCGGATCGCCGTGGAAGTGGCGGAGCAGCGCGAGCGCCGCCGAGTGGAAGGTCGAGGCGCGCACGCCTTCCACGCCGAGCGCACGTAGCCGCTGACGAAGCTGGCCGGCCGCCTTGTCGGTGAACGTCACCGCCACGATGTGCTTCGCGGGGAAGGCGCCGGTGGCGACCTGCCATGCGATCCGGCGCGTGATCGTGGTCGTCTTTCCCGTTCCTGCGCCCGCGAGGATGCAAAGCGGGCCGCGAGTCGCCTCCACGGCGTCGCGCTGCTCGGGATTCAGTCCTGCAAGGATCGTCTCCGCGTCCAGGGCGCGCACGCTAGCGGCGCGACCGGCCGGGCACCGTTACCGGAGGGTCGCAGTTTCGGGCCTCGTCAGCAGTCGGCGCGCGCCCGACAGCGCCCAGAGCCCGGCAGCACCCGCGAGCGTCAACACGTTCGTGGTCGCGCACGTCCGGCAGACGCCGCAACAAGCCTGGGTCGCGGGCGCGTAGTCCACCGCCCGGTTCAGGACCGGCAGGACGTTGACACGCGCGCGCCGCAGCATCGCTCCGAGTGTAACGCGGTGCCGGACGCGCCTCGGAAGCCGATTCTCGCGAAGCCCCACCCAGGGTGGCAACTGGCCGTTCTCTGTAGAAGCGGCGGGGAGAACGGAGAAGCGCCCACCCCGACTCTAAGGGCGCTGGCCGCTCTCCCCGCCACATGTCCCCAGGAAGGAGGGGCACCTGGGCGGCTCACGCATCGTCTCACGGGTCCGCGGAAATCTCAATGTCTGGATGTGCCGCTACGGTGGGAGGGCGATGGCCGGGAAGAAGGACTACGACGCGACGAAGAACCTGCCCGAAGGGGAGCCGACGCAGACGCTCCCGAAGGGCACCAAGACCGGACTGCCGAAGCGCCGCTCCGTGTTCGCTGCGCTCGACAAGATCGCCAAGAAGCCGAAGACCTAGACGCAGGCGTCTTCGAAGCCGTCGACGATCTCGGTCACGGCCCACAGGAGACGCTTCAGGACCTCGAAAGCGTCGGCCTCAATGTCTTTCTCTCCCATGATGAGAGTGACGTAGAGGACTGCTCCAGCGTTTGGCTCTCCGCGAAGGACGTGCTTCTCAAACTCGGTGTTCCTCAGGTAGTTCGGAATGAGCACACCGATGCTGTCGCGGCTTGGTTTGCCGAGAACGCGGTAGCTC
>DASXJG010000193.1:0-20449 GCA_036497525.1 Gaiellaceae bacterium
GGACAGGAACGAGTTGATGACGCCCTGGTCGCCGAGGATCACCTTCCAGGCAAGCACGCGCAGGAGGTAGCTCGTCAGGAACGGCGCGATCAGGAGGAGCAGCAGCACGTACTTGCGGCGCGTGCCCGAGAGCGCGAGGAAATAGGCGAGGGGATATGCAGTGGCGACGACGAGCGCCGAGACGATCAGCGACATCTTCGCCGACTTCCAGAAGAGGCTCAAGTATCCCTGGTGGAACAGCCGGTACCACCCGCCGAGCGCGAAGCTGTGCGGCCCGGGGAAGAGAGAGAGCACGTCGACGCTGTAGAGCGCGACGATCGCGACGGGGACGAGCAGGAAGACGACGAGCCAGCCGAGCGGCAGGCCGAGCAGCGCAGGGGTTGCCAGCCTGGGCCGGCGGCGGCGCCGGGGAACCGGCGCCGCCACTTCAGCGGCCGAGGCCTCGAGGGTCAGGCCCTCTTCACTTCCTCCCACAGCTGGGCGTACTGCGCGCGCTGCGGGATGTCGCGGTCGAGGTACGCGTTGGGCAGCGTCACCGCCTTCGGGTTCGTGAGCTGGAGCGCTCTGAGCAGCTGGCTCGACTGCGGACGCGCCTGGACGTTCGCGTGCCCGTAGCCGTAGTTGTCCTCGAGCCACTCGCCCGACTTCTTCGAGCTCCAGGCGTTGACGTACGCGTGCGCGAGGTGCGGGCGCGGCGTCCCCTTGAGCAGCATGAACATGCCGACCCACGCGATCGGCTTCTCCTTCGGGTGCATGTAGACGACGGGCAGCTTCTTCGCCTTCATCTGCACCCAGTCGTTCGGCCACGCGTACGCGATCCAGACGTCCCCCTGGGCGAAAGCCTGGTCGAGATCGGCCTCGCTCGCCCAGATCAGGCGCGCCAGATGCTTCTTGCTCTTCAGGAAGGTCACCGAGCGGCTGAGCTCCGCGCTCGTTTGGTTCCACGGGTTCTTCGCGTGGAGGTAGAGCCCGGCGATCGTGATCATCTCCAGGTCGTCGAACCAGGCGATCTTGCCCTTGTACCGGCTATCGAAGAGAAGGCTCCACGACTGCTCCTTGGCGTGGACCTTGTCCTTGCGGTAGAGGATCGAGTCGAAGCCCCAGTCGTCGGGGATCCCGTACTGCTTCCCGTTGAACTGCCCCGCCTTGACCATGAACTTGTTCAGGTGCTTGAAGTTCGGGATGAGGCTCGGGTTCCACGGCTGGACGAGGCCGCTCTTCGCGAAGTACTTGACCCAACCGACGTAGGGCCGGAACAGGTCGGGATGTGCGCCGGAGTGGATCTGTCCGAGCGCGTTCGACTCGCTCGTCATATGCGTGAACTGCGGTTTGTTCTGCGGGTGCTGGTGGACATAGGCCGCGAACATCGCCTGGCCGCCGTCGTTCCCGTAGCCCGCCCAGTCCATCACCTGCAGACGGCCGCTCTCCTGCGTCAGCCGCGCAACCGCGGCGTCGGCCGCCGCAGCCGGCCCGGCCACCACTCCCGCTCCTGCCGCCAGCGCCGCGAGGCGCAGCAAGTCGGCTCTCGAGAGCCTTCGTTCGAACGGTTCACCCTCCATTGACGCCTCCTTTAGGCGTTGGCGCTAGTAGCTGGGCGGACTGATGACGAACAGAACCTCGGCGGTCTCGTCGCCCGGGTTGGCGACGCGATGCGGCGTCGAGCTCCGGTAGTTGACGGAGTCGCCCGCCGAGAGGTCGAGCAGCTCGCTGCCGAGCTGCACCTGGACGCGACCCGCGAGGACGAGCAGCAGCTCCTCGGAATCGCCGTGGGTGTACGGCTCGTCCCCCGTCGAGCCGCCCGGATCGAAGACCGCCGCCACCACCTCGAGCGAGATGAACGCCTTCGGCGTGAGCAGCGCCTTGCGGCCGAGGTGGCCCCATTCGAGCCGCTGTCGCTCGTGCCGGCGGAGAACGTGAGGCCCGGTCGTTGACTCGCCGGCGAAGAGGTCCGAGACTTCGATCCCGACCGCCGCCGCCAGTCGCTGCAGCGTGGCCACGCTCGCACTCGAGCGGCCGCGCTCGAGCTGGCTGACGAAGCTCTCGCTCACTCCGGCGGCCTGCGCGACCTCCCGCAGCGTCAGCCGGCGCAGCAGCCGGATCGCGCGCAGACGCTGGCCGAGCTCCGGGAGGCCGTTCGTCCCCTGCGCCGCAGCGAGAGCGGGTTCAGTCAACTGAACTCGTGATTCAGAGACATGAAGCGACTCTACGACGCTCGCGGAAGCGGGTCAAGCCTTACGATCGTGCGAGATGGCCTGGGACGTCCTGAACGAGGACCAGCGGGAGCTGCGCGATCTCGTGCGGCAGCTGGCGCGCGAGCGGATCGCGCCGCGCGCCGCCGAGATCGACGCCTCCCACGAGTTCCCGTGGGACATCGTCGAGCTCTATCGCGAGAACGACATCTTCGGGCTCTTCTTCACGGAGGAGCACGGCGGCCTCGGCACCGGCAGGCTCCTGTCGCTGATCGCGATCGAGGAGGTCGGCAAGGTCTGCGCGACCTCTGCGCTGATCCTCGCGGTTCAGGAGCTCGGTTCGCTCGGGCTCAAGCTCGCCGGCAGCGACGAGCAGAAGGAGCGGTACCTGCCGAGGCTCGCCTCCGGCGAGTGGCTGCCGGCGTACGCGCTGACCGAGTCCGGCTCCGGCTCCGACTCGGCCGCGATGCGGACGACCGCGCGCCGCGAGGGCGACGAGTACGTCCTCGACGGCTCGAAGCGGTTCATCACGAACGCCGGCGTGGCGAACCTCTACACGGTCTTCGCGAAGACGGATCCGGAGGCGGGCCATGACGGCATCTCCGCCTTCGTCGTCGAATCCGATGCGCCCGGCTTCGCGGTTGCGCGGCTCGAGGCGAAGATGGGCATCTCCGGCTCCACGACCGGCGAGCTCACGTTCGACGACTGCCGGATCCCTGCTGAGAACCTGCTCGGGGAGGAGGGCAAAGGCTTCCGGATCGCGATGCGGATCCTCGATCGCTCCCGGCCCGGGATCGCCGCGCAGGCGCTCGGCATCGCCCAGGGTGCGACCGACTACGCGCTCGAGTACGCGAAGACGCGCGAGACGATGGGGAGGCCGATCGGCCAGCACCAGCTGATCCAGGCGAAGCTCGCCGACATGGAGACCGAGTGCGAGGCGGCCCGCGGGCTCCTTTACCGCTACGGGCGCATGGCCGACGAGGGCGTCATGGGGCCGGAGCTGACGAAGGCGTCGGCGATGGCCAAGCTCAAGTGCGGCGACGTCGCCATGTGGGTGACCACCGAGGCGGTGCAGATCCTCGGCGGCTACGGCTACATCAAGGAGTACCCGGTCGAGCGCTTCATGCGCGACGCGAAGATCACGCAGATCTACGAGGGCACGCAGGAGATCCAGCGGCTCGTGATCGCCCGCGAGATGCTGAAGGAGTCGCGCGCGTTCCTGCTTGCAGGCGTTGGCTGACCCGGTCACCGTCGTCGTCACACGCCGGCTCCTGCCGGGGCGGGGGGCGGCCTTTGCGGCATGGTTCGAGTCCCTTGCCGACGCCGCGGGTGCGATCCCCGGGTATCGGGGCACGACCGTTCTCGCCGAGAGCGGGACGCGGCACATCATCGAACGCTTCGCCGACGATGCGAGCCTCGCCGAATGGGAGGCTTCGCCCGATCGTGCGCGGCTGATCGCCCAGGCGAACGAGTTCTCGACGGTCGAGCGACAGAGCCTGACCGGGCTCGAGACCTGGTTCGAGATCCCCGGTGCTCCGCCGAAATGGAAAATGGCCGTGACGACGTTCGTCGCCGCATACCCGATCGCCTATCTCGTGCTTCGCTTCGTCGGTCCCCATGAGACGAGCGCGCCGGCTTCGGTGCGTGCGCTGATCACAGTTGCCATCCTCGTACCCTCGCTTACCTGGATCGTCATGCCACGACTGACGAAGCTGCTTCGTGGCTGGCTCTACCCGGAGGGCTGAGACCGTTGGCCGAGCTGTGGCGTCCGTCCGAGCACGAGCCGCTCTCCGCGGAGGAGTGGGACGAGTCGCGCGTCGAGGAGTCGATCGCCGCGATCGTCGCCGACGCCGAGGCTGCGTTCGACGGACAGCGGTGGCCGTGGCATCCGCGGGATGACGAGGACTACGGCTTCTCGGACATCTACCTCGGCGGCGCGGGGATGGTCTGGGCGCTCGACGAGCTCGGCTCGACCGGCTGGGAGGACGCTGCTGTCTCGTTCATCGACGGGTATCGGGCCCAGCCGCTCCTCGACGAGCCGCTCATCGAGACGAGCTACCACTTTGGGGAATTGGGGATCGCTCTCGTCGCCTTCCGGCTGACGCACGATGCGGCTCTCGCCGACCGCGTCTACGAGCTCGTCGTCGCCGTCCCCGACTCCGAGGCGAACGAGGTGATGTACGGGACGCCTGGGTCGATGCTCGTCGCCGAGGCGATGCTCGCGTGGACGGAAGAGCCGCGCTGGGACGAGGCCTGGCGCGCGGTGGCGGAACGCGTCGAGGCCGCCCGCGATGCCGACGGCCTCTGGACGGCACGCATCGCCGGACACGCCGCCCGCTACCTCGGCCCGGCTCATGGCTACGCCGGGAACGTGCACGCTTTCGTCGATCGAGGACCGGTGCAGCTCGCCGATCTCGAGCCGTACGTCCTCCGCGAGAACGGCCTCGCGAACTGGCTTCCAGACGTGGGATCACGGCCAGACGAGGTGCGCGTGCAGTGGTGCCACGGGGCGCCCGGGATGGTGGCGACGCTCGGCGACCTGCTCGATCTCGAGGAGGCGATCGCCGGCGGCGAGCTGACCTGGCGCGCAGGCCCGCTCGCGAAAGGGCCGGGGCTCTGTCATGGCACGGCAGGCAACGCGTACGCGTTTCTTGTGCTTCACCACAGGACGGGCGACGACTTGTGGCTCGACCGCGCCCGCGCCTTCGCGATGCACGCAATCGGTCAGGTCGAGCGGGAGCGCGCCGTCGTCGGCCGCGGCCGCTATTCGCTCTTCACCGGCGACATCGGCGTCGCGCTCTTCCTCCGTCACCTGCTCGACGGCGAGAGCCGCTTCCCGACGATGGGACCGTTCGACGCCTGAAGCCTCCTCCTTCGGAGTGGTGACGAGGATCATCCGGAGTTGGGGAGCAAGATCACTCGCACGTTCATCTCCAGGAGATCACGTGGATGCCGATCTCGACATCGGGGTTCCAACGGGAGTGGAGGTCGAGGTGGAGGCAAGAGCTGATATGCCGACAAGGCTTCGCCGCACACAAGGGTTCGTGGTCGAGACGGATTCCGGTCGCTTCGGAACCGTCGAGGACTTCCAGGTCAGCGGCCGAAGCGGGATGTCCGCGTGCCTGGTCGTGCGAGGCGGACTATTCGGGCGGCGCCGCATGATGATCAGCGTGGACGACATCGCCCAGGTCCTGCCCCGCCAGAGGCTCGTGCGGCTTCGGTCGACGTGGGTGGCGATGCAGGCCTGAGCGGGCGGTAGCCTTCCGCCGATGGAGCCAGACGCCACAGCCGTAGTGACGGTCGTCTCGGGCGAGCCCGAAGCCGAAATCGTCTGCGGGCTGCTCCGGTCGTCGGGCATCGAGTGTGCCTTCCGGGACACGGAGGCGATCGAGACGTCGCTCGAGGATTTCATCTCGGCCGGAGCGCAGGAGATCGTCGTGCGCGAGTCGGACCTCGAAGCCGCGAAGGAACTGCTCGCCGCCTCCCAGGAGTGACGCCACCTCCCGAACGCTGGTGGCACACCATCGAGTTCCCCGACGGGACGGTCACCGACGCCTGTTGGGACTTCCGCCCGCTGGCGCCAGATCTGCCGTGGCCCGACGTCACGGGAAAGCGCTGCCTCGACGTCGGCACGGCGGACGGCTTCTGGGCATTCGAGCTCGAGCGGCGCGGCGCGGCCGAGGTCGTCGCGATCGACCGGCCGTCGTACTTCCAGTCGAAGTGCCGGGTGCGCTTCGAGGAGGCGCACGCGAAGCTCGGCTCGGCGGTGCGGTACGAGGAACAGGACGTCTACGAGCTCGAGGGCGAGTACGACTTCGCGTTCATGGGCTACGTCCTGCAGGTCGTGACGGATCCGCTCGGCGCGCTCGAGGCGGTGCGACGGGTGAGCCGCGAGCTGCTCCTGCTCGACACGGTGTCGGTGCCACTGTCGTTCCTGCCGTCGCCTCTCGCCCGTCTGGACGCACGACGAGACGGTGGCGAGTGGTTCGTCTTCAACCCGCGCGGGCTCCGCAAAGCCGTCGAGCTCGCCGGGTGGACGGTGCAGGCGCAGACCGGGATCCTCGCCGACAAGCGCAGCCACGACTGGAAGCACCGCGTCGGCCTACGGGGGCGCGCGTGTGCAATCCTCGCAGGGCAATGAGGTTCGACGGCATCCACCACGTCACGTGCATCACCGCCGACGCGCCCCGGAACGTCGACTTCTACACGCGCGTCCTTGGGCTGCGGCTCGTGAAGAAGACCGTCAACCAGGACGACCCGACCGTCTACCACCTCTTCTACGCCGACGAGGAAGGGCACGCGGGCTCGGACATCACGTTCTTCGAGTACCCGGACGCCGGGCCGGGGAGCACCGGTGCGGGAATGGTCCACACCGTCGTCTGGCGCGTCGCCTCGCCCGAGGCGCTCGAGTTCTGGGCCGACCGCCTCAGTGCGGAGGGTCACGAGGTCGAGCCGGACGGCGAGTTGCTCCGCTTCGCAAATCCCGAGGGACTGATTCACGAGCTCGTCGTCTCGCAGGTCGGGGACGCCCCGCTGGTCGCGCGCCATCCCGAGATCCCGGCCGAGGTCGCGCTGCGGGGCTTCGAGGGCGTGCGCGCCTACGGCAGGACGAGCGACGAGTTCCTCTCCGCGCTCGGCTTCGAGCAGGAGGACGGCCGCTGGGACACGCGGGCGGACACGCGCGGCGGCTGGATCGAGTACGGCGAGGCGCCGGACGCGCCCGGGATCGGCGGCGCCGGCACCGTCCACCACGTCGCGTGGGCATCGACGATCGAGGACCACCAGGCATGGCGCGACCGCGTCGCCGACGCAGGCGGCCATCCGACGCAGATCATCGACCGCTTCTGGTTCCGGTCCATCTACTTCCGCGAGCCGAGCGGCATCCTGTTCGAGATCGCGACCCTCGGGCCGGGCTTCGCGACGGACGAGGATCCCGCACACCTCGGCGAGAAGCTCATCCTGCCGCCGGCCTTCGAGCACCTGCGCGACCGGGTCGAGCCGATCCTCACTCCGCTGCCGGACCCGCGGGCCAACTGGGTCGCGCAGTAGTCGTCGGCTCGGGGCCGAACGGCCTCGCCGGTGCGATCGTGCTCGCGCGTGCCGGGCTCGACGTCGTCGTGCACGAGGCGGCCGACGGGATCGGCGGTGGGATGCGGACCGAGGAGTTGACGGTGCCAGGTTTCCGGCACGACGTCTGCTCGGCGATCCACCCGCTCGCTCCGCTCTCGCCCGTCTTCCGCGACCTCGACGTCGAATGGATCCACTCGCCGGCGGCGCTCGCGCACCCCCTCGACGATCGAGTCGAGCTCGCGCGGCGCGGCCGGCCGTCGGGCTACAGCCGCGCGCTGTTCGCCGGCTGCTGCGCGCATTCCGGGCAGCCGATCGAGCGGCCGGCGAGCCTCGGGGTCGGCGTCGTGCTGCTCACGCTTGCGCACACCGTGGGCTGGCCCTTTCCCCGCGGCGGCTCGCAGGCTCTCGCAGACGCGCTCGCCGCGCGGCTGCGCGGCCTCGGCGGCGAGATCCGCACCTCGTCGCCCGTCGAGGAGATCCCGGAAGCGGACGTCGTCCTGTGCGACACGCCGCCGAGCTTTGTCGATCGCTCCGTCCGCTACGGGCCGGGCGCGTTCAAGCTCGACTGGGCGCTCGAGGGGCCGATCCCGTGGCGCGACGAGCGGGTGGCGCTGGCGGCGACCGTCCATCTCGGCGGGAGCGTGGCGGAGATCTCGGCCTCCGAGCGCGCTCCCGGATCCGATCGGCCGTTCGTCCTGCTGGCGCAGCCGTCGCTCTGGGATGGCACGCGCGCGCCGGCCGGGCGCCACGCCGCGTGGGCGTACTGCCATGTCCCGAACGGCAGCGACCAGGACATGACCAAGGCGATCGAGGCGCAGGTGGAGCGCTTCGCGCCGGGCTTCCGCGACCGGGTCATCGCGCGGAGCGCGCTCGGCCCGCGCGAGCTGGAGGCGCACAACCGCAACCTCGTCGGCGGCGACGTGAACGCCGGCGCGATGACGGTGCGGCGGGTGTTCGCGCCCGGCTATCGCACCTCGCGGCGCGGCGTCTACCTCTGCTCGGCGGCGACACGACCGGGCGGCGGCGTGCACGGCCTCTGCGGCTTCCTCGCCGCGCGCCGCGCTCTCCGTGACCTGCGCGCGTGGAAGTCGTGACGCTTACGTGCGGTGGCTGCTACCGGTCTTCGCGCACGGGCCAGAGCAGACACGCCCGGTAGCAGCTACCGGCCGTGGCCGGAAGAGACCTGTCCCTACCTGCCCGGCTCGGGTAGCGACGACGTGTCGACCACCTCGAAGTCGGCACCCGTGAGGCGGCCGAGCGTGTGCAGTTGGTCGTTCGACCAGTGCGGGTTCGGCGCTCCCGAGATGTACCACGGCGAGCCGTTGTCGGCGAGGATCATCCCGTAGCGCTGTAGCGCTCGCAGCACCACGCGCGCCTGCGGCGGGAACGATGCGACGTTCACGCTCGCCTTCAGCCTCACTCGGAGCCCCATCGGCGGCAGCGAGGGGTCGTTCGAGCTCGAGGCGTAGTGGCGCGCGGGATAGACGTATGCGCGGCGGGTCTGAGAGGCGGTGAAGCGCAGGGCGTGGTCGATCGTGCCGCGCGCGGCCTCGTCCCGGCGCGCGAGGCCGGGGAAGATCGGCAGCCCCGCCGCATCGGCCGACGTCCAGCCGGCCGGGCGCAAGTGGTTCGAGCGGAGGCTCCAGACGGCGCCGGAGCCGGCCGTCCAGCCGCGGCTCGTGTGCTGCAGGTCGTAGAGCTCATAGAGCCGGCACGAGCTCTTGTCCACGAGGATCGCGTGCCGGTCCCCCGTCGCGTGGGTACCTCCCTCGATGTGGACGTGGCCCGGGAGCGGATAGCGGACGCGATTCGACTCGTCGGCGTACTCGAACGAGACGCGCGAGCGCGGCGTCTTGTGCGAGACGACGTCGAACGGGATCCCGATCGGCCCGCCGTCCCACGTGCCCGAGCCGAAGTCCGCGTGCACCGGCGAGTCCAGGCCGATCGACGCGACGAGCTGCGCAGAGTCGGCCGCGACGGGAAGCTTGTCGACGCGCTGGTTCCAGGCGTTGCTCGCCGGAAAGACCGGACAGTGGCGGGCAGCGGGGAGCCTCAGTGCATGCGCGGAGGAGCCCGCGAGCAGCGCAAGGGCGAGGGCCGGTACGGCTGCAAGTCGCTTCATGGCCCTATGCATCGGCCGAAGGGTGTCCGATACTGAGCACCATGGCGTCAGCACCCTTGCGGCGGGTGCTCGTCGTAGACGACGACGACGACATCCGCCTCCTGCTCGAGGAGCTCCTTCGTGCGGCGGGCTACACCGTGGACACGGCCCAGGACGGGCGCGCCGCGCTGCGCGTCTTCCATGCGAATCCGTGCGATCTCGTGATCCTGGACCTCTCGATGCCCGAGCTCGACGGCTTCGAGACGCTCGAGCGACTGCGCGACCTGAGCGACGTGCCGGTCATCCTCCTCACGGCGCGTAGCAGTGAGATCGACAAGGTGCGCGGCTTCCGCGCCGGCGCCGACGACTACGTCGTCAAGCCCTTCGGGCGCCAGGAGCTGCTGGCGCGAATCGAGGCGCTGCTCCGCCGCGCCCCGGAGCCGACGCACCTCGAGCACTACGACGACGGCGCGATCTCGATCGACTACGAGCGGCGGCTTGTCATCTGCCGGGGCCTGCCCATCCAGCTCACCCCGCTCGAGTTCCGGATCCTCGATGCGCTCGTGCGGCATGCGGGCCGCGTGCTCTCCGCGGACCAGCTCGTCGAGCACGGCTGGGGACACACGGCCGGCGTCTCGCGCGAACAGGTCAAGCTCTATGTCTCGTACCTGCGCAAGAAGCTCGGGCAAGCGGACGGCTTCCAGCCGATCGAGACGGTTCGCGGTTTCGGCTATCGGTACGTCCCCCCGTCGGCCTAGCCTGGCGGGAGCGTGACCGTCACGCGGGTGCCTTCTCCCTCCTGGCTCTCGAGGGAGATCGTGCCGCCGTGAGCATCGACGATCGCGCGCGCTATGACCAGGCCCAGCCCCGTGCCGGGGATCGCGCGGCGGGTGGCCGTGGACGCACGGTAGAAGCGGGAGAACAGCTGGCCAATCTCCTCGTGTGGGACGCCGATGCCGGTGTCGGTGACCTCAAGGCGCACCTTGCCGTTGCCGTTGCACGCCGAGACCATCACCGATCCGCCCGAAGGCGTGAACTTGAGCGCGTTCGAGACGAGGTTGTCGAGCACCTGTCCGAGCCGGCCGGCATCGGCTTCGAGCGGAAGCGGGCCATTGGCGTCGAGCACGAGCTCGATGCCTTGCTCGGCGGCGGAGGGGAGGGCAGCCGCGACGGCCTCGGTCGCAAGCTCCGCGAGGTCGGTCTCCACCGGATCGAGCTCGAGCCGGTCGGCCTCGATCTGCGCGACGAGCAGGAGGTCCTCCACGATCCGCTGCAGGCGCGTCGTGCCGCGCCGGATGACGCCGAGGTAACTGCGGCCGGCCTCGCCGAGTTCATCCTCCTTGTCGCCGAGCATCTCGAGGAAGCCCGAGATCGAGGTGAGCGGCGTGCGGAGCTCGTGCGAGACGGCGGCGACGAATGCGTCGCGAAGGCGCTCGAGCTGACGGTCGGCCGTCACCTCGCGCAACGTCCAGATACGGCCGACGACGCTTCCGTCCCTCCTCGCGACGGGCGCCGTGTAGCCGCGGAAGACGCGGCCGCTGTCGGTGAGCTCGAACTCGTCCTCGCTCTCCGCGAGGTCGTCCGCCAACGCCTGCATCCGCTCGCTGAAGCGCTCGGGCTCGGTCGTCCGCTCGGCGAGTGCAAGCAACCGGTCGGTCACGGTGCCGTGTGGCGGCAGGCCGAGCTCGATGCCGAAGCGCTGGAGCGGCGCGTTCGCGAGCACGATCTTTCCGGCCACGTCGGTGAGGCAGATGCCGTCGACCGTCGAGTCGAGCAGCGCCTGCTGCAGCGCGCTCGTCGCCTGCAGCTCGAGCGCGTCCGACGAGATGCGACGGGACGAGAAGCCGGCAGCGACTCCGACGCCGACGAGCGGGAGGAAGCGGAGCAGCAGCGTCACCGGGTCCTCGGGGAGCCCGACGGTTTCGGCGGCTACCCAGTAGAGGCCGGTCGCCGCAACCCCGGCGAGCCCACCTGCCGTCGGCCCGAACTGCGCCGCGAGGAGCGCCACCCAAGGCACGAACATGATCGTCCCGATCGGCCCGGTACCCCCGGTCGTCACCATCCCCACAAACGTGAGGACCAGTCCCGCGATCGCAATCCCGAGCACCACCTTTGGCTTCCGGGCCAGCTGGCGAATCACCGTGCGCAGCCCCGCGAGGAGAGCCCGCCGCTCGAGAAGGAGGAGATCGGCCGCGGCGCTCATGTCAGCCCGCCTCTCCACGCTCATCCGCCTCGGGTTCCCGGTCCCGGCCAAACGCAATCAGGAAGAAGGCTCCGAACGCGGCGAAGAGCCCGAGCAGAACGGGCATGCGCAAAACGCGGAGCACCGCCCAGGCGTCCGGGATCCGGAGCACCGTGCTGCCGATGACGTCGTGGTTCGTGGGGTACCAAAGGTCTGGGGCGGTGCGATTGTCCCCCCTCATTTTCCAGCCGGTTCGGCTGTTGCCGCCCACGATCCGATGGATGACGACGTGGCCGGCGCCGGCCTGACCCTTCGGGACGCGGTAGGCGACGACCTGGCCGACGTGGTAGCTCGCCCGGTGCTCGACGAGGACCAGGTCGCCCGTGTGGAGGCGCGGCAGCATGCTCGTGCCGCTCACCAGCACCCAGCCGGCGCGGCCGCCGAGCGCCTGGGGCAGGCAGAACCAGAGAAGCGCTGCGACGAGCGCGAGCTGGGCCGCGATCAGCGCACCCATCCGCACATCAGCGAGCCGCAGCCGAACCGCGGCGCGGGGCGGGATCGTGACGACGCTACTTCTCATAGCTGAGGGTCATCGAGGGACGCTTGCCGGCTGCATTGTTCTCCGCGGATCCAACGGCCGACGTCGCCGTGCCGCTCGTGTCGCGGAGCTCCCAGCCCCAAAGCGTCCCCGCCTTGATCGCCGCATCGATGTCCGCCGTGACGGGGACTGTGAGCGCACCGGTGGACGAGGGCACGAAGGTCGTCGTCGCGGTCGCCCCGATCGTGACGCCGCCGAGGGTGTTCCAGGCCAGCGTCGCCGAGCTCCAGCTGGAGTAGACGGGGAAGACCGAGATCGTGTCGTTCGACTTCGACGTGACGGTCAGCGTCAGCACGGCGCCGTCCGCGCCCGCTGTGGTGGGAAGGCTGCAGCCGCTCAAGTCGAAGCGGAGGAAGGCGTAGTCCTGTGAGCCGAGGGCTCCGCCGATCGTGAGGGTCGTGTCGGTGCCGCCGGCGACGCTGTTCGGGTTCGCCTGTTGCGCATAGGTGTCGTCGGCAGTGGCGGAGGTCTGGTTGCACGTCCCCTTCGTGAGTGTCTGGCTCCAGGCGTGGAGCTTCTTGGAGCTGAGTCCGAGGCTGGCTGCGTAGGCGACGCCGGCCGATGCGAGGACGGCGACAACGACGAGGGCTGTGAGGCGGAGAAGTGTGATCTTGCGCCGGCGCATCGTCGTCCTACTCGGTGAGTGAAAGCGCGTAGGCCGTGACGGTCGCGGCGGAGACGGTGCCAAATCCCGTGACCGTGGCGGTGCAGCCGCCGGTGCAGGTGCCGACGATCGCCGAGGCGTTGCCGATGCTCGTGTGTGAGCTGTTCTCGAGGGTCACCGCGAGCACCTCACCCGCGCAGGCCTGCGGAACGCTCAGGACGTCGACCTGGGTGACGTCGCCGTTGTTGTCCACGTTTCGGGTCGCGGTGAGCGACGACGAGGTGCAGCCGTTGACCGTCGCGCTGCCTGCGGTGAGCTTCCCACTGGTGAGGCCGAGACTCGCGGCCGACGCGACGCCGACCGACAGCAGCGCTGCGATCAGGCCGAGGCCGAAGATGTTGGTCAGCCGCTTCATTCGTCACCTCCCGGCCGAGCCGAGCGGGGCACCGGGATCGGGCCCCGCTCGCACAAGCCGTCGGTACGACGATTCCGTGTTACGAGATGACGACCGAGACGCCGGTGACGAGGCTCGCGTCGGGGTTGCCCGAGGTGGCGATGTTCGCCGTGGCGGATGCCGGCAGCGTGCCGCTCATCTCAGCTCCAACCGCGGCGCCGGCCGCGCCGGTCAGCTGGACCTTGTACGACTTGCTCTGGCAGCCGGCAGGGATGGCTGAGAGGTTCACCTGGCTGACCGCATAGCCGGGAATCCCCGCAGCGTACGCCGTGGTGTAGGCCGCCTGGATACCGCTGCCGCAGGCTGCGACGACGCTGCTGCCGGCGCCGAGCCCGGACGAGCTCAGGCCGAGCGACGCGGCGAAGCCGTAGACGCCGGCGAAGACGATGCAGGACACAACCGCAGCGAGAACGAGCTTTGTCGCCCTCGTCGTGTTACGGATCTTGCGCATGTCGAAAACTCCTTGGGTCTCGTTCGTACCGGCCGGACTTGCTGCCCGGTGACCGGACAGTCGTCGAGCGCCCTATGAATCCCGAGTAGGGCGCGGTATGCGTCCGGTATGAGCCGACGTCCCCCGAACGGGGGGCGGGAGGTCAGACGGCGGCCGCCGGATACCGTGCGCGGACGCCGTCGACGAATGCGGCCAGGCGGTCCGCGAGCTGCGCGTCCTCGAGCTCGAGCACGTTCTCGGCGTTGTCCTCGCCGGAGTGGGAGAGGTTGAAGCTGCCGACGAAGATCCGGTCGTCTGCGACCGTGACCTTCGCGTGCATGTAGTCGTGGACGGTGCCCGGCCCGTAGGGGGTGGAGATCTTCCCAGTAAAGGGCGCACGGGTGAGCGTCGTCCGCAGGAGCGGCGCCTTCCATTCGGCGTTGCCGTTCGCATGCCACTGCGAGAGCACCTCTTCGATCTGGGTGGCGTCGACCACGCCGGCGAGGTCGACCTTCCCGTCGGAGGCGACCTGGGCGAGCGTCGCGAGGATCGGCGCCGAGCTGATCACCGGCGACGCGATGCGGACGCGCCGGCGAGCCGAGCCGATCGCCTTGGCGATCCGGTGCGCGAGCCGGTTGCCGCGGCCCGGGCAGAACCAGGCGCGGATCCCGTCCACCGGAGCGACGTCGACGTGGCCGCTCTGCGAAACCTCGCGCGTCGTCCAGAGCTGCTCGAAATCGGTTCGGTACCGGCCGGCGACCGCGGGCGAGTCGACCGTCACGATGACGTTTTCCTCCCGGGTCCACGAGTCGGCCGTCCAGTTCGTCGAGCCCGTCCAGACCGAGGCGGCGTCGCGGACGACGTACTTGTGGTGCATCAGGTCGGGGACGCCCGGGATCGCGGCGGTGGGGAAGGGAAGCGCCTCGACCGCGCTGAAATCGGTGCTCGGCGGAGGCGACGCGGCCGGCCGGTTCGGATGGTCGACGTTGTATGCCAGGCGGACCGCCACTCCGCGCTCGTGGGCCGCGAGGAGCGGGTCCCGGACGATCTGGACGAGGTCCGGCGGCAGGTGGAGGTCGTAGACCGCGATCTCGAGGGAATGCTGCGCGGCGGAGAGGAAGTCTGCGAGCGCGTGGGCGGTCTGCTCGGCCGGCTGACCGCCGTCCGTCAGTGTGCGGACTTCGACGCCCGCCACTCGGCCTTGTGTGCCTTCTTCGCCGCCTGGTAGTCCGCGAGGGCCTGCGGCGAGTCGACGTCGCCCAGGGTGGGGTGGGCCGGCACGAGATCCTGCGCGACCTCCACGTCGAAGCGCTTGGCGAGCACCGCGCCGAGCGACTTGATCTTCATCTCGCCGAAGCCCGGCAGGTCGGAGATGCGGCGGCGGAGGTCGGCGCCGTCCTCGGCCTCCGTCCAGAGGCGGGAGGCGTCGCCGCCGTACTCGTCCGCCACGGTCTCGGCGAGATCGCGTACGCGCTCCGCCATCGAGCCCGGGAAGCGGTGGATGGCCGGCTTCTCGCGGAAGAGCGGCTCGAGGTTCGAGCTCGCGACTGCCCGCGGGTCGAGCGTGCCCAGACGCTCCTTCAGCCGCAGCGGGCCGAGGAACGCCTGCTGGACGGTGACCTGCTGATCGAGCGCGAAGCCGACGAGCAGCGCGAACGGATCCTCCGCGAGGAGACGGCACGCTGCTTCGTCCTCTGTGAACCAGAGAGCCTCGGGCATGCCTCGATCCTACGCAGACGCCTGCATCAGAGCGCGGCAGCGCTGGACGTACGGCGTCGCATGCTGCTCCTCGAAGTAGGCGAGCGCGCTTTCGAGCCGGGACGTGTCGCCGCGCTCGGCCGCAAGCAGCGCCGCCCAGGCCTCGGGGAACCTGGCGCCCATCGAGCCGTAGATCTCCGACGCTCGCACGAGGTCGCCCGCGGCCGCGGCGCGGCCTGCCTCGAGCCAGCGGTGGCCGCGGATGCCATCCATCAACGTCAGGTATTCCTCTCCGCGGCCGAGCTCGGCCAGGTGGAGGGGTAGGTCCGACGCAATCTCGTCGGGCGTCACGAGCGCATCGGCGAGTACGGAATCCGCCTCGGCGTCGCGTCCCACGGCGCGGAGGCAGCAAGAAGCGGCAGTGAGGACGTACTCGGCGATCTGTGCGTCCGCCCCCCGCTCGCGGAATGCCTGGAGTGCCCGCTCCGCGTCCGCGAGTGCCGCGTCCACGTGGCCTTGAGCGAGCAACGCACGCGCGCGCGTCACCAGGACCGGCGGCGTCTGGTACCTGTCTGCTGCCGACTCGTGCTCGAGGTAATGGGACGCCCTCGCGACGGTTTCCTCCAACTCACCTCGGAAGCTGCTGTCGTAGACGAGCTCTGCGTCGTTCCACTCCAGTCCGCTGGCGAAGCCGTAGCGCTTGCAGAGGTCACGCGCCTCACGAATTCGGGCCGAACCCTCCTCGATGCGTCCGACCTGCCAGAGTGAGTTGGCGAGGTTGTTCAGCCCCGTGTGCATGTCGAACGCCGAGCCAGCGCCCTCAGCGCGCTCGATGCTCCGCTCGAGATCTTCGATCCCGCCTGCGTCGCCGGCATGGACGCGGGCCAGGCCGATCGTGTTGAGGCATCTCGCGGCGAGCTCGTCATCACCCGCGTCCTCGGCGATCGCGAGGGCCTCCTGCGAGAGCTCGAGCGCGCGCTCGAAGTCGCGGTCGAGGATCTCGGCGCCCCGAGCGGCCTGAGAGAGCGCGCGTGCGGCCGACGGAGAGGAAGGGACGCGGCGTGCGAACTCGATCGCGCGAGCGGAGGCGGCACGGGAGCTGTCCAGGTCGCCCCGGAAGAACGCGTCGCTCGCGCGCATCGCAGCGGCCTCGGCAGCGTGCTCGTAGTCGTCCTGAGCGAGGAATCCTTCGATCGCCGACTCGAGCAGCTCGGGAATTCCCTGGCTGTCTGCGAGCCGAGATCCGTAGGCGCCGAGCAGCTCGAGAGCCGGGCGCTCCGGGGAATCGGGATCGGTCAGCGCAAGAGCCGCGTGGACGGAGTCGAGCGCCGCCTGGCCTGCGCTCAACGAGAAGGCACGCTGGGCCGCGTCGGCGAACGCCTGCCGTGCAGGCTCGCGCAGCGCGGTTGTGTCGAGGCCTGCGGCTTCGCCCAGCGTCAGCGCCTCCCGGTAGTGGTTGGCGAGCATCTCGGCGTGGTCTTCGGAGCGGTCGCCGGCAAGGGACGCGAGCCACTCCGCTGTCCGCCGATGCTTCTCCGCCCGCTCCGCGCGTGGGATCTGGCCGTAGGCGACGTCGCGCACGAGCGCATGGAGGAAGGCGTACTGCGTTTCGCCGGCGATCGAGGAACGGCGGTCGCGGCGGACGAACTCCTTCCGCTCGAGCGCGTGGAGGGCGGTTGCGTCGGCGCCGGCGAGCGCCCCCGGCCAGAAGACCTTGCCCACGACCGACGCGTCCTGGATGAGCGCTTTCTCGGTCGGCGTGAGCCCGTCGATGCGCGCCGCGATCAACCCCTGCACGGTCTCGGGCAGCGGCAGGTCGCTGCCATCGTGCTCGGCAAGCATCCGGGCGTACTCCTCGGCGTAGAGCGGGTTCCCCTCCGCGCGGCGCAGCACGGCCTGCTGTGCGTCCGCGTCTAGCACGGCGCGGTCGAGGAGCCGCTGGAGCAGCTGGGCGGTCTCCTCGTCGGTGAGCGCGCCGATCGCGAGCGTGAAGGCGTTGCGCTTGCCGCCGCTCCAGCCGGGCCGGCGGTCGAGCAGTTCGGGACGCGCCGTCGCGACGATGAGGAGCGGAACGGTCGTTGCCCAGTCGGCGAGATGGTCGACGAAGTCGAGCAAGCCGTCGTCGGCCCAGTGGAGATCCTCGAACACGAGCACGAGCGGCCGCTGCTCTGCCGCAGCCTCGAGCAGCCGGCGCCATGCGGCGAATGCCTCCTCGCGCTCGGCGCGCTCCGCTCCTTCGAGCCCGACGAGTGGGCGCGTATGCCGTGAGAGCCAGTCCCGCTCCCGATCGTCTTCCGCGAGCCCGTCGACCATCGCGACGAGCTTCTCCTCGGCGGTCGCGGTGTCGTCCGACTCGAGGATCCCGGCATGCGCCTTGACGATCTCGCCGAGCGCCCAGAAGCTCACCCGCTCGCCGTAGGGGAGGGATCGGCCCTGCCGCCAGGAGATGATCTCCTCGTCCGCGTCAGTGATCTGAAACAGCTCGGCGACAAGGCGGCTCTTGCCGATGCCGGGGACGCCCACGAGCGTGACGAGCTGCGCGGACTGCTCCGAGCGCGCGTGCGCGAGAGCGTCCGCGAGGAGCCCGCGCTCGCGCTCGCGCCCCACGAGCGGCGTCCGCAGCTTCTGCTCGACGTCGCTGCCGAAGCGGGAGCGGGCGGCCACCGCCTCCCAGACCTGGACGGGCTCGGCCTTCCCCTTCGCCTCGACCGGCGGCGCCTCGCGGTAGTCGATGACGTGGCTGGTCGCGCGGTACGTCGCTTCGCCGACGAGGATGCCGTTGACCGGCGCGGCGCTCTGCAGGCGTGCGGCCGTATTGACGACGTCGCCCGAGACCATCGCGTCTCCCGCCGCCGGCACCGCTCCGAGCGCGACTAGCGCCTCGCCGGTGTTGACGGCCGTGCGGATCTCGAGGTCCTCCCCCACGGTGTCCCGGATCGAGAGCGCCGCCCGCACGGCGCGCTCGGCGTCGTCCTCGTGCGAGACCGGTGCGCCGAAGACGGCCATCACCGCGTCGCCGATGAACTTCTCGACGGTGCCGCCGTGGCGCTCGAGCTCGACGCGCAGCCGAGCGTAGAAGGGAGAGAGGGTCGCGCGGACGTCCTCCGGGTCGAGGCCCTCGGCGCGGGCGGTCGAGCCGACGAGGTCGGTGAAGAGAATCGTCACGACCTTCCGCTCCTCGCGCACAGGCGCGGCCGTGGGTGTGAGCGCGGCACCGCACATCCCGCAGAGCCGGAAGCCCTCGGGATTCTCCTGCCCGCAGGATGGACAGATGACCATGCTCGTACCGTAAACCGCTCAGCTGAGCCGGTCGAGGACGCCCGCCGGCATGTGGCCGAGCCGAACGTAGCGCTCGAGCGTCTCGCGCCAGCGCGGATCGGACTCGGCGGTGGGGCGCAACCGCTCCGCCGCCTCGTCGAGGTCGCCGTGCGCGACGGCGACGATCGCCGCGGTGAACGCCACCTGGTCGGGCGGGAGACCGGCTTCCTGGGCGATCTCGACCTCGTCGTCCAGGCTCGTCCGCTCGTCGAAGGCGCGCCGCCGGCGGTACGCCGCGGCGATCCCGCGCAGGCGGCGCAGCTCGCCGAGCGGGTCGGCGTGGTTGTCCACGTGGAGGTCGAAGACGCGCTGCCACGGCTCCTCCTCCGGGTCTCCCGAGACAACCACGAGCGCCGCCGACTCGCGGCCGCGGAAGTCGCCGCCGGCCTCCTCGGCTGCGTCGAGCGCTGCAAGGAGGCGCTCCGCGAGGCTGCCTTGTGTCGACTCGAACGTGTCGGCCGCGGCGAACCAGACAGCGGGCGAGGCGAGCATGTTCCCCTGCGCCGAGACGCCCTCGCGTTGCACGTGGCCGCAGTCGGGGATGCAGGCGGCTCCGGTGTGCGCTGCCGTCCTCCCGTCGGCGGCGAGGAACGCGACCTGGCGGAACTCCTGCTGCTCGTCCTCCGCCACCAGGTCAGCCAGGGCATCGGCGGGCGCCTGGCCGGCGGCGAGGCGGTCGAGCCCGCGCGGCCCGTAGCCGCGCTCGGTGAAGGCCTGCGTAGCGACCGCGCCGACGCCCGGACGAGCCCACGCGCAGAGCGCTACGCCGAAGGCGCGCGACTGCACCGCGACGCCGAGCTCGCCGTTCCCCTCGTCCCGCCCGACAATCGAGTACGTCACGCGACCGAGCCTAGCTAGGCTCGAAGCATGGACTCGCTCGACGTCTTCCGCCCGGAAACGCGCGCCTGGTTCGAGCGGAATTTCGAGGCGCCGACCCCGGCACAGGCCCAGGGCTGGCCCGCGATCGCGGGCGGCGGCCACGTCCTGATCCAGGCCCCGACCGGGTCGGGGAAGACGCTCGCCGCCTTCCTCTCCGCGATCGATCGCTTGACGACCGAGCCGGGGAAGGGCCTCCGGCTCCTCTATGTCTCGCCGCTGAAGGCCCTCAACTACGACGTGGAGCGGAACCTCCGCGGCCCGCTTGCCGGCCTCCGGTCGGAGCTGCGTGTCGCCGTCCGCACGGGCGACACGCCGCAGAAGGAGCGCGCGGCCATGCTCCGCGAGCCGCCGGACATCCTGATCACGACTCCGGAGTCGCTGTTCCTCCTGCTCACCTCGCGGGCGCGCGAGCTGCTGCGCAGCGTCGACACGCTGATCCTCGACGAGGTGCACGCCGTCGCGGGCACCAAGCGCGGCGCCCACCTCGCGCTCTCGGTCGAGCGGCTCGAGGCGCTCACGGCGCAGCCTCCGCAGCGCATCGGCCTCTCGGCGACCCAGCGCCCGCTCGAGGAGATAGGCAAGTTCGTGTCGGGAGACCGCCCGATCGAGCTCGTCGACGCCGGCGTGGCAAAGGAGCTCGATCTCGAGGTCGTTGTCCCGGTCGAGGACATGCGCGAGCCCGGGGAGACCCGGGAAGAGGGCTGGGAGACGCGCTCGATCTGGCCCTCCATCTACCCGGCGCTCGTCGAGCTCGTCAAAGCACACCGCTCGACGATCGTCTTCGTCAACAACCGGCGACTGGCGGAGCGTCTCGCGCTGCGGCTCAACGAGGCGGCGGAGGAGGAAATAGCGCGCGCCCACCACGGCTCGCTGGCGCGCGAGCAGCGGACGCAGATCGAGGAGGACCTGAAGGCCGGCCGGATCCC
>DASXJG010000194.1:0-1744 GCA_036497525.1 Gaiellaceae bacterium
AAATGCGAGCTTGGGCGTGTCGGTGCGGGGCCGGACGTACTTGGGGACCTCGATCTGGCGGTCCGCGGTGACGAGCTGGTAGCCCCAGGTCAGGCCGGGGACGAAGCCGATCATCGTCACGAGGAACGGGATCCCGAAGACGGCGTCCTTGAACGCCTCAGGCGAGTCGAAGCCGTTCAGCTGGGCCGCGAACTCGATGTCGGTGAGCTCGGGCGTCTGATGCCGATCGCGGAACCGCTGGACGACCTCGCGCGTCCACGGGTCGTCCCACAGGATCGGCACGTCGACGATCCGCGTCTGCAGGTGGAAGTCGGCGGCGTCGCCGACCTCGGCCTCCAGCTCGCGTAGGCGCTCCTCGAGCGCGCGCGGGTGCAGCGTGTCTGGGTTGAGCCGGACGAGGTACGACGCGTTCGACGGGCAGATGTCCAGCACCCCCTCGAGCCGCGCTTCCTCGAGCCGGCGGCAGATGGCCAGCGCGCGCATGTTGACGCCGACGCTCATGCCTTCGGCGAGCTGGACGAGGATCCATTCGTCGCCGCCGTTGGTGTACCGCGTTTTGGGCTGCTCAGTTTCCACGAACTTCGCTCCTCCTCGAGCCTCGCCCGGTATAGCTGGAAAGGGGGATGTCTGCCGCGACGAGCGTGCCGCCATCGGCCGGGCTCTCGATCCGTAGCTCGCCGTCGACGACGGCAAGCCGGTCCCGGAGGCCCAGCAAGCCGCTCCCGTCGGGCCGGGCGCCTCCGACGCCGTCGTCGCGCACCTGGACCTCAAGCGCCCGGTCCCCGACGCGCGCGGTCACCGCGGCGTGAGCTGCCCGAGAGTGTTTGGCGACATTGGTAAGAGCCTCGGCGACGACGAAGTACGCCGTCGCCTCCACCGCGGCAGGCAGTCGGCCCACGGACACGGAGGTCTCCACAGGTACCGGCATCCGCGAAGTCAGCGCGTCCACTCCCGAGCGCAGCCCACCCTGGGTCAGGGCCGCTGGCAGGATGCCGTGGGCGAGCTCGCGGAGCTCGTCCGTCGCCCGCTGGGCGTGATCGAGCGCCTCGGTTACCAGAGCGGGGGCGTCCTCCTTGCCGTTCTGCATCGCGCGGTGTGCCAGCTTGAGCGTGATAACGGTGTGCACCAGCCGCTGCTGCGCGCCGTCATGAAGATCGCGGACGACTCGACGGCGCTCCTCGTCGGCCGCCGCGACGATCCGCGCCCGCGACGCGGCCACTTCCGCCCGCGCTTCGGCGTTCGCGATCGCCGTCGCCACTAGCTCGGTGAAGGAGCCGAGACGCGCCTCGGTATCCGGCGGCAGGGGCTGCTCCTGGGCTGAGTAGGCGCCCAGCATGCCCCAGAGACGCCCCTCGAGGATGACCGGCGTCCCGGCACCTGTGCCGACTCCGTCCCTGCGTGCCGCGACACCCACTGGACCGGAGGCATCGCGATAGTCGTCGATCCGGGCCGGTCTGCCGGTCTCGAAGACGAGCGTGGTGATGTTGTGCCCTCCAAGGATCTGCCGGGTGCCGACCGGAGGGCCGAGGCCGGCTTTCCCGCACCAGGCGACGATGGCGGACGCCCCGCCGGGCTCGTAGCGGGCCAGGCCGACGTGCTCGACGGATAGCAGCGGGACTGCCTCCTCGGTGACCGCTGCGAACACCTTCTCGGGCGGCACCCCGCTCGCCACCAGCGTCGCGACCCGCCGCAATGCGGCCTGCTCCTCGGCGAGCCGGCCGAGACGCGCCCGGCTCTCGGTGTT
>DASXJG010000195.1:0-11987 GCA_036497525.1 Gaiellaceae bacterium
CGCGGCGGCATCGGCGTGATGGGGATGGAGCTCAAGGAGGACGACTACATCGAGCACCTCTTCGTCGCCTCGACTCACGACTACATCCTCTTCTTCACGAACGTCGGCAAGGTCTACCGGCTCAAGGTGCACGAGTTGCCGCTCGGCTCCCGCCAGTCGAAGGGACGCGCGATCGTCAATCTGCTGCCGTTCCGCCAGGACGAGCAGGTGCGCGCAGTGATCCAGACGCGCGACTTCGAGGAGGCGAAGTACCTCGTCTTCGCGACGAAGAACGGCGTCGTCAAGAAGACCGAGCTCGCCGCCTACAACACGCCGCTCAAGGCCGACGGGATCATCGCGATCAAGATGCGCGAAGGAGACGAGCTCGTCGGCGTCCGCCACTCCACGGGCCAGGACGACATCCTCATGGTCTCGAAGAAGGGACAGGCGATCCGCTTCCACGAGACCGTCGTTCGGCCGACCGGCCGTGCGACCGAAGGCGTCGCCGGGATGAGGCTGCGGAAGGGCGACGAGGTGATCTCGATCAACATCGCCGAGGATGATGCGGACCTGCTCGTCGTGACCGAGAACGGTTACGGCAAGCGGACGCGCGTCTCCGAATACCCGGTCAAGGGCCGCGGCGGCATGGGCGTCAAGACCGTGCAGCTGACCGAGGCGCGCGGCTACCTCGTCGGCTCGCGCGTCGTCCGCGACGGCTACCAGGTGATGCTCATCTCGACGGCAGGCACGGTGATCAAGGTCCCGGTCGAGGACGTCAAGCGGCTCGGCCGCTCGACGCAGGGCGTGATCGTGATGCGGCTGCGCGGCGACGACGAGCGGGTCTCGGCGCTCGCGCCGGTCGTCGAGTCGGAAGAGACGAACGGCGACGGCGGGCCTGCCGAGCCCGTAGAGCCCGTCGAGCCCGCGGAGGCATAGCTCCGCACTGCGTCACCGCAGCACCCCCCTTCCAAAACAAGCGCCCGAGCTTTATAACTCGGCAACGGGGTTTGGTTCAACAGCCGAGGCGGCGAGGGCAAATGGCGGTCAGTCGGCAGGTCGATCTTCTCGAACCCATCAATCTGGCGGAACATCTCGACAAGGTCGAGCTCTACCTCGGCCAGGTCTGCCAGATCGCCGGAATCTCGAAGATGCAGCTCGACTACTGGACGAACAAGGCGCAGATCCCGACGAAGGGCAAGAAGCAGCGGATCTACGACATCGACGCCCTCGAGACCGTGATGCTGATCAAGCAGGCGAAGGACAAGGGCCTGAACCTCGGCGCGGCGATCGAGGCCGCACGCAGCTTCCGCGAGCAGCGCGCGAACGGTACGGGGTCGAGCGACTAGCCTGGCGGCCGGTTCGTGTGGAGCCGCTGCCACTCGTCGTAGCGGCGCTCGAGCTCGAGCAGGATCGCCGCGAGCAGCAGCGCCCGCGGCCACTCCCGGCCGGTCTCGATCCGGAGTGAGGTGGGTGGCTTGGGCGTCTCCTTCGGGAGATCGTCTGTGACCTGGTTGACGTTCACCCCGATCCCGAGGATCACCCGGCCGGTGCTCGCCTCCGCGAGGATCCCGGCGAGCTTGCGGCCCTTGACGAGGACGTCGTTCGGATGGCTCAGCTGGGCCGTTACTCCGGTCTCCGAACTGATCGCCGCGGCGACGGCTCCGCCGGCGACGAGGGACAGCTCCGGCCAGAGCACCATCGGTGGCGCCGGCCGAAGCAGGACCGAGAAGAGCAGCGCTTGCCCTGCCGGAGCCTCCCACGTCCGGCCGAGCCGGCCCCGGCCGTGGGTCTGCAGGTCGGCCGCGACGGTCGTCCCCTCCGGCTCGCCGGGGTCGACGAGCCGCTGCGTCGACTCGCACTCTTCGACGAAGCGGTAGGGCCGGCCGAGACGCCCGCGCAGCAGGGGCTCGACCGAGCCGGGAGAAAGGTCCGACACCCGCATCTAGACTAGTGCGGCTGTGAAGGGGACCAGGCAGCCGCTCCGTTCGCGGAATCCGCTCGAGTACGAGAAGCTGAGCGACGCGATTCTCGTCACGCGTGCGAAGGCCGGCGACCGAGAGGCGCTCGACGCCCTCTGCTCCCGGCATGCGCCGAAGGTCGAGCGGCTGGCGCGGCACCTGTTGCGCGATCCCGAGGACGCGCGCGACGCGGCGCAGGAGGCGCTTGCGAAGCTCTGCGTGCGGCTGCGGCAGTTCCGCGGGGAGGCGCAGTTCTCGACCTGGCTCCACCGGCTCGTGGTCAACACCTGCCGCGACGTCGCGGAACGGCAGCGCACGCGGACGCACGAGCCGCTTCCGGAGGAGCTCGGCGACGACGTCGAACACGATCCGGCGCGCGGCGTCCGCATCTCCGAGCTGCGGCGTGAGCTCTGCGACTCGCTCGCCGGCATCTCGCCCGAGCAGGCGCAGGTGATCGTCCTCAAGGACGCGCTCGGCTACACGTTCGAGGAGATCGCGGCCGCGGCCGACATGCCCATGGGGACGGCCAAGTGTCACGCTCATCGGGGACGCAACCGCCTCCGGGAGCGGCTCGAAGACCGCGACGTCGCGTGAGCCTCCCGGCCACCCCGTTCGGGCGGGAGACGATCGAGTCGATCATCCCGCATCGCCCTCCCTTCCTGCTCGTCGACGAGGTCCTCGAGCTGGAGCCCGGCCGGCGCGTACGAGGCCGCTTCCTCGTGCCCGAGGACGGCTGGTGGTTCCCGGGGCATTTCCCCGACCGGCCGGTGATGCCGGGCGTCCTCACCATCGAGGCGATCGCGCAGTGCGGCGCAGTCGCGGTCCTCGCCGACGAGGCGAACAGGGGCAAGATCCCCTTCTTCGCGGGGATCGACGACTGCCGCTTCAAGCGCGTCGTCGAGCCGGGGGACGTCCTCGACCTCGAGTGCGAGTTCGTCCGGGTGCGCGGGCCGATCGCGAAGGGCCAGGGCCGAGCGAGCGTCGCTGACGAAACCGCCGTGGAGGCGACGCTCACGGTCTTCGTCGGGAGCGAGGGCTAGGCAGCTCGTGATCGGCACCGGCCGCAGCGACTTCCACGCCACCATCACGGGCCTCGGGGCGCACGTTCCCGAGCGGGTGGTCACGAACGGCGAGCTCTCACAGCTCGTCGACACCTCGGACGAGTGGATCGTCGAGCGCACGGGGATCCGCGAGCGCCGGATCGCCGCGGACTCCGAGGCTCTCTCAGATCTCGCGCTGCCGGCGATCCACCAGGCCCTCGAGCAGTCCGGTCTCGAGGGGAAGGACGTCGACCTTCTGATCGTCGCGACGGTGACGCCGGACATGATGTTTCCCTCGACCTCGGCGATCCTCGCCGATCGGCTCGGCGCCACCGATGCGGCGGCCTACGACCTGTCCGCCGGATGCACGGGCTTCATGTACGCCCTCGCGCAGGCCTACGGGATGCTGGCCGCAGGGCTTGCGCGGCGGGCGCTCGTGGTCGGCGGCGACGTGCTCTCCCGCATCCTCGACTGGGAAGACCGTTCCACGGTAGTCCTCTTCGGGGACGGCGCGGGGGCGGTGGTCCTCGAGCCGTCCGAGGAACCCGGCTTCCTCGCCTTCGAGCTCGGCGCCGACGGCGCCGGCGGCGAGCACCTCTGGTTGCCGGGCAGCGGCTCGCGGAAGTTCGACGATCCGGATCAATTCGTGAAGATGAACGGTCGTGAGGTGTTCAAGTTCGCCACCCGCGTCCTCGTCCAGTCGGGCGAGGCAGTGCTGGAGCGCGCCGGCGCGCACATCGAGGACGTCGACGTCTACGTTCCCCACCAGGCCAACGTGCGCATCATCGATCACGCAACCAAGAAGCTCGGCGTCCCGTCGGAACGGGTGGTGGTCAACGTGGATCGTTACGGCAACACGTCGTCCGGCTCCATCCCGCTCGCGCTCGCCGACGCACAGCAGGACGGACGTCTCACGCCGGGAAGTCTGGTGCTTATGACGGGGATGGGCGCCGGGCTCACATGGGGAAGCGCGCTGATGCGTTGGACTTCTCCGCCGCCTGCGGCGGCCGTTCGAGGACGTGCCGCGTGAGCAAGATCGCGTTCTGCTTCCCGGGCCAGGGCTCGTTCGAGGCGGGCATGGGGCGCGACATCGCCGAAGCGTTCCCCGCCGCGATGGCGGTCTTCGAGCGTGGCAGCGCGGCGAGCGGCCTCGATCTCGAGCGCCTCTGCTTCCACGCCGAGGCCGAGGAGTTGTTCGACACCGCGGTGCAGCAGCCGGCGCTCGTCGCCACCTCGCTCGCCATCCTCGAGGCCCTGCGCGAGCGCGGCGTGAAGGCGGACTTCGTGATCGGCCACTCGGTGGGCGAGTTCGCAGCACTTGCCGCCGCGGAGGCGATGACGAACGAGGAGGCGATCGCGCTCGTGCGCGAGCGTGGTCTGGCGATGGCCGAGGCTGCGGCGCGCAATCCCGGCTCCATGGCCGCGATCCTCGGCCTGGCAGACGAGGTGGTGGAGGGTCTCTGCCGCCGCATCCTCGGCGTCTGGCCGGCGAACTACAACTGCCCGGGCCAGATCGTGGTCTCGGGCGAGAACCTGGCCGTGGACGAGTGCATCGAGCAGGCGGAGAATCAAGGTGCACGCCGGGTCGTCAAGCTCAAGGTCTCCGGAGCCTTCCACTCTCCGCTCGTCGCTCGCGCAGCGGATCGGCTGCGGCCCGCGATCGAGAAGGTGCGGTTCCAGGAGCCCGTTGCGCCGTTCATGTCCACGGTGACGGCTCGCGTCGAGTCGGCGCAGCGTATGGGGCCGCTCCTCGTCGACCAGCTCACGGCACCCGTCCGCTTCACGCAGTCGGCTTCGGAGCTGATGCGCGGCGGGGTCAGGACATTCGTCGAAGTCGGCCCGAGCAACGTCCTCTCCGGGCTCGTGAAGCGGATCGACCGCAGTGTCAAAGCCGTCTCGGTGAACAGTCTCGAGGCGCTCGAGCGGCTCCCCGAGCTGCTCGCCGAAAATTCGTGAGCTTCTGCTCGCTCGAGGGCAAGCGCGCCCTCGTCACCGGCGCCTCGAAGGGGATCGGCCGCGCGATCGCGGAGGAGCTCGCCCGCGCCGGCGCCGAGGTCGTCGTCGGCTACCGCAGCGGAGCCGAGGAGGCCGAGTCGCTCGCTCGCGAGATCGAAGGGCGCGCGATCCAGGCCGACGTCTCGAGCGCCGAGGAGGCCGCACGGCTCGTCGAGGAGGCGGGCGACCTCGACATCCTCGTCAACAACGCCGGCCTCACCCGCGACGGGCTTCTCGCCCGAATGTCAGACGACGACTGGCGCACCGTGATCGAGACGAACCTCTCGTCGGTCTTCTACACGTGCCGCGCCGTGTGCCGGCCGATGATGAAGAAGCGCGCCGGCGCGATCGTCAACGTCTCCTCGATCGTCGGTGTGCACGGCAACTGGGGCCAGACGAACTACGCCGCGTCGAAGGCCGGGATCATCGGTTTCACGAAGTCGCTGGCGCGGGAGCTCGGCAGCCGTGGCGTTCGGGCGAACGTCGTGGCGCCGGGCTACGTGCGGACGCAGCTCACCGACGTCCTGCCCGAGGAGGCGACGTCCGCGATGCTGGGAAACACCCCGCTCGGACGGCTCGGAGAGCCGGGCGACGTAGCAGGCGCGGTACGCTTCCTCTGCTCCGACGAGGCCGCCTTCATAACTGGGGATGTGCTGCTTATCGACGGTGGGCTGGGGATGTAGTGACTTTGGGGAATGCTTCTCTCAACGGACGCAGGCGCGTCGTCATCACCGGGCTGGGCGCGGTGTCGCCGCTCGGGCTCGACGTCGAGTCCAGCTGGGCGAGCCTGCTCGCGGGCGGCTCCGGCGCGGCAGAGATCACGCAGTTCGACCACAGCGACTATCCCGTCCACTTCGCGTGCGAGGTGAAGGACTTCGACGCGACCGACTGGATCGACCGCAAGGCGGCGCGGCGGATGGACCGCTTCACGCATCTGATCCTCGCGGCGGCGCGGCAGGCGGAGGCCGATTCCGGGCTCGACATCTCCAAGGAGGCCGACCGCGTCGGCGCGTCGATCGCGACGGGGATTGGCGGCCTGCAGTCGTTCCAGGACTGCTACGACGTGCTCAAGGAGCGTGGCCCGGACCGGGTCAACCCGTTCTCGATCCCGGCGATCATCCCGAACCTCGGCGCGGGCTGGGTGTCGATCGAGCTCGGCACACGCGGGCCGCTCCTCTCCGAGTGCACGGCATGCGCTGCTTCGAACATGGCGATCGGCGATGGGACGGACGCGATCCGGCTCGGCCGCGCGGACGTGATGATCTGCGGCGGCACCGAGGCCGCCGTGACCCAGGTCGGGATCGCGGGCTTCGGCGCGATGCGCGCGCTCTCGAGGCGCAACGACGATCCGGAGCGCGCGTCACGCCCGTTCGACGCCGAGCGCGACGGCTTCGTGATGGGCGAGGCCGGCGCCGTGCTCGTGCTCGAGGGGCTCGACCACGCACAGGCCCGTGGCGCGAAGATCTACGCGGAGGTTGTCGGCTACGGCCTCTCCTCCGACGCCAAGCACATCACCGACCCCGACCCGACCGGCCCGGTCAATGCGTTCAAGATGGCGCTCCAGGAGGCTGGTGTGGCTCTGGACGAGGTGGACTACATCAACGCGCACGCCACGTCGACCCCGGTCGGGGACGCGTCCGAGACGCAGATGCTCAAGTACGCGCTCGGCGAGGAGAACGCGTACAAGACTCCCGTCTCCGGCACGAAGGGCGCTACCGGCCACTGTCTCGGCGCCGCTGGCGCGATCGAGGCGACGTTCACGGTGCTCTCGATTCGCGACGGGAAGCTGCCGCCGACGATCAACTACGAGGTCGAGGATCCCTCCTGCGATCTCGACTACGTGCCCAACGAGGCACGCGACGCCGACGTCAAGGTCGCCATGTCGAACAGCTTCGGCTTCGGCGGGCACAACGCCTGCGTCGTCTTCAAGCGGTTCGAGGACTAGCTTCCACCCTCGCTAGGCTCGCCTCATGGCGGGGTGGGCGACGTTCGACTGCTACGGGACGCTGATCGACTGGAACGCCGGCATCGGGCGCGAGCTCGAGCGGCTGTTCGGCGCTGCGCGGGCGGGCGAGCGTCTTCACGCGTACCACGAGCTCGAGCCTCAGATCCAGCGGGAGGATCCCGCACGGAGCTATCGCGAGGTGATGGCGATCGCGCTTGCGCGACTCGGCGCGCCGGGCGACGAGCAGGGTGCGCTGGCGCGGTCGCTGCCGGGCTGGGATCCGTTCACCGAGGTGCCGGCAGCGCTGGCCGAGGCTCGTAGGCGGGGCTGGCGCCTGGCCGTCCTCTCGAACACCGACCCCGACTTCCTCGCTGCCTCGCTCGCGCGCATCGGGGTCGAGTTCGACCTGACCGTCGTTGCCTCCGAGATCGGCTCGTACAAGCCGGCGCCCGCCCATTGGCAGGAGTTCTTCGCGCGGAGCGGAGCGGCCCGGGAGGACCATGTCCACGTCGGCGCGAGCCTCTTTCACGACATCGCGCCCGCCACGAGGCTCGGGCTGCGGACGGTCTGGATCAATCGTCTCGGCGAAGAGGCGGAGCCGCAACCCGACGTCGAGTTGCACACATTGGACGGCCTGGCCGAGACCCTCGACTCCCTCGCTGCATGAGCTTTCGTCCGGCAAGGGGAGACGACCTGGCCGCGATCGCAGAGCTGTTCGGCTCCGTCGAGGAAGCGGTGATCGGCCGTCCCTCCGGGCTGGACGCGATCACCGTCGAGGGCTGGCTGCACACGATCGCCTTCGAGACGAACACGTGGCTTCTCGAGGAAGACGGCCGGCTCCTCGCCGGTGCGTTCGCGCAGACGTTCGGCCGCCGCGGCAACTGCGCCGGCGCCGTCCGCCCCTCGGCCTGGGGACGCGGCCTCGGCACGCGGCTTCTCGAGCTCATGGAGTCGCGACTCGCCGAGGAGGAGGTGGAGCGGATCAACTCCTGGACCGTGGCGGGCGACGCTGCGGCCGTCGACCTCTTCCGGGCTCGGGGCTATTCCGAGGTGCGCCGCTTCTGGGAGATGGCGATCGAGCTCGAGCAGGAGCCGCCGGAGCCGCCTGCGGACGTCGAGCCCTTCACCGAGGGTGACGCCGAGGATTTCCACGCTGCCCTCGAGGAGTCGTTCGCCGAGCACTGGGAGCACGAGCCCGAGTCGTTCGAGGAGTGGTGGGCGCGTCAGCGGCGCAGGACCAACTTCGACCCCTCGCTCTGGTTCGTGATCAGGGACGGCGACGAGCTGGCGGGCGTCGTGCGCAACGAGGCGCGCCCGCCTGCCGGCTACGTCGGCGCGATCGGCGTGCGCCGCCCCTGGCGTGGCCGCGGCTACGGCCGAGCGCTTCTCCTCGCCGGCTTCCGCGAATTTCACCGGCGTGGGCTGCTGCGCGTGACTCTCGGTGTGGACGCTGCGAATGCGACCGGAGCGACGCAGCTCTACGAGAGCGTCGGCATGCACGTCGACCAGGAGCTCGTCGTCTGGGGGAAGTCGCTTCGGTGAGCGTGCTGCGCGCCCGCTGTCCGACCTGCAGGACGCTCACGGCCGTGGCCGTGGACGACGGCTACGAGTGCCACGCCTGCGGCCGAGCCTTCGCCGCGGGGCTCGTGCGCGTGCCGCGCGCGTGGGGCGACGGCGGTGAGGCGATGGTCGAGGCGGCCGCGCTTGCGCTCGACTATCCGGAGGTCGCCGTCGTCGAGGAGGAGACGCTCGCGATGCAGACGCTCGCCGTCGCCTCCGACCTTCCCGCACGGCCGATCGTGCTCGGCGGCTGCTGCTGCTCGCACGTCGGCGCCGTCGAGGGCCTCGCCGCTAGGCACGGCCATGTGGGCGTCCTCTGGCTCGATGCGCACGGCGACCTCAACACGCCCGAGTCGTCCCCCTCCGGCAACGAGTGGGGGATGCCGCTGCGGATGTTGCTCGATCGCGGCACGGTGGAGGCGGGCAACGTCGTGCTCTGGGGGGCCCGCAACCTCGACGCGCCGGAGGAGGAGTTCGTCGCCGCCAGCGGGATCGGCGGCGATCCGGAGACACTCCTCGGACGGGCCGACGCCGTCTACGTCGCCCTCGACTGCGACGTCATCGATCCGGACGAGCTGGCGGTATTCATGCCGGAGCCTGTCGGGCCGATGCTCGACGAGGTCGAGCAGCTCATGACGGAGGTGCGCGAGAGCGGCAAGCTCGTCGGCGTGGGATTCACGGGACTTGCGCCTGACCCGGCGAACGTCGCCAAGGTCGAGCGGCTCGCCACGGCGCTCGGCTACTGAGACTCGGCTCCGCAACTCGCCGCAGGAGGCTGAGGTCTAAGCTGGCGACGTGGCCAAAATTGACGTTTCGGTCGAGACAGACGACCAGCCGACCCCCCCACCAAGCCACCCGAACACCTGCCCGAGCTGCCACTCGCACTACCGCGACGACGAGCTCGAACGCAGCCTCTGGGTGTGCGAGCAATGCGGCCATCACTTCCCGATGCGAGCGCGGGCCAGGATCGCGTCCCTCGTCGACCCGGGGTCCTTCTCCGAGCAGGCGACCGAGCTTCACTCGGAGGATCCGCTCGGCTTCTTCGATCTACGCCCCTACACCGAGCGGCTCGCCGAGGCCGAGATGACGACCGGTCTTGCCGACGCGATGGTCGTCGGCAGCGCCGCGATCGAAGGGCGCCAGTGCGAGCTCGCCGTCATGGACTTCGCCTTCATGGGCGGTTCGATGGGCAGCGTCGTCGGCGAGAAGCTCTCGCGCGCCTGCGACTCGGCGGCGGAGGCGGGGATGCCGCTCGTCAGCGTCACGAGCTCGGGCGGCGCCCGCATGCAGGAAGGCATCCTCGCGCTCATGCAGCTGCCGAAGACCGTGGCCGCGGTCGAGGACCTTCGCGACTCGGGACAGGCGCTCCTCTGCGTGATGGCGCATCCGACGACGGGAGGCGTGCTCGCGAGCTTCGCCACCCTCGGGGACGTCCTGCTCGCAGAGCCGAACGCGCTCATGTCCTTCGCCGGCCCGCGGGTCGTGCAGGAGATCACTCGTGAGAAGCTGCCCGACGACTTCGGACGGGCCGAGCAGAACCTCCGCTTCGGCCAGATCGACGCGATCGTGCCGCGGCCTGAGCTGCGCCCGACCCTCTCCCGCCTCCTGAGGCTGTTCGATGCCCCCAACTGAGCACGAGCTGCGGCTGCGGCAGCGCCTGGGGCGGTTGAGGAACCTGCCGCTGCTCGGCGGCGCGAAGCTCTCCGGGGAGCTCGAACGGCTCGAGCGGCAGTTGTCCCGGATCGGGGAGGAGGCGACCGACGAGGAGATCTGGCGCAAGGTAGAGCTCGCCCGCCACGACGACCGGCCGTACACGCTCGACTATGTCGAGCGGCTGCTCGACGACTGGTTCGAGCTGCACGGCGACCGGGCGCTCAGCGACGACGGAGCAATGATCGCCGGCCTCGGCAAGCTCGGCGACCGGACGATCGTCCTCATCGGCCAGCAGAAGGGCCGCGACATCCACGAGCGCGCCAGCCGGCGCTTCGGCATGCCGAACCCGGAGGGCTACCGCAAGGCGATGCACGCGATGGAGCTCGCCGACCGTCACGGTTTCCCGATCGTCACGCTCGTGGACACGCCGGGCGCCTACCCGGGCGTCGTCGCGGAGCAGCACGGCCAGGGCGCTGCGATCGCGGCGTCGCAGGCGACCATGGCGCGGCTGAAGGTTCCCACCGTGGCGTGCGTGATCGGCGAGGGAGGCTCGGGCGGGGCGATCGCCATCGCCCTTGCCGACCGCGTACTGATGCAGGAGAACGCGATCTACTCCGTCATCTCGCCGGAAGGCTGCGCGGCGATTCTCTGGCGCGACGCGGGCCAGGCGAAGAAGGCCGCGGCCGCCTTCCGTCCCGACGCCGTCCACTGCCTCGAGCTCGGCGTGATCGACGAGGTCGTGCCCGAGCCGGTGGGCGGCGCGCACATCGATCCGGACCTGGCCGCGCGTCTCCTCGGGGAGGCGATCCGCGGTGCGCTTGCGGACCTCGACGGGATTTCCGGCGACGATCTGCGCCGACGCCGACGCGCACGCTTCCGCTCTCTCGGCGTCTACGCCTAGTACAAGTTGGAGTAGATTTGCGCATATTCGGAGCCAGTCTCGCGAGGCGCTGTCCACACCGTCCACAGGCTTATCCCCGCTATGTATGCGTTGTGTGAACCGTAGGAATACGACTCGAGACCGGCAAACGTGAGCAAGAAGCTCTCGGAATACGAGCGCAAGCGAGACCGGAAACGGACCCCCGAACCGGGGCTGGAAGCGTCGTCGACCAAGCCGACGACGTCAGGCCGAGGCCCGAAAGCAAAGCGCGCCTCGGCTCGCCGCAAGGATCCGATCTTCGTGGTGCAGCGGCACGACGCCCGGCGATTGCACTACGACTTCCGCCTCGAGCGCGACGGCGTCCTCGCCTCCTGGGCGGTTCCGAAGGGCGTCCCCCTCGAGCCCGGCGAGCAGCATCTCGCGGTTCACGTCGAGGACCACCCGCTCGAGTACGGAAGCTTCGAGGGCGAGATCCCGAAGGGGAACTACGGCGCGGGGACCGTCGAGATCTGGGACCACGGGACCTACGAGCTGCTCGAGGAGAAGAAGGACGGCGGGCTCACGGTGCGGTTGCACGGCAAGCGGCTCGACGGGACGTGGGCGCTCGTCCCGGCGCACCTCTCCGGCGACGAGAAGAACTGGCTCATCCTCCGCAAGCGCGAGGACGGGACGGCGTCCGGGGTGCAGGCGCCGCGTACGTACCGGCCGATGCTGGCGACACTCACCGAGAAGCTGCCGAAGGGAGAAGGCTGGGAGTTCGAGCCGAAGTGGGACGGCTATCGCGCCGTCGGCTACGTCCGCGGCGGCGAGGCGAAGCTCCTCTCCCGGAATGGGAACGACCTGACGGAGCGGTTCGCGGTCGTGGCGAAGGAGCTCGTGCAGGCGCTCCGCACGCCGGACGCGGTCGTCGACGGCGAGGTCGTCGCGCTCGACTCGGCCGGCAGGTCGAGCTTCTCGGCGATGCAACGGGGGAGCAC
>DASXJG010000196.1:0-18335 GCA_036497525.1 Gaiellaceae bacterium
ACGACCGCCCGGTTGGCCGGCGCCTTGAGCGTCGTGCCGCCGTTCGACGGGCCCGCGATCTGGGTCACGACCATCGGAGTCGCGACATAGCCCGCGGCGTCGTCCGGCCTCTTGTTCCCGCGGTTGAAGACGACGGACAGCTTCCCGTTCTTGCGGTTGTAGGTGATCGCGAAGAAGTCGGCGAGCGAGCGGTCGCCGCCACTGATGTCGCACCCGAGCCCGTTGAGGCAGATCGAGTCGTAGTGGAATGGGTGCGTCGTCGCCTTCACCTGGCCGACGCTCGGCGCAGTGGTAGTGGCGAAGGCGTTCGTCGTCTGACTGACGTAGACGTCCCATGCCCCCTTGAACGCAGACGTGTTCGGGTCGCCGTCCTGCGTGGAGCCGTAGAAAGCGACCGCGACACGGCCCGGTGCGCCGCCGGCGGCGACCCACGGGAACACGGTCGTCTGCACGGCGTCACGATCCATCTGCACCGGCGCGGTGAAGCCCGGCTGGACGGTCGGCTCGCCGTCGGACGTGTTCTCGACGTCCGTGATCGACTGGTTGCACTTCGTCACGTCGGCCGCGTGCAACGACGAGAGATACGTGTGGTAGGCGGCCGAGTCCGCCCAGGCGACATAGACGTTGCCGGCACTGTCGACGTCCGCGGTCGCAAAGCCCGCGGTGCCGCCGGCGACCGTGCTGCCCTTCGCGACGACGCAGTCGGTCCAGGTGTCGCCCTCGTCCTGCGAGATCGCGAGGTTCACCTGCTCGCCCTTGGTCCACGCCATGACAGCCGTGTGCAAGGACGGGATCCAGTGCATCGGTCCCGGGAAGTCGGCGTCGGGGGCGGCGATCGCCGCTGCTCCGGAGTACGTGAGCCCTCCGTCGGTGGACTTGATGACCACGGCGTTGTGCGGCTCCGTCTGGTTGTAGGTGAGCAGCACTGTGTGGTCGTCGGTGAACGTCGCCCACTGCCGGTCGGCGAGGGCCCCGTTCGTCGTGACACCGCCGGTCGTGTCGGCGCCCGCCGAGACGAGGGTGTGCCCGTTGTCGGCCGACGTGGACGTCGAGAAGCCGCTCAATGCGCCGAGGCCCGCGTACGCGTACGAGTAGTTGCCCTGCGCGTTCGGCGTCTCGCCGTTCGCGACGACGCAGTCACCGCCGCCGCCGTCGGACTGCTGACCACGCGGGGGATTGCCGAGCAGATGGAACTGGTCGCCGCCGTCGGTCGAGACCTGCGCGTAGTCGGCCGCGTTCGAGAATCCGGTCGGCCCGCACGTGTAGAGCAGACCCGCCTTGTCGGAGACGATCAGCGGCTCCGCCTCGTCGCGCTGCGGATCGGCCGGGACGGCCGCCGAGAACGCGAGGCCCTGCGCCGAGCTCGACTTCACGGTCGAGCTGGTCTGCGTGACGGAGCTGACGGTCAGGGTTCCGGTGTACGGCTGCGGTACCGAGTTCACGAAGCCGCAGGCCATCGCGGTGTAGTCGCCAGGTGCGAGGTTGATCGCGGCCACGGTCTCCTTCGTGTCGCCGCCGTCGCTCGAGCCGATTTCCCGCGTCTCGGTCTGGTCCGCCTCGTCGCCGTCCTTGCTGACGACGGTGAGGATCTCGTCGTTCAGCGTCTCATCTCCGGACGGGTTCGCCGGCGTCCACGAGATCTGGAACGTGAACGTCGTCTTGAGCCCCGAGTACCCCGTGGAGGGGACGTGGATCGTGATGCCGTGGCTGTCGTTGAGGACCGTCCCGGTCGCCTGCGAACAGTCACTAGTCGGGTTCGCGTTGGCCGGGATGGTCCCGGTCCACTGAACCGCAGTGCTCGAGCCGGCGGCCGGCACCGTCACGTCCTGGCTGGCCGGCTCCGAGCTGTTTCCGACGGTGACAAAGGCGAGCGCACCGCCCGCGACCAAGAGCACGGCGACGCCGAAGAGAAGCAGCCGCATCCGCTTCATGAATCCCCTCCCGAGTGGAAGCCCTCACTGGACAAAGAAAGCGAGGAGCCATACCCGCTCAGCGGATTTCGGAAACGCCTATTGGCGCGAGGCGTAGCCGCGCATCCCGTCGAGCAGGAGCGCCGTGAAACGGTCGGCCAGCTCGTCGGTGTCCGTACCGGGGCGCAGCCACGTGTACGCCCAGTTCGCGGCCGAGAGGGCGAGCAGTGCGGCCGTCGCGTCGTCGAGGTCGGTGCGGAGCTCGCCGAGCTCGCGGCCCTCGCGGAAGAGCGCGCGGAACCGCTCCTCGTAGCGGCGCCGCTCGGCGACGAACTCCTCCCGCCGCTCGCCCTGGAGGTAGCGCCACTCGCGCACGAAGACGGTCGCGACGTCCAGCTGCTCGACGACGACGCGGAGATGTGCGCGCAGAGCGGCCCGGATCCGCTCGACGACCGGCCCCTCGTCCGGAACCGAGTCGAGCGCGGCGTGGAAGGCCGCGGCTCCCTCACTGGCTACCTCCCAGAGCAGGTCGGCCTTCGACTCGATGTGCGCGTAGACCGAGCCCTTCTGAACGCCCATCGCCTCGGCGAGGTCGCCGATAGACGTGCCGTGGTAGCCCTTCTCCGCGAAGAGCCTCGCAGCTGCGCGGGTTAACTCATGTCGGCGGGCGGACATCTAAGATAGGAAAACTAACGATCGTTCGGAAGGTGGTGCTGCGTGGCAGCCGTCGAGATTCCCCGGGATGAGCAGGCATTTCTCGAGTACGTCCAGGCCGGCGGGCAGGTCGAGACGACCGACTGGATGCCGGACGAGTACCGCCGCCTGCTGATCAAGTTCATCGAGATGCACGGCAACTCCGAGCTCATGGGCGTCCTGCCCGAGCGTGAATGGATCCTCCGTGCCCCGACGCTCGAGCGCAAGCTCGCGCTGACGGCGAAGGTGCAGGACGAGGTCGGCCACTCTCAACTGATCTATCGCGTCGTCGAGGATCTCGGCAAGCCGCGCGAGCAGTGCCTCGCCGATCTCGTGGACGGCAAGGCCAAGTTCCACAACGTCTTCCATTACCCCACCAAGACGTGGGGGGACGTCGGCGTCATCGCCTGGCTCGTGGACGCGGCCGCGATCATCAGCCAGAAGGCGCTGCTCAAGTGCTCGTACGCGCCGTACGCGCGGATCATGAAGAAGATCTGCTGGGAGGAGTCGTTCCACATCCTCCACGGCCGCGACGTCATCCTCGCCATGGTCACCGGCACGCCCGAGCAGTTCGAGCTCGTGCAAGAGGCCCTGAACCGCTGGTGGGCCCCGCTCATGCAGTTCCACGGCAACCCGATCCCATCCGACGAGGACCCGATGTACCAGTGGCGGATCAAGTCGCAGGGTAACGGCGAGGCGCGGCAGCAATTCCTCGACGGCTACGTGCCCCAGATCTGGGAGCTCGGGCTCACGGTGCCGGATTCGAAGCTGCGCAAGCGCGACGACGGCGTCTGGGAGTTCAGCGAGCCCGACTGGGACGAGCTCAAGCACGTCGTCACCGGGCACGGACCGAAGACCGAGGAGCGGCTCGCCCTCCGACGCCGCTTCCTCGAGCAGGAGCAGTGGGTGCGCGACGTGGTTCTCGCGGCGTGATCTACGAGGTTTTCCGCCAGGAGCGACGGGGGCAGCCGTTCGAGCACGCCGGCTCTGTCGAGGCGCCCGACGCCGACTTCGCGGAGGCGTGGGCGCGCGAGCAGTACGGCCGCCGCGGCGAGTCGGTCGCGCTCTGGCTCGTCCCGCGCGACGCGATCCGCGACGTCGAGCACTGGGCCGACGAATTCGACCTCAAGTACCGCCGCGTCGACGGCTACTCGATCAAGGCGCGATTGAAGGAGGCTCGTGAACGAGCAGGCACTGCTGGGGATCGCTGACGACGAGCTGATCGTCGGCTGGCGCGACTCCGAGTGGACGGGGATCGCGCCGATGCTCGAGGAGGACGTCGCCTTCTCCTCGATCGCGCAGAACGAGATCGGGCACGCGCGCGCGGTCTACCAACTGCTCTCCGAGGATCCGGATGCGCTCGCTTTCGACCGCAAGCCGGAGGAGTACGCCTGCGCGCCGCTCGTCGAGCTGCACCTGCTCGAATGGGCGCACACGATCGCGCGGCGCTGGCTCTACGAGGTGGCCGACGAGATTCGGGTCACGGCGCTGAAGGACGATCCCGACCCGACGGTCGCCGGGCTCGCGGCGAAGATCGACCGCGAGGAGGCGTACCACCGCATGCACGCCGAGATGTGGCACGACCGGCTGCGCGACGAGCCGCGCTTCCGGGCGGCGGTGGAGGAGCTGTGGCCGTACGCGCTCGGCGTCGTGCCGGGGGAGCTGCGCGGCGAGCTCGTCGAGCGCGTCGGCCTCGCCGAGGTCGACGTGGTCGAGCGCGGCTCGCACACCGACGAGCTCGCGCCGCTCTGGGAGGAGATGACCATCGTGCGGCGCTCCGCGCCGGCCGGAGCGCAATGGTGACCGAGCAGACGAAGCCCGTTCCGAAGCTACTCGACTGGGCTCGCCGGCTGCAGGCGATTGCGCAGACCGGGGTCGCGTACCCCCAGACGCACATCTACGACCGCGAGCGCTACGCGCAGGTACGGCAGGTCGCCGCCGAGATGTTCGCGGCGGACGGCGAGGTCGCGCCGGTCGACGAACTCCTCGCTCTCGAGACCGGCCAGGCGACGCCGAAGCTCGACGTGCGGGGCGTCGTGTTCCGCGGCGACACGATCCTGCTCGTTCGCGAGGAGGGCGCTTGGAGCCTCCCCGGCGGCTGGGTCGACGTCGGCGAAAGTCCGACCGAGGCCGCCGTCCGCGAGGTGCTCGAGGAGTCGGGCTACGAGACGCGCGCCGTCAAGCTGCTCGCCCTGCTCGACCGCGACCGGCACGACTACGAGCCGCACGCCTGGCACATCTGGAAGGCGATCGTCCTCTGCGAGCTCCTCGGCGACGACCAGCGACCGTTGGTGTCGGAGACGGACGCCGCGCGCTTCTTCACCCGCAGCGCCTTGCCTGAGCCGTTGCGCTCGGGCGATGCGACCCGCGCGCTGGTCGAGCGGGCCTTCGAGCATCTGGAGCATCCGGAATGGCCGGCGGATCTGGACTGACCGAGCCGCAGGTCTGGAAGGCGCTCGAGGAGATCCCCGACCCCGAGATCCCCGTCATCTCGCTCGTCGACCTCGGCGTCATCCGTTCGGTCGATGTCCGAGAGGGACACGTCCGGATCGAGTTCACGCCGACCTTCCTCGGCTGCCCCGCGCTCGAGGTGATGAAGCGCGCGATGGAGAAGAAGGTCGCCGAGCTGGGCGCCGAACCGGAGGTCGCGGTGATCAGCGACGACTCGTGGTCGACCGACCGGATCACGCCGGCCGGCCGCGAGAAGCTCCGCGAGGCGGGGTTCGCGCCGCCGGCGCCACGAGAGGCGTCCGCGCCGAAGCTGGTCCAGCTGCAATCAAACGTCTTCCGCTGCCCGTACTGCGGCTCGACGCAGACGCGGCTCGAGAACATCTTCGGCCCGACGCCGTGCCGCTCGCTCCGCTACTGCGACAGCTGCCGCCAGCCGTTCGAGCAGTTCAAGACGATCTAGCGCAAGACCAGCAGGTCGAGCCAGTTGCTCCTGGCTTCCCGGTTCCCGGAGTCCACGGCACGGCGGAGACGTTCCTTGCCTCGCAGGAACTCCTCCTCCGAGAGACTGCGCAGCGTCGTGTCGGCGAGCCGGAGCGTGTCCACTTCGCCGAGGTAGTCCGCGAGCGAGGCCGGGTACGTCTCGCGAACCTGCTCGAGAGCCTCCCGGTGGAATCCAGCGGCCGCGAACGCCTCGCGCACCTCCGTGAGGGTGGGGAAGGTGTCGACCATCCGAGCGGTCTCGGGAAACCAGCGGATGTTCTCGATTCCCTCGTAGTTCGTCCCCGAGATGCCTCCGCGGATTAGGACGGGAGCGCCGGGGCGGAGTACGCGTCGTATCTCGTGCGCCGCTGCTTCCAGGTCCGGGATGTGCTGAATCGCGAGGGAGAGCCAGGCCGCGTCTGCCGACTCGGCCGGCAGTGGTAGAGCGCCCGCATCGCCCTCGAGCGCCTGGATCGCGGGCATCCGTGGGATCTGTTCGCGCATCGCGGACGACGGCTCGACCGCGAGGACGCCGAGGCCGAACCAGTCGCTGAAAGCAGCGGCGAACTGGCCCGTCCCGGCGCCGATGTCGACCAGGGTCATCCCCGGCGAGGGGCGCAGGTGGCGCCGCACCGCCTCGCGCCATTCCGAAAGGCCTTCGCGCGGGATCTCGCGGGCGGCCTTGTACGCCGCAGCGGTTTCCTCGTCGTAGCTGATCCTCGCCACGCCCGAAGTCATAGCAAACCTGCTATGCGGCGGGCTAATTCTCGGCGAGCCGCGCGGCGAAAGCCGCGTCCTCGGCACAGAGCCGGTCGATCTCCGCCCGCTCGACGGCCACCACGACGCCGTCCGTCAGGGCGAGAACTCTTGCGGTGCGCCTTCCGTCCGCCGAGAGGAGCGCCCGCTCGCCGATCACGGCGCCCGGGCCGAACGTGCGGGTGCCTTCCGGCGCCTCCACGACGAGCGTCCCATCCAGCAGCACGAACAGCCCCGTCCCGGGCTTGCCCCGTTCGATCAGCACCTTGCCGGCCGCGAACGGGATCTTGGAGCCGAGCGCCTCGAGCCGCCGGAGATCGTCGTCCTCCATGCCGGCGAGTATCGCACCGGGGCGCCGGTAACAGTCCGGTGACGAACCTGGAAGCGCCCTGGCGAGGTGGTTAGGGTGCGGCGCAATGGCCGATGCCAGCACATGGGACCTCGCCGGCATCGCGCTTCTCGACGACCTCGACCCGGAGGAGCTCGCGAAGATCGCGCCGTGGTTCGAGGTGCAGGACGCGAGCCCGGGCGTGAACCTGACCGGCGAGGGCGCGTCGGGCTACTCGTTCTTCATCCTGAGCGACGGAACCGCGACCGTCACCGTCGACGGCGTCGAGGCGAACACGCTCGGGCCCGGCGACTTCTTCGGCGAGCTCGCCATCCTCGGCGACGGTGTCCGCACTGCGACGGTCACGACCACCTCGCCGTCCCGGCTCCTCGTCCTCTTCGGGACCGAGTTCCGGCAGCTCCAGCAGGAGCACCCGGATCTGGCGAGTCGGATCGAGGCAGGCGTGCGCGCCCGCCTGCAGCCCGCCGCGTAGCCCCCGGCGTCACGAATACGATCCGTTCGATGAGGGTCGAGATCTTCTACTGCCCGGTCTGAGGCGGCTACGACAAACGGGCCGCGAGTCTCGCGGCCGAGCTGACCGAGCAGGGCTACGACGCGTCCGCCCGCGAGGGAGAGAAGAGCCAGTACGACGTCGTCGCGGACGGCGAGACGGTCTTCTCGAAGCAGGAGCTCGGACGCTTCCCCGACGACGGCGAGGTGCTCGAGCTGCTCGGCTCCCGGTCCTAGCGGCCCTGGAACCGAGGATCGCGCTTCTCGCCGAACGCGGCTACGCCCTCTCGGAAATCCGCCGTCTGCGCCGCCTGCGCCTGCGCCTCCGCCTCGCGTTCGAGCTGCTCCTCGAGCGTCGCGGTCGCCGCCTGGTCGTAGAGCTTCTTCGTCGCGGCGATCGCGTAGGTGGGGCCGGCGGCGAGCGCGGCCGCCCGCTCGGCCAGCCGCGCCGGGAACGAGCCCGCCTCCGCCACTTCCGAGACGAGCCCCCACTCGTAGGCCTCGGCCGCCGTCAGCCGCCGGTTCGAGGTCATCCACTCGAAGGCGCGCGGCGTCCCGAGGAGCCGCTGGAGGAAGAACGTGCCGCCGGCGTCGGGGATCAGGCCGATCCCGACGAAGCCGGGGACGAAGAACGCGGCGTCGGACGCTACCCGGAGATCGCAGGCGCACGCGAGCGACAACCCGGCCCCTGCGCAAACGCCGTTCACACCGGCGATGACGGGCTTCTCGAGCGAGCGGATCGCGAGCACGTTCACGTGGTAGGTCGCGCGGAGCATCGCCGCGACGTCTCCCGACTCGCCGAACGCCGTCAGGTCCTGCCCGGCCGAGAAGCCGCGGCCCGCTCCGGTGATCACGACGGCACGCACAGCCGGGTCGCGCGCCTCCTCGAGGGCCTCGTGCAACTCCGCGTGCAGCGCCTGCGTGAACGCGTTGAGCTTGTCCGGCCGGTTGAGCGTGATCGTCTGGACCGCGCCGTCGTGCCCGACCTCGACCTCGGCCATGCCTAGGCCAGCTCGACGAACTCGACGGACGACAACTTCCAGCCGCGCTCCATCACGTCGCGGCCCGCGCCGGTGAACTGCTCGCTGCGCGCGAACTCGTCGAACGCCTGCTTGTCGGCGAACTCGAACTCGGCGTAGTACCCATGCGCGTCACCCACCGGTGCAGCCGTGATGCGCCCGTGCCGGAAGACACCGTTCGGTGGCTGGCAGAAGCGTTCGACGTGGTCCGCATACCCCTCTGAGTCGGGCGCCTCTTCATAGAGAATGACGATCCGGTACACGGTTTCCTCCCCAGTCGCTGGCGGAGGGACGATATCCCGAGGACGAGGAGGAGCGATGGCGGGAAAGCTCGTACACGTCGAGATCGGTGCGACCGACGCCGACCGGGCACAGGGATTCTGGAGCGGCGTTTTCGGCTGGGAGGTAGGTCCGCCGATGTCGCCCGAGATGGACTACCGGATGTTCCGCACCGGAGAGGACCAGGGCGGCGCGATCTTCGCCTCGGACGAGACGGGCAACCTCCGGGTCTACTTCGACACCGACGACATCGAAGCGACGATCGCCAAGGTGCGGGAGCTGGGCGGCGAGGCGGAGGAGAAGATGCCGGTGCAGGGCTACGGCTGGTTCGCCGGCTGCCGCGACACCGAGGGGAACGCGTTCAGCCTCTGGCAGTCGGACGAAGGGGCCAGTTAGCCGCCGGCTCGGAATCCGACCGCACGAGCGCGGGAGGCTCGAGCTCCCGCAGGACCTCGGGTGAGGGCGGCGGCCAGCCGCTGATCTCGTTCCCGGGGCGGTCCGTCTGCTCGCTCATCCGTCGTTCGAACGACGAATCGACCGCCGCGGTTACGCATCGCGGCGGTCGACGACCCGGAGCGCCTTGCCCTCGCTCCGAGGGACCGACCCCGGCCGGACGACCTCGACGCGCGCCGTCAATCCGAGCGCCCGGCTGAGCTCCTCGCGCACGAGGACGGGGTCGACCGTCCCCTCCACCTGCACCGTCAGCTCGTCGAGGTGTCCCGGGCGCTCGACGACGAGCTGGTAGTGCGGCGCGAGCTCCGGGACGCTGAGAAGCGCGCGCTCGATCTCGCTCGGGAAGACGTTGACGCCGCGGATGATCAGCATGTCGTCGGTGCGGCCGACGACGCGGGACATCCGCGCAAAGGTGCGGCCGCACGCACAAGGCTCGTGCGTGAGCGAGGCGAGGTCGCCGGTGCGGTAGCGGAGCAGCGGCAAGGCCTCCTTCGTCAGGGTCGTGAAGACGAGCTCGCCGACCTCTCCGTCCGACAACGGTTCGCCGGACTCGGGGTCGACGACCTCGACGAGGAAGTGGTCCTCGTTCACGTGCGCGCCGTCGCGGCCCTCGATGCACTCGGCGGAGACGCCCGGCCCCATCACCTCGGACAGCCCGTAGATGTCGAGCGCCGTCAGCCCGAGCGCCTGCTCGACCGCCTCGCGCAGCCCCTCCGTCCACGGCTCCGCTCCGAAGACGCCGGCGCGAAGGCGGAGACGCGCGGGCTCGGAGACGTGGTCGGCGATCGCAAGCGCGTAGCTCGGCGTGCAGCAGAGGATCTCCGCGCCCAGATCCTCGAGCAGCTGCGCCTGGCGCGGCGTGTTCCCGCCCGACGCCGGCACGACGGTGCAGCCGAGGCGCTCGGCTCCGTAGTGCACGCCGAGGCCGCCGGTGAAGAGGCCGTAGCCGTAGGCGACGTGGACGACCGTGCCGGGGCCGGCACCGGCGGCCGCCAGCGCCCGCGCGCAGCAGTCCGCCCAGGCGGCGATGTCGCCTCGCGTGTAGGCGACGATCGTCGCCTTGCCGCGCGTGCCGGAGGAGGCGTGGATGCGGACGCACTCCTCGAGCGGCACCTGGAGCAAGCCGAACGGATACGCGTCGCGCAGCTCCGACTTGACCCGGAACGGCTGGTCTGCCAGCGCCTCGGGCTCGACGCCGAACCGCTCCCGCAGCCGCTCGCGCTGGAGCTGCTCGAGCTTCGCCCGGGGCAGCGTCTCGAGCTCGGGCTGGAAGATCGGCATGCCGCCGACTATTCTCTCTCTGGCAAGCGCCAGTCGGATCGACCAGGAGGCGTCGTGCGCGCAGCGTTCAGATCAATCGAGGAGGCCGGAGCAATGACCTACTTGGAGGTTTGGACGCTTGCAACGCAAAACGCTCAATCTTGGGATCCTGGCGCATGTAGACGCCGGTAAGACAACTCTCACCGAGCGGCTGCTGCACGCCGCCGGCGTGATCGAGGAGGTCGGCAGCGTCGACAAGGGGACGACGCAGACCGACTCGCTGGCGCTCGAGCAGCAGCGGGGGATCACGATCAAGTCCGCCGTCGTCTCGTTCCCGATCGACGGCGTCACCGTCAACCTGATCGACACGCCAGGCCACCCGGACTTCATCGCCGAGGTGGAGCGGGTGCTGAGCGTGCTCGACGGCTCGGTGCTCGTCATCTCCGCAGTGGAAGGCGTCCAGCCGCAGACACGGATCCTCTGGCGCGCTCTGCAGCGGCTGCACATCCCGACGCTGCTGTTCGTGAACAAGATCGACCGGCCCGGGGCGGATCCGGAGGGCGTGCTCGACGCGATCGAGCAGCGGCTGGCGCCGGAGGTCGTGCCGATGGGCTCGGCCGCCGGGCTCGGGACGCGCTCGGCGGAGTTCGCTCCGTTCGGCCCGGCCGACGCCGAGCTGGCCGAGCGGGCGAGAGCGGGGGCAGTGCACCCGGTCTTCTTCGGCTCGGCGCTCACCGGCGCCGGCGTGCACGAGGTGATGGACGGGATCGCACACCTGCTGCCGGCGCGGGACGGCGACGGCGAGGGCCCGCTCTCGGCCCTCGTCTTCAAGATCGAACGCGGCACCGGCGGCGACAGGATCGCCTACACGCGTCTCTTCTCCGGGACGGTGCACGTGCGCGACCGTGTGGACGCGGGCAAGGTGACCGCGCTGCGCGTCTTCGCAGACGGCGATGCGGTGCAGCGCGACGAGGCGCAGGCCGGCGAGATCGCGAGGCTCTGGGGCCTGGCGGAGGTCCGGATCGGCGACTGGCTCGGCGAGGCTCGCAGCGGCGTCGAGCATCACTTCGCGCCGCCGACGCTCGAGGCAGTGGTCGCGGCGGCCGATGCCGCCGACGGGCAGCGGCTGCGGGTCGCGCTCGGGCAACTCGCGGAGCAGGACCCGCTGATCGACATCAGACAGGACGACACCCGCGGGGAGATCTCGGTGTCGCTCTACGGCGAGGTGCAACGGGAGGTGATCGAGGCGACGCTCGCCAACGAGTACGGGCTCGAGGTCGAGTTCCGCGAGACGACCACGATCTGCGTCGAGCGGCCGACGGCAAGCGGCGAGGCGGTCGAGATCCTCAACACGCCGTCGAACCCGTTCCACGCCGACCTCGGTCTACGGCTCGATGCCGCCGAGCCGGGGTCGGGAGTCGAGATGCGGTTCGACGTCGACCCGCGCGACGCGCTGCTCTACGTCTTCAAGACCTTCGACAGCTTCGCGGAGCACATGGACGAGTTCGTCCACCTCGCGCTCGAGGAGGGCCTCCACGGCTGGCAGGTGACCGACTGCGTGGTAACGATGACGAAGATCGGCTACAGCCTCGCCGACGGCCCGCCGTCGCGGCGCGGCCCGATGCCGACGGCACGCGATCTCCAGAAGCTGACGCCGCTGGTGCTCGTGCAAGCGCTGCGACAAGGCGGTTCGACGGTCTGCGAGCCGGTCTTCCGGATCGCGGCCGAGGTGCCGACCGCCGCGGTCGGTGCGGTGCTCGCCGCACTCGGCCGACTCGGCGCGGGTGGAGCCACGCCGTCGTCTCGCGGCGAGCTCACGGTGCTGGAGACGGCGCTGCCGGCCTCCCGTGTCCAGGAGCTCCGCCGCGGGCTCCCCGGTCTGACCGGGGGCGAGGGTGTGCTCGAGACGGAGTTCGCCGGCTACCAGCCCGTGGCCGGCGAGCCGCCGACTCGGCAGCGCACGAGGCCGAACCCGCTCGACCTCGCCGCCTACCTGACGCGAGTCGGACGATGACGAGGATGCACGCCGACGAGCTCGAGCTGGACGAGGCGCTCGTCCGGCGCCTCCTCGCCGAGCAGTTCCCGGAGTGGCAGGAGCTGCCGCTGCAGCGGATCGAGCCGAGCGGAACCGTCAACGCGATCTTCCGGCTCGGCGACGACTTCTCGGTGAGGCTGCCGCGCCGGGAGGGGCCGGCCGAGCCGGGCAGCGTCGAGCTCGAGTGGCTGCCGAAGCTCGCGTCGCGGCTGCCGGTCGAGGTTCCCGTACCGGTCGCGCAGGGGCGGCCCGGCGCGGACTATCCCTGGTTCTGGGAGATCCATACCTGGGTGGACGGCGAGGTCGTGGGGGTCGATGAGCTCGACGCCTTGCAGGCGGCCCGGGACCTAGCGGTGCTCGTCCTGGCCCTGCGGCACGTCGATCCGAGCGGCGCGCCGGCGGGACGGGGCATCCCGCTCGCGGTGCGCGACGAGCAGATGCGGTACTGGTGGGCGCGCTTCGACGGCGACCCGAGAGCGTGGGAAGCGTGGCAGCGTGCGCTTTCGGCGGCGCCGTGGGACAGCCCGCCGGTCTGGCATCACGGCGACCTCGACTGTCGCAACTGGCTGGTCCGTAACGGCCGGATCAGCGGCGTGATCGACTGGGGCTCGATGGGTGTCGGCGACCCGGCATGCGACGTGATGGTCGCCTGGAAGCTCCATTCGGCGGCAGCCCGCGACGCGTTCCGCGAGGCGTTGCCGACGGACGACGCGACGTGGGAGCGAGCCCGGGGCTGGGTCGTCTCCCAGGCGGTCGCGGCGCTGAGCTACTACACGCCGGAGAACAACCCGAGCCTCTACCGCGAGGCCGAGGCGTGGCTCGCCCTTGCCCTCTCGGACGGCGGGTAGCGTTCACCGCCGTGTCGGGCAGCGGACTGGCGACGGGACTTGCGGTAGCCGCCGGACTGGCGGGCGCTGTGCAGGTCGCGTTGATGTCGCGGCTCGGGGAGCGCATCGGCGTGCTCGAGGCGCTCGCGTTCTCGACGGCGGTGACGGCCGCGCTCGCGTTCGTGATCCTCGTCCTCGCGCATCACAGCGTGCGCGGCTTCGAGCGTGCCATCCACCAGCCGTGGTGGATGCTGCTCGGCGGCGTGATGGGGCTGATCATCGTCCTCTCGATCACGTACGCCGGGCCGCGGATCGGCGTCGCAGCGACGGTCGGGATCCTCATCGCGGGCCAGCTCGTGATGGGCGCGGCGATCGACCGCTGGGGCCTGTTCGGCAGCGAGAAGATCGCGCTCCACTGGCCACGCGTCCTCGGGATCGTCCTGTTGGCCGCGGGCGCGGCACTCTCACTGCGCAAGGGCTAGTACCAAGCCGTAACAGTGGCTGCCACCGGTCGTCACGGCGGCGGCGTTTGTCGCGCCGTCCAGTGAGGTAGATTTCGGATCCGAGACCATGACGAGAGGAGACGACATGTCGGCCACAGTCCGCGTCGAGGCAGCACGAATCCCCGACCGCGACCGGTTGCTCCATGCGCTGCGCGGCGAGGGCCTCGACGCTGAGCCAGAGGATGAGGTCGGCATCGTCGTCCCGGTCGGCGAGGGCGACGGCGAGCTCTTCCACCAGGTCGAGGGCGTCGTCTTCAGCGTCGGCGCGCCGTTCGTGCCGATCCAGCACGAGGGCGTGATCTACATCCGCCCGCCCGTCGGCTAAGCGGCGCGCTCGAACAGCGCTGCTTGGCCCTGGCCGACGCCGACGCACAACGTGGCGAGGCCATAGCGGCCTTCGCGGCGCCGGAGCTCGTGGAGCAGCGAGACGACGAGCCGGGCGCCGGTCATCCCGAGCGGATGACCGAGCGCGATCGCGCCTCCGTTGACGTTCACCTTCGCCGGGTCGAGGCCCAGCTTCCGGATCACGACGAGACTCTGCGACGCAAACGCTTCGTTCAGCTCCACCAGGTCGATCTCCTCGACCGGGACGCCGGTGCGGTCGAGCAGCTTGCGCACCGCCGGGATCGGGCCGATGCCCATCACGCGCGGATCGACACCCGCCACCGCGCTGCCGACGAACGCTCCGAGCGGCTCGACGCCGAGCTCTCGCGCCTTCTCCTCCGAGGCGATCACGAGTGCCGCGGCGCCGTCGTTGATCCCCGACGCATTGCCGGCCGTCACCGTGCCGCCCTCGCGGAACGCGGGCTTGAGCGCCGCAAGCTTGTCGGCAGTCGTGTCGGGACGCGGATGCTCGTCGCGCGTCACGTCGCCCACCGCGACTAGCTCGTCGGCGAAGCGGCCCGCCTCGTCGGCGGCCGCCCACCGTCGCTGCGACTCGAGCGCGAACCCGTCCTGGTCCTCCCGGGACACGCCCCACCGCTCGGCGACGTTCTCGCCCGTCTCGCCCATCGACTCCGGCGGGAACAGCTCCTCGAGCTTCGGGTTCGTGAAGCGCCAGCCGAGTGTCGTGTCGTAGAGCGGCCGGTCGCCGCGCTCGAACGGCTTCTCGGCTTTCGGCGTCACGAACGGCGCCCTGCTCATCGACTCCTCGCCGCCGGCAACGAAGAGGTCGCCGTCGCCCGCGATCACGGAATGGCACGCGCCGATGACCGCGGCCAGGCCTGACGCGCACAGGCGGTTGACCGTCACCCCCGCCGCCGACTCCGGAAGGCCCGCGAGGAGCGCCGACATCCGAGCGACGTTGCGGTTGTCCTCGCCTGCCTGGTTGGCCGCGCCGAACCAGACGTCTTCGATCTGCTCGGTCGGGACGTTCGCGCGCGCCACCGCCTCGCGGATCACGATCGCCGCGAGATCGTCCGGCCGCACGCCCGCGAGCGCGCCGCCGTAGCGGCCGATCGGGGTGCGGACCGCGGAAAGAACGACCGCCTTCGCCACGCGGCCAGTCTAGGCAGCCGCGGTGGTCCTACCGATCAGCCGATCGATCGCCGCGAGCCCCTCGTCGCCGATGTCGACGCTGTGCTCGTTGACGTAGAGCGCGATGTGCGCGGAGCAGACCTCGTCGGAGAGCTCGTGCGCGAGCGAGCGCACGTAGTCGCGGCTCGCCTCCGGGTGCGCGAAGGCGTACTCGACGGAAGCGCGGATCGCGGACTCGGCCTCGTCGACGAGCCCCGGCTCGAGGTCGTCGCGCGCAAAGATGCCCGCGAGCGGAACGGGCAGGCCGGTGTCGCCCTCCCACCACTCGCCCAGATCGGCGACGGAGACGAGGCCGTGCTCGCGGTAGGTGAAACGGCTCTCGTGGATGATCAGGCCCGCGTCCACCTCGCCGTCGACGACCGCGTCCAGGATCCGGTCGTAGCGAATCTCGACCGCCTCCCCGAGGGCCGGCGCGGCAAGGCGCAGGAGCGCGAACGCCGTCGTCTCCCGCCCGGGCACGGCAACCCGTCCGGCGGCGACGTCCTCCAGCGAGCTTTGCTCGCGCGCGACGACGAGCGGGCCCACGCCCCGGCCGAGGGCGGCGCCGCTCCGGAGCAGCCGGTATCGGTCGCCCGCCGCCGCGGCCGCGCCGAAGCTGAGCTTCGTCAGCTGCAGCTCGCCTTTGCCCGCCCGCCGGTTCAGCTCCTCGATGTCGAGAAGGATTGGCTCGACGTCGAACGGCGCGGGCACGAGGCCGTGCACGAGCGCGTGAAAGGCAAAGGCGTCGTTCGGGCACGGCGTGAAGCCGAAGCTGAGCTTCACGTCCGTCCGAAGAACCACTTCTCGAGCGGCTTCAGCAGCTCGTCGCGGGTGAACGGCCGCACGTGCTCGCCATGCCCGTCGCGCTCCGAGACGGTGAAGTCGTCCTCGAGCGTCTCGTTCGCTTCCTGGAGGCAGTCGCCTAGCTCGTAGCCCTCGAAGACGTAGTCCTCGGGCCGGGGCTCTTTCTGTGAGCGCCGGTCAGGATTGACGGCGCGGCCGACCGCCCAGACGCCGCCTTCCTTGCGCTCGATCCAGATCACGACCATCTCGGGGTCGCCGTTCGAGTCGACTCCGTGGAGCACCCGCTCCGCGAAACGGCCGCGGTCGGTGGACTGCTTCACAGCCTGACTATGACATCTCCGTGCCGGCTCCAGCCGCTCGCGCGCGCTCGACGACCGCGGCGGCCACGGCCACGTCCCAGGCGGCGATGCCGTTGGACTTGAAGACGACGATGTCTTCGTCCGACTGACGCCCCGACACGGTGCCGCCGACCACCTCCTGCAGCTCGTGTACCTCGAGCCAGTCGAGGACGCCCGACTCGACGGGCTCGATCAGGTCGGCCGACTCGACCTTCGCGTCGTCGAGCGAGTCGCAGCAGACGAAGGCGGCGCGCTCCAGGACGACGTTGTCGAGCTCGCGGTGCCGGCCGTCGTTCGCTCCGACGGCGCAGACGAGCGCCCCCGGCTCGAGCCACTCACCTCGCAGGACGGGGTCGGGCGACGTGGTCACCGTGACGACGACGTCGCACTCGGCGGCATCGCTGTAGCTCTCCCCCGGCTCGGCGCCCTGCTCCTCGCTGAAGGCGCGTAAGTGCTCCTCGGTGCGGCAGTACGCGACGACGCGTTCCAGATCCGGGAGCGCGGCACGCATCGCCGCGACCTGCGATTCGGCCTGCCAGCCGCAGCCGATCACGCCGAGACTGCGCGCGCCGCTCTTTGCCAGGTGCTTCGCGGCGACTCCGCTCGCAGCGCCGGTGCGCAGCTGGCCGAGCTTGTCCGCCTCGAGCACCGCGACCAGCTCGGGCTCGTCGGCGCGGAAGAGGAGGACGACGAAGCGCGCCCCGTCCGGGAAACCGGCATAGACCTTCGCGCCCGCGTAGCCGAGCTCGAGGTCGGAGGCGGCCATGACGGCGAGGGCTCCGCCTTCGAGCCGCAAGCGGTACCGCGGCCGGTTCTCCACCTCGCCTGCGGCCATGCGGCGAAAGCAGGCCTCGATCGCCTCGACGGCATCCGCCGGCGAGAGGAGCTCCGTAACGTCCTTTTCGGTCAGGTAGAGCGGCACCCGTCGATTCTCGCCGATCGCCCGACCGCGCTGGGACCACATCCAACTCGGCCTTGGCCTCACATCCTGCAGCGTCAGCTGGCACTGAGCGCGGCTATCGGGTGCCCTTCGAGTCTTCGAGGAAGACCGCGAGCCGGCCTAGCCGAGCGTCACCGAGGGCGGTGTAGTCCGGCATCGGCGACCATGGGGTGGCGCACGACGGGCATTTGAGGTGCGCGATCTCGAACACCAGGCCGAGATGCCGTGAGCCGATCGCGCTCAAGTCCGGCGCGTTGAGGTTCATCCGGCCCGAACCGGCGTAGGTATGGCAGGTCGTACAGCCGGAGATCGCGAACAGCTTGGCGCCCTGGATCGCAGCCTGAGGCAGGTGCTCCTGCTGAATCCACCTCGGCACCTGCACCGGCGCGTTCGAGCTTTGCGACTGGCCCGATGAGCTGCCGCCGAAGAGGAACGCGATCCCGACGGAGACGGCCGCGAGAACGCCGAGGGCCACGAGAAACATGGCGAAGAGGCGCCCCGGCTGCCGCTTCATGCGGCGGATCATTTCAGGCCTTCAGTGCGCGAAAGCACCGAGAAGTGCGCCCGATATGCACCCTTCCCTGCAAACCGAGGGGTCGTGACTCAGGGCGTGACTCGTGACTCAGGACCTACGAAATATCCGAAGGTTCGTGACCATCGAGAACAAGCTGAATCGCCCCGGCCTCGAGCGTGAACTCGTCCTCCACGCGTTTGCACAGCGCCACGAAGTCGGGCACCGCTGCCCGGTTGATCGCATTCCAGCCCTCGCGAAACTGCATCGTGATGCCGTCGCCCTCGAAGGTGTACGAGACGGATTCGGCCCAGCGGCCCGCCTCGGTGTCCGTGTGGGCGTAGACCTTGTCCCGGTGCGCCTTGATGTTTTCGAGATGCTCTCCGTCCTCGCCCAAGGGAAAGAACTTCTCTGGAACCTGTAAGTCGCTCCTCGTGAATGGCCGCATGAAACAAACCATCATCGCCGTCTCAAGTGCACGAGCGAGATCAACGTCCTGCTCGTGCTCAAGGGCGCGTGCGGCTGCCGCCGCCTGCCTCATGTCTGAGGCACCAAGCAGCAGAGCACGCTGTTCTTTGACGAGACGTGTTCGTTTCGACGGAGCGACCATGCTCACCGGACAATGACTGGTCGCTACACCGCCGCGACGAGCGGCACGGGCGCGGGCGGCGCGGTGCGGAACGCCTCTCGCACGCGCTCCCGAGCGAGTCTCGCGTCTGCATG
>DASXJG010000197.1:0-3935 GCA_036497525.1 Gaiellaceae bacterium
TTCTCGAGGCCGACGACCGCCTGTGCGCGGACGACGCGAGCGAGCCCGCAGATCCGCTCGGCGACGACCGGATTCCGTTTGTGCGGCATCGCCGACGAGCCCTTCTGGCCGCGGGCGAACGGCTCCTGCGCCTCACCCACCTCGGTGCGCGCGAGGTGGCGGATCTCGAGCGCGAACGAATCGAGCGACGAGGCGACGACGGCGAGGGCCGCGAGAAGCTCCGCGTGGCGGTCGCGCTGGATGATCTGCGTCGACGTCGGCGCCGGCTCCAGCCCGAGCCGCTCGCAGGCGAGCCGCTCGAGCTCGGGGTCGGTCGCCGCGTAGGTGCCGACGACGCCCGAGAGCTTGCCGACGCGCATTCCCTCGAGCGCACGTGAGACGCGCTCGCGGCCGCGGGCGAGCTCGAACGCCCACCCGGCGAGCTTCAGCCCGAACGTCGTCGGCTCGGCGTGCACGCCGTGCGTCCGTCCGATCTGCAGCGTCTCCCTGTGCTCCTCGGCTCGCGCAGCGACGGCGACGAAGGCGCGGTCGAGGTCGGCCAGGACCAGCGTCCCGGCCTCGCGCACCTGGAGCGAGAGCGCGGTGTCGACGACGTCGGAGGACGTGAGCCCGTAATGGAGCCAGCGGCCTTCCTCGCCGAGCTGCTCCGCGACGGCGTCCACGAAGGCGGCCGTGTCGTGCTGGAGCGTTGCCTCGAGCGCTGCCACCCGCTCGGCGGACGGCGGCGTCGCCTCTGCGATGCGCGCGGCCGCCTCCGCCGGGACCATGCCCAGCTCGGCCCACGCGGCGGTGGCTGCCTGCTCGACCTCGAGCCAAGTGGCCAGCTTCCCCTCGTCCGACCAGATCCTGGCCATGGCCGGGCGCGAGTAGCGGGCGATCACGAGTTCCAGTCTAGAGCGCCCGCCCGCCGGAGCCCTGTCCCCTGGGCGGGGGACGGCGACTCGCGAAAGACGACGCTACTCTGGCGCGGCTTTATCCCTCGAAATCTGTAGGAAGGTGCTTTTGAAGAGGTACGTTTTCTCCGTCGCCGCCGCGCTCGCGGTCACCCTCGGCGCCGCCGGCGGCGTGCTCGCCGGCAACTCCGCCAGGAGCCATGCGCCCGCGCACGCCGAGCGTCGTTCGACGCCGAGCTTGATGCCGAGGCTCGTGCCGCCTGCCCGGGCGTGGGGGAAGGCGCTACGCGCGGTCCAGCACAGGCCGGCAGCGCAGCCGCACAGGCGTCCGGCCCGGCCGCACCCGGTTCGCCGTCACGCTCCGGTCCGGTCGGTCGAGCGCCAGCAGGGGACGACCCTGTCGATCTACGAGCAGACGGCGAAGCCCTGGGTTCTCTCCGCGCAGGGGTGCTCGGCGGCGCGCCGGCACGAGCGGGGCATCGTCATCCTCGACTTCGGCAAGCCCGCCTTCAAGCGGCACGGCTACGGAACGATCCTCTTCTCCGGCCGCTTCGCGCTCAACCACAAGATCACCACCGCGATGGTCGGCTACGCGCGTGGCTACGTCTCCTGCCTGCCGCGCGGCTCGAAGGGACACATCACGCTGGCCCGCGGGACGAGCAACTACAGCCCCTCGGTGCCGAGCGCGTACGCCGCCGGCCTTCACTGGGCGCGCGCCACGAACAAGCTCGGCCGCATCCTGCGCCGGCACGGCCTGGCGGCTCACGTCGAGGCCGCTGCCGCCGACGACGCCGAGCCCGCCTGGGACCCGAGCTTCCGCAAGACGCGGGACTTCTTCCACGGCTTCCGCGCCGGGACGCGCGGCCACACGCTCTACGACTACGGCTCGCTCGACGGCGGCGTCGGCGCGGTCTGGAGCGCGCGGCAGGCGTGGTACGTCGCCGGCGGGATCCGCCACACGAAGGCGCTCCCGGAGATCTACAACTCGGCGATGGCGCGGCAATGGGCCGAGCTCGCCCGCATCGCCCGGCGTCGCTACCACCGCCCGGTCCGGTTCGCGGGTGTGATGACGCAGGGCACGGAGTCCTGCGGCTGCGGGCTCCGGCCGACGGCCGCGCATCGCGTCCTCGCGAACGCGCTCGACGACCAGGGGGTCGGCCATCTCGCCCTCCCGGACGGCGGGACGAACATCGTGGGATAAGAGCGGAAGTTCTAGGAGTTCAGGATCCGGACAGCAAGCGCTGCGGCGTTGCGCGCGTTGTCGACGCCGACCGCGGCGACCGGCACGCCCGGCGGCATCTGCGCGATCGCCAGTAGCGCGTCGAGACCGTCGAGGACGCTGAGGCTCGAGCGGAGCGGGACGCCGATCACCGGCAGGTCCGTGTGCGCCGCGACGGCTCCCGGCAGCGCGGCCGCCAGGCCGGCGCCGCAGATCAGCACGCGCAGCCCGCGCTCGCGGGCGCTCCGTGCGTACTCCGCGACGGCATCGGGGCTGCGGTGGGCCGACCGCACCTCGAACTCGTAGCCGACGCCTGCCTCGTCGAGCGCCGTCGTGGCCCCCTCCATCCGCTCGCGGTCGGACTCCGAGCCGACGAGGATCCCGACGAGGGGGCCTTCAGGCATCCGCGGCGATGTCGGTCCGGAAGCGCATGCCGGCGAAATCTATGCGCCCGGCGGCGTCGTAGGCCGCGCTTCGCGCCGCCTCGACCGTGGCGCCCGTGCCGACGACGTTGAGGATGCGGCCGCCGTTCGTCACGAGCTTCCCATCGTGCAGGGCCGTCCCTGCGTGGAGCACGAGTGCGCCGGTCGCCTCCGCCTCCTCGACGCCCTCGATCGGCGAGCCGCCGTAGTCGCTGCGGGCCGGGTAGTCCGGCGCCGTGAGCACGACGGTGACCGCGGCGCGATCCGCGACCTGCGGCTCCGCCGAGAGGTCGCCGGCGAGCAGCGGCAACAGGTCGCTCTCGAGGCGGGGCAGGAGCGACTGGGTCTCGGGATCGCCGAAGCGGCAGTTGAACTCGATCACGCGCAGCCCGTCAGTCGTTCGCATCAGCCCGGCGTAGAGGAGCCCCTGGAAGGCCGTCCCGCGGCGCGCGAGCTCGCGGAGCACGGGAACGTGCACCACCTCGAGGATCTCGGCGGCGTCCTCGTCCGGGACGTCTGACAGCGGCGAGTAGGAGCCGACGCCGCCGGTGTTGGGGCCGGTGTCGCCGTCGCCGATCCGCTTGTAGTCGCGGGCGGGGGGGAAGGGGACGGCGGCCTCGCCGGCGGCGACGGCGAACAGCGACAGCTCCGCGCCTTCGAGCAGCTCCTCGACGTGGAACGGCTGGTCGAACGCGTCTGCCACCTGCAGCGCCGAATCGAGGTCGGCCTGGTCGCGGCAGATCCAGACTCCCTTGCCCGCGGCAAGCCCGTCGAGCTTGAGGACGCACGGCGGCTGGGCGACAGGCAGCGTGCGGGCCGTGGGCACGCCGGCCGCCTCCATCACCTCCTTGGCAAAGGACTTCGAGCCCTCGATCTGCGCCGCCGCGGCGCTCGGGCCGAAGACCGCGATGCCTCGGTGCCGGAGCTCGTCGGCGAGGCCCGCCACGAGCGGGGCCTCGGGGCCGACGACGACGAGGTCGATGCGGAGCTCGAGCGCAAGCGAGACGAGCGCCGCGTGGTCGTCGGCGCGGACGGGATGGCAATGCGCGAGCGTCGCGATGCCGGGATTGCCCGGCGCCGCGTGAAGCTCGTCGAGGCTCCCGCCCCGGGAGAGCGACCAGACGAGGGCGTGCTCCCGGCCCCCGGAACCGACGACGAGCGCGCGCACCGGGCGATCCTATTTTGCGAGGTGGCTACGCTGCGCCTGCTGATGGAGGCGCCGCCCTACTCGGCAGCCGCGGTCGACGTCCTCCGGCTGCCGGCCGGCGCGACCGAGCGCGACCGCGTCGCGGTCGAGGAGCCGCTCGAGATCCGGATCGGCGGGACGCCGGTCGCCGTCACGATGCGGACGCCGGGGCACGACGAGGAGCTCGCGCTCGGCTTCTGCCTCTCGGAGGGGCT
>DASXJG010000198.1:0-4388 GCA_036497525.1 Gaiellaceae bacterium
ATCGCGTCCGTCCTCGGGCAGTCGCTGTCACGGGCGGCGACGCTCGGGGCGGTCGCCCAGGCCGCCGCGGAGGCGCTGGGAGGAAGCTCGGCGGCCGTGCTCGTCCCGTCGAGCGGCCGGCTCGAGGCCGTGGGGACGCACGAGCTCCCGGTCGACTTCGCCCGCATGCTCGACGAGCGGGCGGCGGAACGCCACGGCCCGCTCTTCCGCGCGGCCTCCGAGGGCCGCATCCTCGTCTCCTCCTCGATCTCGGACGACGAGCGGCTGCTCCCGGACCTGCGCTCCGCGGCGGCTGGGAACGGCTATCGCTCGCTCATCTCCGTCCCGGTCGACGCGCCGCGGGAGGCCGGCCGCGGGCTCGTGCTCATCTTCTTCGCCGAGGAGCGGTCGTTCAGCGACGACGACCTCGAGGTCGCCCGCCACCTCGCCGATGCGACGCGCGGCGCGCTCGAGCGGAGCGAGTTGTTCGAGGCCGAGCGCGGGGCGCGCGCGCTCGCGCAGCAGCTGACGCGCACCGGCCGGCTACTCACGAGCGAGCTCGACCCGGCGGCTGTCCTCGACGAAGTCGTGCAGCAGGCGCCCGCGCTCGTCAACGCCGACGCCGCCGCGTTCCACCTGCTCGACGGGGAAGAGCTGGTGGTCACTGCCGCCGAGGGCGACGGAGCGGCGGACGCTCTCGGCTCCCGCAGCCCGGCCGGCGGCTGGCTCTCGGGCGATGCCGTCCAGTCCGGCGCGCCGGTGGCGCTCCCGCAGGCAGGCGAGGACGAGCGCCTGCGCGCTCTCGACCCGATGCTTCGGTCAGGCCATGCGGCCTTCCTCGGCGTGCCCGTCGGTGGGCCGGAGGGATCGACCGTCGGCGTCCTCGCGGTCTACGCGTCCATGTCTCGCGAGTGGCGCGAAGAGGAGATCGAGGCGCTGCTCGCCGTCGCGGCGAGCACGTCGGCCGCGCTCTCGAACGCCGAGCTCTACCAGCGCGTAGCGCTCGAGCGCGAGCGCTCGGTGGCGATCCTCGCCAACATCGCCGACGGCATTGTCGCGGTTGACCGCGACGGCAAGGTCGTCCTCTGGAACAGCTCCGCCGAGGTGATCACGGGCGTCCCGGCCCCGTCCGCGCTGGGCAGGGCGCCGGTGGATGTGCTGCAGCGAAGCCTCGAGTCGGCCGAGGAGGGCGCGCGAGGCGACCGGCTCGTCCCGATCATGCGAGGGCGGGAGGAGGTGTGGCTGTCGGTGACGGAGGCGGTGATGCGCGACCCGCTGGGCGCCGTCGCCGGGCGCATCTTCGCCTTCCGCGACATCTCCGGCGACCGTCTCGTCGAGCAGGCCAAGTCCGATTTCGTGAGCACGGTCTCGCACGAGCTGCGCACGCCGCTCACGTCGATCTACGGCTTCGCCGAGACCCTGCTCCGCCAGGACGTCATGTTCGGCGAGGAGGAACGGCAGACGTTCCTCCGCTACATCGCGTCCGAGTCCCAGAGGCTGACGACGATCGTCGACACGCTCCTCAACGTCGCTCGCCTCGACACGGGCGACCTCCAGGTCAACGTCGCCGAGACGGATGTCCGCGACGTCGTGGGCCAGGTGCTCGAGACCGTCTCCGCGGCAGAAGCCAACGGCCACCGCTTCGTCGTCGACCTGCCCGACGAGCCGCTCACCGCGAAGGCGGATCCCGAGAAGCTGCGCCAGGTCTGCGCGATCCTCGTGGACAACGCCCTCCGCTACTCGCCGGACGGCGGCACCGTCACCGTCGGAGCTGCCCTGCGGCAGGAGACGGTCGAGGTGAGCGTCGCGGACGAGGGGACCGGCATCCCACAGGCCGACCAGGAGCAGATCTTCCGCAAGTTCTACCGCGGGGGCGACGCCGAGCTGCGGGCCGGTGGAGGAGGGACCGGGCTCGGACTCTTCATCGCGCGCGGGCTCGTCACTGCCATGGGCGGCCGGATCTGGGTTTCCTCGCGGGAGGGGGAGGGCTCCCGCTTCGCCTTCGAGCTGCCGGCCGCGGCAACCGCGTCCGCCGCTACTGCTGGCAACCTTCGCGAATGAATTTCGACGGGGACGGACATACGCGGCCGGTGAATTCCGGAGAGGGGACACGGGTGCTGGTGGTCGACGACGAGGCGCCGATCCGCCTGCTCTGCCGCGTCAACCTCGAGGCCGAGGGGATGAGCGTCCTCGAAGCAGCCGACGGCGCCAGCGGGCTCGAGCTCGCGCGCGACGAGCAGCCCGACGTCGTCCTTCTCGACGTGATGATGCCGGGCCTCGACGGCTGGCGGGTTGCCGAGGAGCTGCTCGAAGACGAGCGCACCTCCGGGATCCCGATCATCTTCCTCACGGCACGAGCCGAGTTCCGCGACCGCGCCCGGGGGCTCGACATCGGCGGCGTCGACTACGTCACGAAGCCGTTCAACCCGCTCGAGCTCGCCCAGCTCGTGCGCGACATGCTCGAACGCATCCAGCGCGGCGAGCGGGACGAGCTCCGCGGCGAGAAGATCGCCGAGCTGCGGGCTCTGATGGAAACGGAGTGACGCTCCTACACTGAGAGCCGGCGGGACGTAGCTCAGCCTGGTTAGAGCGCTGCCTTTGGGAGGCAGAGGCCGAAGGTTCGAATCCTTCCGTCCCGACTCCGCAACCCGTAGGCGCCGGAATCCGTTCTCTCACCATGGCCGTGCGCGAACGTGAGGACCCGGTTGCGGCCGAACGGCCTGAACCGGACGAGGGGGAGCCTCCCGATTCCGCCGTCCCCCGTCTCTCGCTTCGCGAGTGGCGCGGGATCTTCGTTCGCGCCGTAAAGCGGTTCCTCGCCGACAACGGGACGATGCACGCCTCGGCGCTCGCGTACTCCACCTTCTTCGCGATTCCCTCGGTGCTCCTCGTGGTGGTCGGCGTCTTCACGCTCGTCGTCGGGCCCGGCACGATCACGACGGTCATGGCGCACTTCTCGAACTTCATACCCGCCCAGGCGACGAGCCTGCTCGGCGGCAGCCTGCACCGGCTCGACCAGCACCCCTCTACGGGCCTCGCGATCACGATCGTCGGGTTCGTGCTGGCGCTCTGGTCGACGACGGGGGCGATGACCACGTACATGACGGCCATCAACCTCGCCTACGAGCGCAAGGACGCGCGTCCCTTCGTCCGCAAGCGGCTCATCGCGCTCGGTCTGGTCGGAGTGATCGGCGTCGCCTTCCTCCTCGTCGCGGTCCTGCTCATCTTGGGGCCGCCGCTCGAACGCCTCGTGGCCGCGCATGCCGGAGCCGCATCCGGCGCGGTCGGCTGGATCTGGTGGATCGCCGAGTGGCCGATCCTGCTCATCGGGCTCTCGGCGGCGTTCTCGATGCTCCTCTATCTCGGTCCCGATGTCCCGCGCGCGCGGTGGCGCTTCCTCACGCCCGGCTCGATTCTCGCCACGGTCGCATGGCTCGCGGCGTCGGCCGGCTTCGCCGTCTACACGTCGATGTTCGGCTCCTACAACAAGACCTGGGGATCGCTCGCGGCGGTGATCATCATGCTGACCTGGCTGTGGCTCGCGGCGGTGGCCCTTCTGCTCGGGGCCGAGCTCAATGCCGAGGCCGACCGGAGCCGGGAGCTGCGGCCACCCGAGACGGCTGAGGCCTGACCAGGCCGCTCGCCTGCTCGTCGGAGAGGAAGCGCAGGAAGTAGGCGGCGAACGCCCCGAAGAAGACGATCGCCTCCTCGGCCGCCATCGTCACGCCGGCGATCTGCTGGTCGGCGAGCGGGCCGGGCCCCCAGGTCCGCGGGGTGTGAGCGTAGAAGGAGTAGATCGCGCGCGGGATCAGCGCAAGCAGTAGGCCGAGCGGGGACGCGAGGACGAAGGCGGCGAAGAGGTAGGCGGCCTTCGCGCCCGCCGAGTATCTCCCGTGCACGACCGGCCACCAGACGCAAGTGCCGGCGGCGAGGTAGGTGAGGTGCTCGACGTGGAGCAGGGAGTGTGGGTGGCGGAGCGCCGTGTCGTAGATCCAGGGGAGGTGCCACGTGTAGTACACGGCGAGCCAGAGCGGAAGCGCCACGAGCGGCCGGAAGAGCGGGAACCCGTCCGCCCGCCGGGCGAGCCGCGGCGGCACGGCGAGCACGAGCAGCGCAGGCGCCCACTCCGCGAGGACGACGTTCTGAAGCAGGTGCGCCCAGAGGAACGTGTGGTTCGCGAACGGCTCGAGTTCGGTGACGAACGCGGCGAAGACGAGCAGAACGCCGAGCACTCCGGCGGCGAGACGCGGCCCCGAGATCCCGGCTCGGCGAGCTCCGACCGCCAGGCCGACAGCGAGCGCTGGCGCGAGCCCGATGGCCTCCGCCGAGGGATGCATCCCGCTACCGTACCGAGCGCCTCGCGGGTGTAGCTCAACGGCAGAGCCCTAGCCTTCCAAGCTAGTTATGAG
>DASXJG010000199.1:0-18608 GCA_036497525.1 Gaiellaceae bacterium
TCCCTGTACATCCCGACGAAGCCGACCCTCGCGCTCGACACGAGCGACAGGACGCCGTCGAGCATCCCGACCCCCGCCCGCAGCACCGGGCACACCGCGACCTTTTTCCCCGAGATCCGCTGCGCGGTCATCGGCTCGAGCGGCGTCTCGATCTCCGCGGCCTCGGTCGGAAAGTCCTTCGTCGCCTCGTACGTGAGGAGGAGCGTGATCTCGTTAGCGAGCTTGCGGAAGTGGACGGTCGGCGTGCCCTTGTCGCGCAGGTAGCTGAGCTTGTGCTGGACGAGCGGGTGCTCGACCACAGTGAGGCGGCCGCTGCTCACGCCACGTATGTCGTGTAGCCGCGGAACCCCTCGTACAGCGGACGCCGCTCGCACAGCACCTGCACCCGGCCGCGGAGCGCGTCGAGATCCGGCGAGTCGGTCAGCGCCTCGCAGATGATCCGGCCAATCTCTCGGAAGTCGTCCTCGTCGCAGCCGCGCATGGTCATCGCCGGCGAGCCGAGCCGGATGCCCGAGGTGACGAACGGCGACCGCTCGTCGAACGGAACCGTGTTCCGATTCACGGTGACGTCGATCTCGTGCAGCCGCTCCTCCGCCTCCTTGCCCGTCCACTCCGAATCGCGCAGGTCGACGAGCAGGAGATGCGTGTCGGTCCCGCCGGTGACGAGAGAGAGGCCGGCCTCGAGCAGCGTCTCGCCGAGCACGTCTGCGTTGCGGCGGACGTTCGCCTGGTAGTCGCGGAAGGCGTCGGTCATCGCGATGCGGAAGCAGGTCGCCTTGGCGGCGATCGTGTGCTCGAGCGGGCCGCCCTGCATCCCCGGCATCACTGCCGAGTCGACCGCCTTCGCGTGCTCCTCGCGGCAGAGGATGAAGCCGGCGCGTGGGCCGGCGAGCGTCTTGTGCGTCGTCGAGGTCACGAAGTCGCAGTGCTCGACCGGGTTTGGCTGGAGGCCGGCGGCGACGAGGCCGGCGAAGTGCGCCATGTCGCAGAGGAGGAGCGCGCCGACCTCGTCCGCGATCGCGCGGAAGCGGTCGGTCTCGACCGTGCGCGGGTAGGCCGAGCCGCCGCACACGATCACCTTCGGCCGCGCCTCCTTGGCCTTCGCGAGCACGTCGTCGTAGTCCACGGTCATCGTCTCGGGCGAGACGCCGTAGTGGACGACGTTGTAGAGGCGGCCCGAGAAGTTGACCTTGTGGCCGTGCGTGAGGTGGCCACCCTGGTCGAGGCGCAGCGCCATCAGCGTGTCGCCCGGCTCCATCACCGCGGAGTAGACGGCCATGTTCGTCTGCGCGCCCGCGTGCGGCTGGACGTTCGCGTGCTCGGCGCCGAACAGCTCCTTCGCGCGATCGATCGCGAGCTGCTCGATCTCGTCGACCACCTCGCAGCCGCCGTAGTAGCGGCGTCCCGGATAGCCCTCGGCGTACTTGTTGGTCGCCACGGAGCCGACCGCCTCGAGGATCGACGGCCACGTGAAGTTCTCGGACGCGATCAGCTCGATCTGCCCGCGCTGCCGCTCGAGCTCCTTGTCGAGCAGCCGCGCGATCTCGGGATCGACCTCGTCGAGCCCCGCGTGCTTCAGCTCCTGGAAGGTGGCCTGAGTCGTCGCCACGCGCCGGATGCTACGGCAGCGCCGTGACGACAGGTCAGGGTGGCGGCCCCGCGCCCTGTCGCAGGACGCGTGGCTCGCCGCCCGTGAGATCGATCACCGTGGATGGAACGCCGGGGAGCTCGCCCGCGTCGACGATCGCGCCGCAGGCGGAGCGGATCTCCTCCGGCACGTCCTGGACCCGCCGCGGATCGGGCCCGCCGGAAAGATTCGCGCTCGTCGCAGCGACGACGCCGACCTCACGGACCACCTCGGCCGCCTCCGGAGGCAGGTTGGGAACGCGAACGCCGGCCGTCTCGAAGACGAGCGTGTACGGCCCCGGCAGGTATCGGTCGAGAACGGCCCGGTCGAGCTCCGGCCTTGCTGCGATGAGCGCATCGACGTCGGCGGCGAGCAGCGCAACGGGCTTCGAGCGGTTCCGTCGCTTCAGCTCGTAGAGCACGTCCTCGTGCTCCGGCAGCGCGCAGAGCCCGTAGACCGTGTCGGTCGGGAGGATCACCGCCCGCCCCGCCCGGAGCGCAGCGACGGCGTCTTCGCTCACAGGAGGAAGTCGGTCAGGGCCGCGCGGACCGCTTCGGGTTGCTCGATGTAGAGGAAGTGGCCCGAATCCGGGATCGTCACGAGCCGCGCTTCGGGCAGCTCGCGAACCATCGCGTCCGCGGACACGAGGCCGGCGATGAGGTCGTCGTCGCCGACAAGGACGAGCGTCGGGGCTGTGATCGTCCGAAGCTCAGGGCGAAGGTCGAAGGTCGGGAACTCGACGGTGTTGAAGTAATGCAGCGGCTCGGCCTTTGCGAAGTCCGCGGCCAGCTCGCGGCCGATCTGCTCGTTGCCTTCCCAGCGATGGAAATAGAGCGGGATCTGCTGCTGGACGTTCGAGACGAGTTCCTCCGAGGAGGAGAACTGGCCGGCCTGCTCCTCCTCGATCGCCTTCTGCGCCTCCACGAACCATGGCTCGTCGCGGCGCGTCTCGATCGTCCGGTGCATCGCTGCCTCGGCCTCTTCGCTCCAGACGGCGAGCGTGGCGGCAAGCACCAGTCGGCGGATCCGCCGCCCGTGCGCGGCCGCGTACGCCATGGCCACGATCCCGCCGTGCGAGAAGCCCAGCAGGTCGAGCTGTTCGAGACCGAGATGCTGGCGGAGCCGATCCAGGTCGGCGACGTACGACGCGAGCGCGTAGTCGTCTGCGGCATCGGAGCCCTGCGACCCGCGCGGGCTGAAGAGGACGAGCTCGAACGTGTCGTCGAGGCCGGCGAAGTCCCGGAACTCGGCGGCCGAGCCGCCGGGGCCGCCGGGGTGGCAGACGAGGAGCGGTCCGCTCCCGCGCCGCTCGTACGAGAGCGTCAGCCCTTCGGGTGTGGTGAACGTCTCCGTCAAGGCAGCCTCGCCTCGACGACCCTATCGCGGCCCGTGAGATCGGCGGTGACGGCGACGTCCCCGCAGCCAAGCCGCCGGAGCATCCCTGCCACGTCCGCGGCCTGCCCGTCGCCGACCTCGAAGGCGACGAAGCGCGCGTTCGCCGCGCGGGCGAGCCGCTCGTGCTCGCCTGCGCCGAGGAGCGCCACCTGCGGCTCCCAGCCCAGCTCCGGCTGGGCGTCCTCGAGGCTCTCGACGTAGGGCGGGTTGGCGACGACGACGTCCCAGCCCTCGCCGGCCACCGCGGCGCCCTCGCCTTGTCGAAGCTCGACCTCGAGCCCGAGGCGCTCAGCGTTCTCGCGCGCGAGCGCGAGCGCGTCGGCCGAGACGTCGACGCCGGTCACCTGCGCGTCCGGCCGCTCGTCCTTCAGCGCGAGCGCGATCGCCCCCGAGCCGACGCCGACGTCGAGAATCCGAGGCCGCTCGATTCCCTCGGCGAGCGCGAGCGCCCGGTCGACGAGCGTCTCGGTCTCGGGCCGAGGGACGAGCGCCCGCGCGTCCGTCTTCAGCGTGAGCCTTCGGAAGCCCCACTCGCCGAGGATGTAGGCCAGCGGCTCGCGGGCCTCGCGGCGCGCGACAAGCGGCTCCAGGCCGTCCACCTCGTCGTCCAACCGCGCCGCGAGCCCGCCGCGCGTCGTCTCGAGGAGATACGCGACGAGCCACTCGGCGTCGACCCGCGGCGTATCCACCCCGGCCGCGGCGAGCCTGCGCTCTGCCTCGGCAAGCGCCTCCCCGGCGGTCATTCCCCGAGGGCGCGGCGCCGCTCGTCGGTCGCCAGCGCCTCGGTGAACTCGTCGAGGTCTCCCTGCAGGATCCGGTCGAGCTGGTGGACGGTCAGCTTGACCCGGTGGTCGGTGATCCTGTTCTCGGGGAAGTTGTAGGTGCGGATCTTCTCGGCCCGCTCGCCGCCGCCGATCTGCGAGCGGCGGGTCGCGTCCAGCTCTTTCCGCTGCCGCTCGAGCTCGGCGTCGTACAGGCGCGCGCGGAGCACACGCATCGCCTTCTCGCGGTTCTGGAGCTGCGACTTCTCGTCCTGCATCGAGACGACGACGCCGGTCGGCACGTGCGTGATGCGGACGGCCGAGTCGGTGGTGTTGACCGACTGGCCGCCGGGGCCGGTTGAGCGGTAGACGTCGATCTTGAGGTCGTTCGGGTCGATCTGGACCTCGACCTCCTCCGCCTCGGGCATGACGGCGACGGTCGCGGTGGAAGTGTGGATTCGGCCGGCGCTCTCGGTCTCGGGGACGCGCTGGACGCGGTGCGTGCCGCCCTCCCACTTGAAGACGGAGTAGGCGCCGTCGCCTTTCACCGCGAAGGTGACGTCCTTGTAGCCGCCGCCGTCGTTCCGGCTCGCCTCGAGCTCCTCGACCTTGAAGCCGCGCCGCTCGGCGTAGCGGCTGAGCATCCGGTAGACGTCGCCGGCCCAGAGGGCGGCCTCGTCGCCCCCGACTCCCTGCCGCACCTCGACGATCACGTCCTTGCGGTCGGCGGGATCGGTCGGAACGAGGGCCAGGCGCAGCTCCTCCTGCAGGTTGGTCGTGCGCTCCTCGAGCTCCGGGACGAGCTCGCGGAGGTCCGCGTCGGCACGCGCCGCGGCGAGGTCGTCCCGCGCGGACTTCCACTGCTGCGCGAGCTTGTACGGCTGCTCGAGCTCCTTGAGGCGCCGCCCGACGTCGGCCGCCTCGCGGTGGTCGTTGTAGACGGACGGATCGGCCATCCGCGTCTGGGTCTCCTCGTAGGAGCGCTCGAGATCCGAGACCAGGTTGTCGAAGTCGGTCGTCGCCATAGCCGGCCAAGCGTAGCCCCTTGCAGAGCCGGCTTTAGTTCGGATAGCTTCTCGCTTTAGTTGGTAAAGCTTCGCACCGGGGAGGTCGCAGCATGTCCGTCGTCGATGAGGTAACCGCAGCCAACGAGCGCTACGCGTCCGGGTTCGCCAAGGGCGAGTTGCCGATGCCGCCCGGCAGGAGGTTCGCCGTCGTCACCTGCATGGACGCGCGCCTCGACCCGGCCGGCTTCCTCGGGCTCGAGGAAGGCGACGCCCACGTGATCCGTAACGCCGGCGGGCTCGTCAACGACGAGACGGTTCGCTCCCTGCTCATCTCCCACCACCTCCTGGGAACCCAGGAGGCCGTCGTTGTCGGACACACCGACTGCGGCATGCTCACGTTCACGAACTCCGACGTGCATGAGAAGCTCGGACCGGGGTCGGAAGGTATCGACTTCCAGCCGTTCCCGGACGTGGCCGAGCGCGTCCGGCAGAGCGTCGAGACGATCCGCAGCCACCCGCTGCTGCCGGATTCGTTCGAGGCCAGCGGATTCGTGTACGACGTCCGCTCGGGTCGGATCGAGCCTGTCTAGCCGGCCAGCCGCGCGTCGAGGCTGATCTCGGGGACGCCGGCGAGTGCCTTCGAGACCGGACAGTTCTCCTTCGCGGTCTGTGCTGCCTGCTCGAAGGCTGCTGTGTCGAGGCCGGGAACGCGGGCTTCGACCGTGAGCGCGATGCGCGTAATGCCCTCGCCCGGCTGGAAAGTCACCGTCGCCGAGGTCCGGAGCTCGTCCGGCGGGTTCCCGTCCTTCGACAGTCCGCTGGAAAGCGCCATCGAGAAGCACGCAGCGTGCGCGGCAGCGATGAGCTCCTCCGGGCTCGTGAGCCCGCCCGTCTCGTCCTCGGACCGAGCCTTCCATGTAACGCCGAGCCCGCCGAACGCGCCACTCGTCGTGGACTCGATCGTCCCGGAACCGTCCAACAGGCTCCCCTGCCACCGCACTTCGGCGCGTCTATCGGTCGCCATTGTCTGCCTCCTCGGGTCGTTTTAGCTGTGGCCATTCCGGCCACGTCCGGTGTCTGACACCTAGACATGGCCAGGCCAGACAGGTCTAAACGAGAGTCTTGCGGAGACCCGACGGCCTGCGCGACGCTCGACTCGATGCCTCCTCGCCCGCGTGACTTCGCTCCCGGAATCCATCACGTCTGGGTTCACGCAACCGGGAACGAGGCCTACTTCCTGAGCAACGTCGACCGTATTGGCTGGATCCGGTTGCTGGCCAAGGTCCTGGACGCCAATGGGTGGACATGCCTCGCCTTCTGTCAGATGAGCAGCCACGTCCACCTCGTGCTCTCCGTCCCGGATATGTCGTTGCCGGTAGGGATGAAGCAGCTGAATATGACCTACAGCAGGGATTTCAACGCCCAGCACGGCCGGCTCGGACAGTTCGTGCGCCGCCGCTATGGGAACCGTCGGGTCACGGACAGGCGCGATCTGCTCGGCACGTACGCGTACGTCGTCCTCAATCCTGTCACCGCCGGCGTCGTGCCGCAGCCGGAGGACTGGCGGTGGAGCAGCCACGCGACGGCGCTCGGGATCTCGAGCGACTACCCGTTCGTCGACGCGTCTCTTGTCCTTGCAGAAGCAGGCGGATCAGTCGAGGAACTCCGACGGTTGGTGGATGCGCGCGCAGCTGCGCTACTGGCTCAACCGGCCACGTCCGGTGTCTGACACCGGACGTTGCGCAGGGCTAGGCCATGACCTCGACGCGTTGCGCGTCGGGGGTTCCAGCACCCTCGAGGTCGAGCACCTCGCGGAGGGCTCGGATCGAAACCTCGAGCTGGTCGAGGCTCGGCTCGCGGGTCGTGAGCCGCTGCAGCCAGAGGCCCGGCGCGAGCAGCGTCATCACCACGCGGTTGTTCTGATGCTTGCCCGCGAAGCGGATCAGCTCGTAGGCGAGCCCCGCGATCAGCGGCAGGAGCAGGATCCGGGTCGCGATCAGCCAGTACCAGACGGGCCGACCGAAGAAGGCGAACACGAACACCGCGATCACCATCACCCAGAGCAGGAACGCGGTGCCGCAGCGCGGGTGGATGAGCGAATGCCGTTGCGCGACCGCCGGCTCGAGCGGCTCGCCGGCCTCGTACGCGTTGATCGCCTTGTGCTCGGCCGCGTGGTACTGGAAGACGCGGCGCAGGTCGGGCAGGAGCGAGATGAGCGCCAGGTAGGCGACGAAGATCGAGACCCGGATCAGGCCCTCGATGATCACGAACCAGCTGCCGTTCCGGACCGGTAGCTGGTCGGTGATCAGCGCCGGCCCGACCTTGAACAGGGCCACCGCGAATCCGATCGCGACGGCGAAGGCGAAGATGAGGGCTCCGCGCGAGAGCTCCGTATCGACCTCGCCCTCCTCCCCTTCCTGCTGCGCGGCGTAGTGCGCCGAGACGGCGAGTGCGCGGAAGCCGATGGCGAGCGACTCGCCGAGCGCGATCACACCGCGGATAACGGGGAGCCGAAAGACGATGTGGCGCGCCTGCGCCGAGTGGATGGGCCGCGAGACCTGGGCGATCTCGCCGCTCGGGGTGCGGACGGCGACGGCCCAGTTACCGGGGCCACGCATCATCACGCCCTCGAGGACCGCCTGACCGCCGACGTTCGCCATGGTCGGTCTGCGCTAGCCGCGGCGCGGCTTGCCGGCGCGCTCCAGACGGCGCTGGAAGCGCTCGACGCGGCCGCCGGTATCGACGAGCTTCTGCTTCCCCGTATAGAACGGGTGGCACTGCGAGCAGATCTCGACGTGCAGCTCGGGCTTCGTCGAGCGGGTCTGGAACGTGTTTCCGCAGGAGCACGTCACCGTTGCGACGACGTACTCGGGATGGATGCCGGCCTTCATCGTTCTCCCAAGATAGCAGCGGCCTGCTGTGGCGCCACGTTGCCGCCCGAGACGACCGCCACGACCGTTTCCCCTGCACGCACCCGCACTTTGCCGCTCAACAACGCCGCCGTTCCGGCCGCCCCGCCGAGCTCGCAGGCCAGCTTCGTCCGCGCGTACAACGAGCGGAACGCCTCGAACAGCTCCTCCTCGCTGACGAGCACCGACTCGACGCCGAGCTCGCGGCAGATCTCGAGGCAGTTCTCGCCGACGAACGGCCCGGTGAGGGCGTCCGCCGCAGTGTGAGGCGTGACCGGCACCGAATGGCCGGCCTCGAGCGCCTGCCGCAGCGCGTCCGAGCCCTCCGGCTCGACGCCGATCACGCGGGCGTTCGGGTTCCGCGCCTTCACCGCGACCGCGATCCCGCTGATCAGACCGCCGCCTCCGACGCCCGCCAGGACGACGTCCGGCATGGGACGATCCTCGAGGATCTCGAGCCCAACCGTCCCCTGCCCTGCGATCACGAGGGGGTCGTCGAACGGGTGGACGAGCGTCCGGCCCGTCTCGGCCATCACCTCGTGCATGCGCGCAAACGCGGTAGTCGGCCCCTCGGCCTCGGTATCGACCGTCGCGCCGTAGCCGCGCATCGCCGCGAGCTTGAGCGCGTCCGCCGTGCGCCAGGTGACGATCAGTGCGTCGACGCCCTCCTCCCGCGCCGCCCATGCGACCGCCTGCCCCGCGTTTCCGGCAGACACCGTGATCACCCCGCGCTCCCTCTCCTCCGGGGAGAGCGAAGCGATCTTGTTCAGCGCGCCGCGGACCTTGAACGAGCCTGTCTTCTGGAACAGCTCCGCCTTGAGCGAGACCCCGAGGGACGCAGACGACAACGTCGGCGTGCGGTGGATCCGGCCGGCGAGAACGTCCCGCGCCCGCTCGAGGTCCTCGAAAGAGACGGTCACGCAGGCAGGGTTTCGCGGGTCTCGACCGGCACACCCAGCCGCACCGTGAACACCGTCGGGATGCCTGGACGGCTCTCGACGTCGACGCTGCCACCCATCGCGAGCGTCAGCTCCTTCACGATCGCAAGCCCGAGACCCGTGCCGACCGGCCGCTCCCGTCCGTAGCGCTCGTGCAGATAGAAGCGCTCGAAGGCGCGCTCGGTGTCCGCCTCGGCAAGTCCCGGGCCCGTGTCCTCGACACGCAGCACGCCCGGCGCCGTGACAACGCGAACCTCGCCTTCGGGAGGTGTCAGTCGCAGCGCGTTCTCGACGAGGTTCGAGACGATCTGCAGGACGCGGTCGGCGTCCCCGATCGCAGGGGCAGCCCCGTCGCCGACCGTATACAGCGCCACTCCGAAGATCTCCGCCTGCTGCTGATAGCGGCGGACCGCGTCCTCCGCAACCTCCGCGAGGTCGATCTCGGTATTGCGGACGCTGAAGTCGGTCCGGTTCATCCGCGCGAGGTCGAGCAGGTCGTGGACGAGCCGCTCGAGCCGTCGCGCCTCCGAGGCGACGGTCCTCGCCGCTTCGCGCGCGTCCAGAGCGCCGTCCTCGACCGCCTCCGCATAGCCGCGGATCGCGGTCAGCGGCGTCTTCAGCTCATGGCTGACCGAGAGGAGGAAGTTCCGTTCCGCCTCCTGCGCGCGGCGGAGCTGCACTGCGAGATCGTTGAACGCGACGGCAAGCGTCGCGATCTCGGCCGCGCCCTCGACGGGGACGGGCTCCGGGTGGGTGCCGCGTGTCAGCGTCCGCGCTGCGGAGGCGATTCGGCCGACGGGCCGTGAGATGCGCCGCGCCAGGAGGAACGCAGCGAGCGCCGCGAGAAGGCCCCCGGCGACGGCCGCGATGAGGAGGCCCCAAACGTACGGCGACAGGAGCGAGCCGGCGGTGCTTCGCGGGCGAAGGACGATGAGCGTTCCCGGGTTGAGCCTCTGGGCTGCGAAGTATTCGGCGTGCCCCCTGTACGTGAGCGTCCCCTGCGCCGGCAGTCGGTGGGCAAGCCGCTCCTGGGCGTGTGCCGGCAGGATCTTGCGCTGAGTGAGCGCAAGCTCGTGCTGATTGTTGAAGTACGGCGTCAGCTCTTGTAGCGCCGTTCGCGGTGCGGTCGCATGGCGCAGGTTCGGGGCGATCAGGTCGACCTGATGCGAAAGGTCCTTCAGGGTCGCCTTCTCCACCGCGCGCCGCGTGAGCACGACGCCGAGCCCGATCGTCAAGGCAACGCAGATGAGGACGACGAGCCCGATCGCCCGGAAGAGCTGCGAACGAAGGCCGCCGCCGCGCATCTCAGGCCGGGACGAGCTTGTAGCCGGCGCCGCGCACCGTCCGGATCCCCTCGTGGTCGCCGAGCTTCCGCCGCAGCTGCGCGACGTGCACGTCGACCGTGCGCGTGCCGCCGGGGTACGTCATTCCCCACACGAGGTCGAGCAGACGCTCGCGGGAGAGGACGATGCCGGGGTGCTCGAGGAAGCATGCGAGCAGGTCGAACTCCTTGGTCGTCAGCTCGACCTGCGCCCCGGCGACGGTCACCTCGCGCGCGTCGCGGCGGAGCACAACCTCGCGGGCCGTGAGCACCTCGTCCTCGCTGACGCGCTCGGCCCGACGGAGGATCGCCTTGATCCGGGCGGACAGCTCGCGCGGAGAGAACGGCTTCGAGACGTAGTCGTCTGCCCCGAGCTCGAGGCCGGCGACCCGATCCGGCTCCTCGTCGCGGGCGGTGAGCATCACGATCGGCACCTTCGAGCCGGCCCGGATTCGGCGGCAGACCTCGAACCCGTCCAAGCCGGGAAGGCCGATGTCGAGCACGACGACCCGCACGGGCTGGCTGCGCAGCGAGGCGAGCGCCTCCTCGCCGTTGCGGAGCCAGACCACCCGCCAGCCGTCCTGCTGCTCGAGGTACTGCTTGACGAGGCGGCCGATCGAGTCGTCGTCCTCCACGAGGAGGAGCGCACCGCCGGTTGCCTTGGCCGTCACGGCCTCAGGATAGGCGCGGCGCCGGTCACCCGACTCCCTGATTGCTGCGCGTCTTCGGCATCCGCTCGACGTCGATCGACTGGGCGGCGCCGTTCGCCGGCCACGTCACGAGCACATGCCAGTGGGGAGCGAGCGCGGCCACCGACAGCCGGGTTCCGTGGTAGGCCACGCGCGTGAGGCTCGTGAGCGGAATCGCCTGGACCCGGCCGTCCGCCTCGCGCAAGGTGAGCTGCGAGTCGGTCACCTGCGTGATCGCGCCGCGGTCGATGCGCCAATCCCCGTTCTTCTCGAGCACGTCGGCCCGGATCAGCTTGTCCGTGAAGAGCTGGAGGACGATCCCCTTGCGGAGCACGAAGGCCCCCGGGGTGCCTCGGCCCGGAACTCGCTGGACGTCGACGGACTGCGCCGGGCCGTCCGCCGGCCACGTCACGAGCACGAGCCAGCGGGTAGTGAGCGAGCTCACCGGCAGGCGGTGTCCGTAGAAGGCGACCCGAGTGAAGCTCGAGAGCGGAATCGCCTGGACGCGGCCGTCCGCCTCGCGCAGCGTGAGCTGCGAGCTACTCACCTGCGTGATCACGCCGCGGTCGATGCGCCAGTCCCCGTTCTTCTCGAGCACGTCGACCCGGATCAGCTTCTGCGCGAAGAGTTGCGCCACGAGCGCCTTGCGCAGCCCGAACGCGGGCGACGCGAACAGGAGGGCCACCAGGACCACCGCGAGCAGGGCGAACCGACGGTTCCGCATCCGCCCATTGTTCAAGCTGGGAGCCGGTTTTGAGGTAAATCCGCGGTAAATCAGGTGACGGTGTACTCGGGGCCCGAGCCGCCCTCGGGGGGCGTGAGGCGTCCGCCCTTCGCCGTGATCGCGCCGCACTGGACGCAGTTCGAGGGCGCGAGCTCGACCCGGACGGTGCCGTCTGCGTCCTCGGCCCCGAACTCGTAGACCTGCGCAGGGCACATGTGCGCCCACATCTGCGCGACCTCTTTCGGCACGCGCCGCTCGATCCGGATGTGGTTGGGCTGGTCGTCGCGCGTCTTGTTACCGGACGCGAAGACCGACGAGAGCTTGTCGAACGTCAGCTTCCCGTCGGGTGTGGGATAGCTCGCGTCGCGGTCGGTGACGAGGAGCGGCTGGTCGGCGTCCGGCTCCGCCGGCAGCTTCCCCACTTCGACCCGGCCCTTCGACACCGTCATCGCGCTCGCGAGCGCGCCGCCGACGAAGAAGCCGTGCCCGAAGACCTGGCGCATGTTCCGCACCTCGTGCAGGTCGCTCCAGATGAAGCTGTCCCGCACCGCCGCGTCGTAGGACGCGACCGCGGTCGACGGCGTCTCGCCGCGCTGGAAGGCCCGGAATGCTGCCTCGGCCGCGAGCCGTCCCGACTCGACCGCGTAGTGGACACCCTTGAGGCGCGGGATGTTGACCATGCCGGCCCCGTCGCCGCAGAGAAGCAGCCCCGGTGCATGCAGCGGGCTCGGCAGCGCGTGGAAGCCGCCGCTCGGGATCGTCTTCGCTCCCCAGGCCACCCGCTCGCCGCCCGCGAGGATCTTGCGGATCTTCGGGTGCGTCTTCAGCTCCTGGAGCAGGTCGTGCACGGAAAGGGACGCATCGCGGTAGTCGAGACCGACGACGAGGCCGATCGTGACCATGTCCTCGCCCATCGGGTAGATGAACGAGCCGCCGAACTCGCGATAGCGCTTGCCGGTGCGCAGCGGCCATCCCAGCGTGTGGATGATGCGGTCGAGCGGCCTGGCGACCTTCCAGACTTCCTTCACGCCGAGCTCCCACACCTGCGGGTCGTCGCCGCCCAGGCCGAAGCGGTCGATTGCCACGCCGGTGAGGTGGCCTTGCGTCCCTTCCGCGAGCACGGTCACCTTTGCGACGAGGTCCGAGCCGGCCTCGAAGTTGCCGAGCTCGCCGCCGTCGCGGTTGCGGCCCTTGTCTCCGGTGCGCACGCCGAGGACGCGGCCGTGCGAGACGAGGAGCTTCTGCGCGGACGTCTCGGGCAGGATCAGGGCGCCGCCCTCCTCCGCCCGCTCGGCGAGGAAGCGGCCCAGCTGCGAGAGCGAGAAGATCCAGTTGCCGTGGTTCCGCATCGGCGGCGGCGGCGGGATCGGGAGCGCGGTGTGACGGGTGAGGACGTAGACGGATTCGCCAGGCACCGGGCCGAACGTCGGCAGGTCCTCCATCCGGTAGCGGCTGCCCAGGAGGCGGCGGAGGCCCCTCGGGTCGATCACCGCGCCGGAAAGGAGGTGCGAGCCGGGCTGCTTGCCCTTCTCGAGCACTGCAACCGGCACCTCGCCGAGCCGCTCCGCCACGTCCGGGTTCTCCTCGATCAGCTGGCCCAGCCTGATCGCGCACGCCAGGCCGGCCGGGCCGGCGCCGACGACGAGGATGCCGACCTCGATGCGCTCGTCGGCCGGGTCGGTCGGCTCCGCGACGAACTCGGCCGTCGAGAACGGCGGCGGGAAGTTGGAGGCTCTGCTCACGAGCCCTTGCGCGCGCGGACGAGCTCGGTCAGCTTGGGCGCGATCTCGTGCAGGTCGCCCACCACACCGAGGTCGCTGAACTCGAAGATCGGCGCGTTCGGATCCTTGTTGATCGCGACGATCGTGCCCGAGCTCTGCATGCCGACCTTGTGCTGGATCGCGCCGGAGATGCCCAGCGCGACGTAGAGCTTCGGCGAGACGGTCTTGCCCGTCTGGCCGATCTGGGCCGAGTACGGGTACCAGCCTGCGTCGACGACGGCTCGCGTGGCGCCGACCGCACCGCCGAGCGCCTTCGCGAGCTCCTCGGCGAGCGTGAAGTTCTCCGGGGAGCCGAGGCCGCGGCCGCCGGCGACGATCACGTCGGCGTCCTCGATCGAAGGCCCGCTCGATTCCTCCGCATGCGCCTGCTCGACCATCTTGACCTTCGCGGAGAAGTCCTCGAGCTGCACGTCGACGTCGCGCACCTCCGGGTCGCCGCCCGACTCCTTCGGGTCGAACGCGCCCGACCGGAACAACGCCAGCGCGGGCCTGGACTTCCATCCGACCTCGACGAGCACCGAGTCCTGCAGGGCGGGCCGCTCGCCGACGAGCTCGCCGTCCCGCGACTCGATGTCGACGAGGTCCCAGTTCAAGCCTGCGTCGAGGCGGGCGGCAAGACCCGCGGCGATGTCGGCGGCGAGAACGCTCTGACCGAAGAGCACGGCGTCGTAGTCGGGCGCGAGCTTGGCGATCACGTCCACTCGCGGCTGCGGGAGAGGCGAGGTGAGCGTGTCATCACCCGCCGCAACGTGAACGACCTTTGCTCCGTGCTTCCCGAGCTCCGAAGCAAGGGCGGCGTCAGCGCCCACGACCACGGCGTCCGCGTCGCCCAGGGACGCCGCCTTCGAGAGGACGCCCAGGGAGTTCTTGACGAACTCGCCCTCGTGCTGCTCCGCGAAGACGAGAAACCTCATACGAGCCTCTTCTCGGCGAGGAAATCGACGATCGCCTGCGCCGCGTTGCCGTCGTCCTCGATCTTCCGGGCATCGCTGCGCGCGGGCGGGTCGCCGAGCGCCAGCACCGTCGTGCGCGAGCCGGCCTCGCCCGCCTCGCCCGGGTCGACGCCCAGGTCGGCGAGCGAAAGAACGTCCTGCTGCTTCTTCTTCGCGCCCATGATCCCCTTGAGCGACGGATAGCGCGGCTCGTTGACCGCGTCGCTCACAGCGACCACCGCGGGCAGCGGAGCCTCGAGCGTGTCGTAGCCGAACTCCGTCTGCCGCTTGACGCGGACGCTTCCGCCGTCGACCGAGAGCTCCATCGCCTGCGAGACCACCGGCCGCCTGAGCCGCTCGGCGACGGCGGCCCAGAGCACCGCACCGTCGGCGTCGGAGGCCTGCTGGCCGAAGAGGACCAGGTCCGCCTCCTCGCGCTCGAGAGCCGCGGCGAGCAGACGGCTGGTAGCGACGAGGTCGGAGCCCGAGGCGCCGTCGTCGGAGACGAGCACGGCGCGGTCGGCTCCCATGGCCAGGGCCTTGCGGAGGGAGTCGAGCGCCTGCTGCGGCCCGAGCGAGACGGCGACGACCTCGGTGTCGGAGTCGCCCTTCAGACGCAGAGCCTCCTCGACGGCGTTCGCGTCGAAGTGGTTGAGCGCACCCTCGCCGGAGCGGTCGAGGCGCTTCGTCGACGGATCGATGCGGCTCTGCCCCTCGGGCACGTGCTTGACGCAGACGGCGATCCTCATCCCGGCGGGACTCTAGTGCGGGCCCGCCGGAGCTTGACTCACATACGTGCGGTGAGCGCGAGCACGTTCGCCACGAAGGGGCGGGTCACCTTGTACAGGCCGTGCTTCCTGACGGCACGCTCGCCCTGGTACCAGCCGGCGAGCGCGAGCCGCGCGTTGCCGTGGAAGTCGTGGAGGAGATGCGCGAGGTACGCGACACCGGCGCGGACGTTGCCGTCGGCGTTGTGGACCAGGCGGTGCCCGATCAGGACGGCCTCGGCGAACCGGAATGTCGTCGGCAGGAGCTGCATGATCCCGCGTGCCCCGACTGAGGAGACGAGCGCGTTGTTGTAGCCGGACTCCATCCACGCGAGCGCGCGCACGAGGTGAACGCTCACGCCATAGTGCAGCGCCCAGCGGTCGAGGAGCGCGCGAACGGACGAGACGCTGGCGGTGCGGTAGGCAACTCGCGTCGCCGTGACGTGATGCGTGCCCGCGCTCGAGCTCCCGGCGGGGATGCGGAGCTTCGTACCGATCAGCAGGACGTGCGACGGGTCGAGATGGTTGAGGCGCGCGAGCTTCCCGACCGTCGTGTGGTAGCGCCGCGCGAGCGACGACAGCGACTCGCCGGCGCGCACCACGTGGATCCGGGTGGTCGAGCGGTGCTTCGTCCGGTGGGTGACGTGAGTGGCGACCGTCACCGCTCCCTGCGCGAGCGGCACGGGGTTCCGGCGCACGATCGCGGTCAGCGTGTGCGGCCCGACGACACCGTCATGCGGGAGGTGGAGACGCCGCTGCAGGAGCTTGACGCCATGCGCGGTCGGCCCGTCGAAGTACGCGTTGATCGGGACGGCGATCCCCTGGCGGACCAGCAGGAACTGGAGCACTGCGACGTCCCAGCCGAACGCGCCCCGGCGCAGCTGTCGGGCGCCGAAGAGCGGTCGCCCGAGTGGCCCGAGGGCGCGGCGCGTGCGCGCATCGGCAAGTCCTGTGACGCGCAGCCCGTGACTCCGCTGGAAGGTACGGACGGCAGCGACGGTTCCGGGGCCTGAAATCGCGTCGATCGAGCCGCGATACAGGCCCTGGGCGCGGAGCGCGACCTGGAGACCGGCCGTCTGCGCGTTCCGGCCGGAGGCGAGGGCGGCCGGCGCAGCGGCGAGTGCGGCGACCGCGAGAAGCGACATGACGATAAGACGCGCGCGCATCGGCGCGGACTACGACCTGGGCGCGCGGACTCCTCTCAGCGACCGACGAAGCGCGGTGCCCGTTTTTCGGCGAACGCGGCGAGCCCTTCTTTCGCATCCTCGCTTGCGAAGAGGTCGCCGAACTCCTCTGCCTCCCGCTCGAGCGCGCCGGGTGAGAGGTTGAGCAGCCGCTTGGCGAGGGCGAGCGCACCCGGGCTCTTGGCCGCGAGCTTCTGCGCGACCTCGAGCGCGTGGTCGAGGACCGGATCGGCGATCGAGCTCACCAGCCCGATCCGCAGGGCTTCCTCCGCGTCGACCTGGCGGCCGGTCAGGATCAGGTCCTTCGCGACGCCGAGGCCGCAGACGCGCGCAAGGCGTTGGGTGCCGCCCCAGCCCGGGACGATGCCAAGATCGATCTCGGGCTGTCCGAGCCGTGCAGGACTCGAGGCGTAGCGGAGATCGCACGCGAGGGCGAGCTCGCACCCACCGCCGAGCGCGAAGCCGTTGATCGCCGCAATCGTCGGCTTCGGCATCTCCTCGAGCAGCCCGGTCGTCTCGTGGCCGAGCTCTCCCCACTCCTTCGCCTCGTCCGGGCCGAGGCCGGCCATGTACTTGATGTCGGCGCCGGCGACGAAGGCGCGGTCTCCCGCGCCGGTGAGGACGACGACGCGTGCCGACTCGTCGCCGGCGAGCTCCCGCAAGCGGTCGCGCAGCTCGGTCAGCGTCTCGACGTCGAGTGCGTTGAGCGCGTCCTGCCGGTCGATCGTGACCACGGCGACCCCGTCGCGGCGGTCGACGACGACTGTCACGCCGGCACTGCTCCGCGGATGAAGTCGACGATCTCCGTCGTTGGCGCGCCCGGCCCGAAGACGCCGGCGACGCCGAGCTTGCGCAGCTCCTCCGCGTCGTCGTCCGGGATCGTGCCGCCGACCACGACGACCACGTCCTCTACCCCGTTCTCGCGCAGGAGCTCGAGGATCCGCGGGACGAGCGTCATGTGCGCGCCGGAGAGGATCGAGATGCCGACCGCGTCAGCGTCCTCCTGGATCGCGGTCTCGACGATCTGCTCGGGTGTCTGGTGGAGGCCGGTGTAGATGACCTCCATTCCGGCGTCGCGGAGCGCGCGGGCGATGATCTTGGCGCCGCGATCGTGCCCGTCGAGGCCCGGCTTCGCGACGACGACGCGGATCTTCCCTGCCATCGCGGCGGAGCCTAGCTAGTGCTTGACCGAGCCGCCGACGGCCCACACGTCCGTCGGCGAAACCTCCGCGACGGCGACAAGCTCGTGGCTCTTGTCCAGCTTCGTCTTGACGGTCCAGGCGCTGCCGTTCCATTGCATGACGTTGCCCCCGCCGCTGCGACCGCCAGCCGCCCATGCGTCGTTCGCGCCGAGAGCGGAGACGCCGGTGACCGGCGGGCCGGCCGTGTGCACGATCCGCCAGCGCGCACCGTTCCAGAACTCGGCGAGCGCGTGCCCCGCGCCATGGCGATTGACGCTGCCGACCGCCCAGACGCCTCTCGCCGAGGGTGCCGCCACGCCGTAGAGGTAGCTCGCGTGCCCGGGAGTGAGCGGGTCGGCGGTCCGAACCTGCTTCCAGCGGCTGCCGTCCCAGTGGAGCACGAGCGAGCGGGAACCGCGGGTGCCGTTCGCCGTCACGTAGTACTGGCCGACCGCCCACACGTCCCGCGCCGAGCTGCCGGCGACGGCGGCGAGCGTGTCGTTGAAGGACGCGGAGGACGTCATGCTCGTCGTCGGATTCGGGCTCGATACCCGCTTCCACGCCTTGCCGTTCCAGTGAATCGTGAGCGTACGCAGCCCGCCGCCCGTCGCCGTGGAGACACCGGTTTCGCCGACCGCCCAGGCGTTCTTCGCGGAGAGGGCGGCGACTCCGTAGAGAGAGAATGCGTTCTTCGGCGGGCCGGGAACGTATTGCCAGCGGCTGCCGTTCCAGTGCTCGATGAGCGCATGCGTCGGGCCGTTCGTCGGCGAGACGTCGCCGACGGCCCAGATGTCGTCGGGAGAGACGGCCGCGGCGCCGAGGATGCCGGGGGCCGCGGAGCCTTGCGGGATCGGCAGAGATACACGGTGCCACGACGTCCCGTCCCAGTGCACGGCGACGCCCGACGAACCGAAGCCCCACACGTCCGTCGCCGCCGGCGCGACCACCGCGTCCAGCCCGGTGCCGCCGGAGGGGACCGCAACCTCGGCCCACGATGTCCCGTCCCAGTGCTCCACGAGCGGGCCTGTCCGGAGCGACCGCGCCGACGCCGAGCCGCCGGCGGCGGAGCCGAGGAGGAGGACGGCCAGAACGACCAGTGCACGAAGAAGACGCGGCCCGTTCATGGCTCGGACGGTACTCCGGCCCCTCCAACGAGCCTCTAACGAAGGCCCGCTAAAAAACGGGCGTCTCGCGCCACGTGCCCCACACCTCGCGGAGCGCGTCGCACATCTCGCCCATCGTCACGTACGCGCGAGAGGCGTCCATGATCGGCTCCATCAGGTTGCGGTCGTCGTGCTCCGCATCCTCCTTCAGCCGCGCCAGCGCCGCCTCGGCCGCCGCCGAGTCGCGCCGCTCGCGCACCGCCTGCACCCTCTCGATCTGCTTCTGCTC
>DASXJG010000200.1:0-6060 GCA_036497525.1 Gaiellaceae bacterium
CCGGAACCAGATCCCGCTGGCCGACTACCATTACTTCGTCACCGCGGGCGGAGCCGACGTCGAATCCGCCTCCCCGTCGGCGATCGCCCAGCAGGTCCAGAACTTCCTGCACCCGGACATCCGCGAGCCCGCAGCGGTCAATGCCCAGTTCCTCGGGCACACGAAGCCGAAGAAGAAGAAGAAGCGGCGCCCGCTGCCGAAGTCGAAGATCACCGTCCTCGTTCTCAACGGCGGCACGGTTCCCGGCGAGGCCTCGAACACGAGCTACCTCTTGAGCACGCGGGGCTACACGCCGAGGACGCTCCCGGCGACGATGCAGGCGAACGCGCCGACCGTGCAGCGGCGCACGACGGTGTACTACGACCCCGTCCAGCCCGACGCGAAGCAGGCCGCGCAGCAGCTCAAGCCGCTGTTCGGCCCGAGCACCCGCGTCGCCCAGATGACAACTGTGATCGCCGACTACGCCAAGGAGGCCGGGAAGCCGCTCACCGTCGTCACGGTGGGAACGAGCTTCGGCGGCAAGCTGACAGTCCATCACCGCGTGAAGCTGCCGCCCAATCTGCCGCCGCAAGTGAGCCCGGGACTCGCGCTCACCAAGCCTCAACTGCGCGGGGTCACGCCCAGGGTTCACTTCCCCGTCCTGGCCCCCGGCCGGGTCGCGCAGTACTCCCAGCTCGCACAACTGGAGCCCCGCCGGATCTTCAAGCCGCTCAAGCACAAGCACGAGGTCGTGCTGACCTTCCAGATCCAGGGGGGCGGCTTCCCCGAGTACTGGCAGATCGAGGAGTCGAACTGGACGACGCCGCCGATCCTCGCGAATCCGAGCGGCAAGATCGTCCACCGCCACCGGACGTACTACCTCTACACGAGCGGCGGTGCGATTCAGATGGTCGCACTCCGCACGCCGAAGGCGACGTACTGGGTCGTGAACACGATCCTGAACCAGCTCTCGAACTCGACGATGATCTCCATCGCCGAGAGCCTCCAGCCGTTGGGTCGCTGACCACCGGAAGTACCCTTGCGCCCGTGGCTCGGATAGCGATCTTCGGCGCCGGCTACGTCGGCCTCGTCACCGGTGCCTGCTTCGCAGACCTCGGCCACGAGGTCGTCGTGCGCGACGTCCTGCCGGAGCGCATCGAGCGGCTCCGCGCGGGCGAGGTGCCGATCTACGAGCCGGGCCTCGACGAGGTGCTCGAGCGCAGCCGGGACCGGATCTCCTTCACGCTCGACGTGCGCGAGGCGGTGGACGGCGCCGAGTTTCTCTACGTCGCCGTCGGCACGCCGCCGACCGCTTCGGGCGACGCCGACCTCAGCGCCGTCTGGACGGTCGTCGACGAGCTGCCGGAGGACGTGCAGGGCCGTCCGCTCATCGTGATGAAGAGCACCGTGCCGGTGGGGACCGGCGCGCACGTACGCGCCCGGCTCGACGCGCGCGGTCTCGACAACGTCGGCTACGTCTCCAACCCGGAGTTCACGGCGGAGGGAACCGCCGTTCGCGACTTCATGGAGCCGGACCGGATCGTGATCGGCGCCTTCGAGCAGGCCGACGGCGACGCCGTCGAGGCGCTGCACGCCGGCATCGACGCGCCGGTCGTGCGCGCGGAGGTGAGCTCTGCCGAGCTGATCAAGCTCGCGGCGAACGCCTTCCTCGTCACGCGGATCAGCTTCATCAACGAGATCGCCAACGTCTGCGAGCTCGTCGACGCCGACGTCACGCGCGTCGCCGAGGGGATCGGGCTCGACCACCGGCTCGGGCCACATTTCCTCCGCGCGGGCCTCGGCTGGGGGGGCTCCTGCTTCCCGAAGGACTCGCTCGCGCTCAAGCAGCTCGCCGCGAACTCGGGCTACCACTTCCAGCTGCTGAACGCCGTGATCGAGGTGAACGAGCTCCAGATCCGACGGGTCGTCCAGAAGCTCCAGCAGCGGCTCGGGAACCTGCGCGGCCGCACCATCGCGCTGCTCGGGCTCGCGTTCAAGCCGAACACCGACGACATGCGGGAGGCGCCGAGCCGGATCATCGCCTACCGCCTGCTCGCGGAAGGAGCCGAGGTGCGGGCGTGGGATCCCGTCGCTCGTCCCGGCGACCTCGAGGAGGTCGAGATCTGCGATTCCGTCCTCGCAGCCGTGCGGGACGCGGACGCCGCCGTGATCGTGACCGAGTGGCCGCAGCTGCGCGAGCTCACGACGGCCGAGGTTCGGGACGCGATGGCGCGGCCGCTGATCGTCGACGGCCGGAACCTCCTCGATCCCGCGGCCGCCGCCGCGGCGGGCTTCGAGTACGAGGGAATCGGCCGTCCGACCCACTCGACACCGGATCGGGAGCTGCAGAGCTGATGGAGGCGTTACTGCTCGCCGGCGGCAAGGCGGAGCGGCTCGGCGAGGCGGCGCAGGGAATGCCGAAGCCGCTCGTGCCCGTCGCGGGCTTCCCGCTCGCCGAATACACCGTCGCCCGGCTCGTCGATGCCGGCGTGACGCGCGTCGTGGTGGCGTGCCGCGCCGGGGACGAGGACGCGTTCGTCAACGCCCTCGCCGGGCTCGGCGCCGAGGTCGAAGCGGTGGGGGAGAAGGAGCCGCTCGGCCGCGGCGGCGGGCTCCGGCTTGCCGCGACGCGACGGCGGGAGGAGGGGCCGGTGCTCGCGCTCAACGGCGACGAGCTCCTCGACGTCGACTTCGGCCCGCTTCTCGCGGAGCACGAGCGGAGCGGCGCCGCGGCGACGATCGTCGTCGCGCAGGTGCGTTCGCCGTTCGGCGTCGTCGAGGTCGAAGAGGACGGCACGGTCACCGGCTTTCGCGAGGCGCCGCTGCTCGAGCAGTGGGTCAATTCGGGCGTCTACGTCCTCGGCGGAGAAGCGCTCGAGCTCCTCCCCGAGAAGGGAGACCATGAGCAGTCGACTTTCCCGCGGCTCGCCGAGGAGCGGCGGCTGCACGCGCACCGCCACGACGGCGTCTGGCTGACGGTGAACACGCCGAAGGACCTGCGGCGCGCGACGGAGTTCATGGAGGCGCATCCCGACTGGAAGCCGCAGAGGCAGCTCGCATGAACCTCAACAGTCCGAACTACGGCTCGCTCGACCGCTTCGTCTTCGAGCCACGGCGGGTCGAGAAGCCGTGGGGGTGGGAGCTGATCTGGGCCGACGCCGAGGCGTACGTGGGGAAGATCCTCTTCGTGCGGGCGGGTGAGTCGCTCTCGCTCCAGTTCCACCGGGTGAAGGACGAGAGCTGGTACGTCGAGAGCGGCCGCGCGCGGCTCGAGCTCGGCGATGCTGGGCAGGAGGCGCTCGACGAGGAGGTCATCACGGGCGGCGCGTGCTTCCGCTTTCGGCCCGGGACCGTCCACCGCATCACGGCGCTCGAGGACACGACGATCCTCGAGGTCTCGACGCCGCACCTCGACGACGTCGTCCGCCTCGAGGACCGGTACGGACGCGAGGGCACAAGTAGCGCCTGAGCGGATCCTCGAGTGGGACGGGTGCGTCAACGTCCGCGACCTCGGCGGGCTGCCGCTCGCCGGCGGTGGCGAGACTGCGCACCGCGTCGTCGTGCGCGCCGACTGGCTACCGGGTCTGAGCGAGGTGGGCCGCCGGGCGCTCGTCGACTACGGCGTCTCGCTGATCGTCGATCTTCGACCCAAGCGGGAGGATGCGAACGACGAGTTCGAGCCGCTGCCCGTTCCGGTGCTGCGCCAGGCGATGGATCCACGCCCGGTGCCCGCGGCGTGGGACTGGCCGTCGATGCGAGAGGCGTACCTCGCTCTTGCCGACCAGTATCGCGGCTCCCTCGCCGGTTCGTTGACGGCGCTGGGCAACGCCGATCCGCCCGCTGCGATCCACTGCGCCGGCGGCCGCGACCGCACCGGCATCGCCTGCGGGATGGCGCTCTGGCTGGCGGGCGTCGAGCCCGACGTCATCGCCGCCGACCACGCGCTGAGCGACGAAAGTTGGGGGCCGCACAACGACGAATGGCTCGGGAAGGCTCCGGACGAGCAGGAGCGGGAGCGGCGGCGCCGGATCCTGCAGCCTGCGGGTCGCACGCTGGCCGAGGTGCTCGAGGAGATCGAGGAGACGGACGGGATTCGGGCGCGCCTGCTCGGCGCGGGCGCCGACGAGGAGGCGCTCGACCGGCTCGTCGCGCGCCTGCGAGGCGAGGAATGAGCGAGCGTGAGAAGGTCGCGGAGCAGTACGCGACGAACGCGAACCTGCGGGCGCGGATCGCCCTCCACGACCGCTTCTCGCGGACGACCGTCTCGTATCCGCACTGGATCTTCGACGGCTACGCGTTCGGCGACGACGCGGACGTGCTCGAGGTCGGCTGCGGCGACGCGAACATCTGGCGGGAGAACCTCGACCGGATCCCACCGGGTTGGCGCCTCACGTTGACCGACTTCTCGCCCGGCATGGTCGAGGCGGCAAGCGCCGTGCTCGGCGACCGCGCCGAGTGCGCGGTGGCAGACGTGCAGGAGCTGCCGTTTCCCGACGCGTCGTTCGACGCGGTGATCGCCAACCACATGCTCTTTCACGTCGAGGATCGGCCGCGCGCGCTCTCCGAGATCGCGCGCGTTCTTCGGCCGGGAGGGACATTTCGCGCTACGACGATCGGGCTCGACCATCTCCGCGAGCTGCGCGAGATCGTGCCGCCGCCGTCCGAGAGCCAGTGGGCGAGAACTCGCGAGCGCTTCATGATCGAGCAGGTGGAGGACGAGCTCGCGCCGTTCTTCGTCGACGTCGCGATCGAATCCGTACCCGGCCCACAGGAGCTCCACGTGACGGAGCTCGAGCCCCTGCTCGACTTCGTCCGTTCCCGCGGCAACGTCGAGGAGGATGAGCTCGAGCCACTCCGTCGCGCATACGAGGCGGAGATCGCGGAACGTGGCTACTTCCACGTTTCGCGCGCGTCCGCCCGTGTCCGCGCGCGCAAGCCTTAACACGAGTGTGTTAGGGTCGCGGCGGATGGATGCGCTCCACGTCGGCCACGCGGCCGCCCGCACCGGCTGGTCCGCCCGGATGCTCCGCTACCTCGAGCAGGCCGGGCTCGTCATCCCCTCACGGACCGAGGCCGGGTACCGCCTCTACGGCCTGCGCGAGCTGAACCAGCTTCGCTCGCTCGCGGAGCTGCGGAGCCGTTTCGGGCTCGGCATCGGGGACATCTCCTTTGCCGCGCGGCTGCGGCGCGAGCCCGAGCTTCGCGCGGCGATCGACGGCTGGCTGGCCGGTGTCGACGACGCATCCTTCCTGGAATGGGAACAACGCAAGCACGAACGACTTCTCGCCGCATAACGAAAGGAACAGATGGCAGCAACGCAGCGCTACGACGTGAAAGACCTCGCCCTCGCGGAGGAGGGGAAGCGGCGGATCGAGTGGGCCGACCGGCAGATGCCGGTGCTCGCGGCGATCCGGGAGCGGTTCGAGCGCGAGCAGCCGCTCGCCGGCCATCGCATCTCCGCCTGCCTCCACGTGACGACCGAGACGGCGAACCTCATGCGGACGCTCCAGGCGGGCGGCGCCGACGTCGTCCTCTGCGCCTCGAACCCGCTGTCGACGCAGGACGACGTCGCGGCGGCGCTCGTGGCGGAGTACGACGTGTCCGTCTTCGCGATCAAGGGTGAGGACAACGACACGTACTACTCGCACATCGAGGCTGCGGTCGATCACAAGCCGCATTTCACGATGGACGACGGCGCCGACGTGATCAGCGTGCTGCACTCGAACCGGCGCGAGCTGCTCGGCGACATCATCGCCGGCACCGAGGAGACGACGACGGGCGTCATCCGCCTGAAGGCGCTCGAGGGAGAGGGCAAGCTCGGCTTCCCGATCATCGCCGTCAACGAGGCGCTGACGAAGCACATGTTCGACAACCGCTACGGCACCGGCCAGTCGACGATCGACGGGATCATCCGGGCGACGAACGTCTTGCTCGCCGGCCAGAAGTTCGTCGTCGCCGGGTACGGCTGGGTCGGGCGCGGCGTCGCGTCGCGCGCACGCGGCCTGGGCGCGCACGTGATCATCACCGAGGTCGACCCGATGCGGGCGCTCGAGGCGTCGATGGACGGCTTCGAGGTCATGA
>DASXJG010000201.1:0-5558 GCA_036497525.1 Gaiellaceae bacterium
GACCGGCGGCGGCCAGGGCGCCTGCCCCGACGCCGACGGCCCGTCCGGCGTCCACGTCGCGATGTCGAACACGCTGAACACGCCCGTCGAGGCGCTCGAGCTCGCCTACCCGCTGCGCGTCGAGCGCTACGCGCTCCGCCCCGGAACCGGCGGCGCGGGCGCGCGCCGCGGCGGCGACGGCGTCGTCCGCGAGCTGCGCGTGCTCGAGGACTGCCGGCTCTCGGTGCTAGCGGAGCGGCGCCGTCACGCGCCGCCCGGTCGTGCCGGCGGGGAGGACGGCGCCCGCGGCCGGACGCTCGTGAACGGCGAGGAGCAGCCGCCCAAGCTGACGCGACAACTACGTGCGGGCGACGTCGTCCGGGTCGAGACGCCCGGCGGCGGCGGCCACGGCAGGCCGCAGTAGGCTCCTGGCCAGTGGATCGCCCGGTCAAGGTCGCGTGCGCTCAGGTCGAGCCCGTCGTGCTCGACCGCGAGGCGACGCTCGACAAGCTCGAGACGGTCGCGGGCGAGGCTGCGCGAGAGGGGGCCGAGCTGGTCGTCTTTCCCGAGACCTTCGTGCCCGTCTACCCGTCGTCGCTCTGGGCGAAGGCGTTCGCCGGCTGGGAGGCTCCGGGCGCAAAGGAGACGTTCGCGCGCCTCGCGCAGCAATCGGTCGCGGTCGGCTCCCCCGCGGAACGGCGCATCGCGGCGGCGGCGCAGGAGCTCGGAATCTGGATCGTGACGGGCGTCAACGAGGTCGATGCCGAACGTTCCGGCACGATCTACAACGCGCTCTTCTTCCACTCGCCCGCGGGCGAGCTGGCGCTGCACCACCGCAAGCTCGTGCCCACCAACCACGAGCGGCTCGTCTGGGGCCAGGGCGACGGCCGCGGGCTCGCGGCGGTCGAGACCGGCTTCGGCCGGCTCGGCGGACTGATCTGCTGGGAGAACTACATGCCGCTCGCGCGAGTCGCGCTCTACGAGTCCGGCGTCGAGATCTACGTCGCCTCGACCGCCGACGACGGCGACGCCTGGCAGCCGACGCTCGTCCACATCGCCCGCGAGAGCCGCGCGTACGTCGTCGCGCCGTCGCATTTCCAGCGTGCCGAGGCGTACCCGGACGACTTCCCGCTCCGCGATCTGATCGAGGGAGCCGGGACGATCGGCCGCGGCGGCAGCGCGATCCTCGCTCCTGACGGCTCCTATCTCGCCGGGCCGCTGTACGACGAGGAGGGAATCCTCTACGCCGAGCTCGACCCCGCGCAGCTGCTCGCCGAGCGGCAGCGCTTCGACCCGGTCGGCCACTACAGCCGGCCTGACGTCCTCCAGCTCAGCGTTCGCGCGCCCGATGCGACGCCGAGTAGACGTCCTTCCGGGCGATCTTCCCGTTCCTGAGCGGGAAGACGTCGACGCCGTCCCACTCTTTCGAGTCGGTCGACGCCGTCCATTCGCAGACGGCGAAGTCGTCGCCGGTGCGGAGCGACCGCGTCGTGAATTGCAGCGTCGGGTTGTTGCGGAAGATCGCGGCGATGTGCTCCCGGACGGCGTCCGCGCCCTGGGCGCGCTCGTCGGCGGTGTGGTTGTGGAAGACGATGTCGGGGTCGTGGAGCTCGTGGATCGCGTCGACGTCGTGCGCGTTCCACGCGGCGTTGTAGCGCTCGATCAACTCGCGGACATCCATCAGCGTCGCCGGAGGACTCTCGCATCTCCGACGCGCCGTGTCACCCCGTCCGCGTCGAAGCGCTCGAGATAGAGCTGCGCGGCCTTGCGCCCGACGCCGAGCGCGTCGCGGAGCTGGGCGAGGGTGATCCCGTCGAAGAGCGCTTCGCGCGCACGCTCGTACGCCGCGGGCGAGACGGCGAAGCCGTCGCCGACCCGCACGAGGCGGCCCTGCTCCTCGAGGAAGCGGGCGAGCTGCGCGTCCTCGACCCGAACCGGCTCCGGGCCGAGCTGCGCCTCGACCGCCGCCGCTGCCTCGGTCCGCTCGCCGAGTTCCGCGGTCGCGCCCGGCCGGTAGAGCTTCGAGCCGCGCAACTCGAGCTCCAGATGCGGGATGACGGCCCGCGCCCACTCGGCGGCGGGAACGGGAACGCCGGGATCGAGCCGATCGGCCGCGTCGATTGCACGGTCGAGGTCGGCGCGAAGCTCGTCGAGCCATTCCTGAGACCACGCCCACTCTCCGTCGACGAGGACGGGTGCGTACACGAATGACTCGCCTCGCTCCAGGGCTTCGAACCGAGCCGCGTCCGCGTGGCGCGGCGGGGCCGGATCGAGGACGACTCCGCCGCCGACCGTGGTCCCGGCGCGGAGGACCACGCGGTCTCCGCGGGCGGCGACCACCGGTCGCGAAAGCCGCAGCTGGGCGAAGCGGTCGCCGACGCGGACAACCCGCGCGACCGTCTCCGCCGTGCCGTGGTGGAGCTGGACCCTGGCCGGGATCTCTCCCGGGGGCCCACTGCTTTTCAGCCGCGGGTCGTCGGCTTGGCCGACGACGCTTGCAGCGTCGAGCGCGACGTCGAGCCGGAAGCTCGGCCTGAAGGCGGTCGGTGTGATGAGCACGTCGCCGCGGCGCAGCTCCTGCCGTTCGACGCCTGGGAGGGAGACGGCAACGCGCTGCCCCGCTTCCGCGCGCTCGACCGAACGGTCGTGCACCTGCACGCTCCGCACCCGCACGCTCCGGCCGCTCGGCTCGATGCGGAGCTCGTCGCCCTCACCGATCGTCCCCGACCAGAGGGTGCCCGTCGCAACCGTCCCGATGCCCTTAAGCGTGAAGGAGCGGTCGACGTGGAGGCGGACCGGACCGTCGGCCGCCGGCCTCGTGACGCCTGCCGACACCTCCGCGAGCGCGGCGCGCAGCTCCTCGAGGCCGGCGCCCGTGCGGGCGCTCGTTGCGACGACCGCGACGCCGGGCACCAACTCCTCCGCCTCGGCGCGCGCGAGCTCGAGCGTCTCCTCGTCCACGAGGTCGGCCTTCGTGATCGCGACGATCCCGTGCTCGATGCCGAGCAGGCGCAGGATCGCGAGGTGCTCGTGCGTCTGCGGACGTGCTCCCTCGCCGGCGTCGATCACGAGCAGGAAGAGGTCGATGCCGCTCGCCCCCGCGACCATCGTCCGGACAAACCGCTCGTGGCCGGGGACGTCGACGACCGAGAGGCTCGTGCCGTCGGGCAGCTCGAGCGGCGCGTACCCGAGGTCGATCGAGATGCCGCGCTCGTGCTCCTCCGGCAGCCGGTCGGTGTTCTTCCCGGTCAGCGCCTCGACGAGCGCCGTCTTGCCGTGGTCGATGTGGCCTGCGGTTCCGACTGTCAACGGCATTGCATGGGCATAGCAGAAGTGCTATATAGCAAGTGTGCTATACGCGGAGACGACCTCCAAGGAGGCGACGATGCTGAGCAAGGTGGGATGGGTCACGGTCGGGATCCTGGTTGCCGCCGCAGCGTACGAGCTTGCGCTCGCTCTCGGCGCCGGCTCGGTGGGTCTCGAGCCGGGCGAGAATGTCCCGGGCGCGACCGCCGTACGCCTGGTGGCCGTGCTCGCGATGCTCGTCGGCGCCGGCCTCGTAGGCGCGAAACTGCGGCCCACGGTCGCGGCCCTTCTAGCTCCCGCGGCGACCCTGTTCGTCGTGCCTTTCTACTTCACCTTCGATCCGTACTACGCGCCCACCGAGCGGCGCTATTCGGACGGCGGCATGTTCCCGCTGAGCTGGATCGTCGCGGTCGCGGCGGCCGGGCTCGTCGCGGGCCTTCTTACGCGGCTGTTCCCTCGGGTGGGAGCATGGGCGACGATTCCCGCGCTACTACTGCTCGCGTTCACCGCCGTCCTCGTGGTCGGCGGGCACTAGCCGGGCCGGGCCTCGATCACGCCCTTGCCGAAGCGGGTCGGCCCCCATCCCGCCGAGGTGAGGAGCTCATGCCACTCGTCCTCCGTCCGTTCCCGGCCGCGGGCGATGACGAGCATCAGCAGGTCGAGCCACTTCGCGCCCTGGGGCTCGTTTCCCGGCTCGATGACACTCTCGAGCAGGACGAGGCGCTCGCCGGCGCTCGCGCGCACCGTCGCCAGGATCCGCTTGGCCGAGTCGTCGTCCCAGTCGTGGATGATCGTCGAGAGGACGTGCGCGTCGCCCGGCGGCACCGACTCGAAGAAGCTGCCTTCGACGAACGAGAGACGCTCGCCGAAGCTCGCCTCGTCGCGCACGGTCTCGGGCAGATCCAAGACGATTCCGCGCATCCCCGGGTGACGCTCCAGGAATGCGCCGAGGAGCGAGCCGTTGCCGCCGCCGACATCGACGACCGTCTCGTCGCCGCGCCACGCAACGGTCTCGAGCCGCTCGAGCCTCCCCTGCCAGCCCTGTGCCATCGCGCGGTCGAACGCGGCCCGCTCGTCCGGATGTGAGGCCAACCACGACCAGAACTCCTGGCCGAGCACGCGCGGGAACGACGCTTCGCCGCTCGCGTCGAGCCCCGCGATCGCATGAAGCCAGGTGCCCCCGAAGAGGCGCGCGAAGTCGTCCCAGCCGTCGACCGTCAGGAGCTCCGACGCCGCCGTGTTGCGGAAGACGCCCGGCTCCTCCTCCGCGAAGATCCCGTCGCTCGCGAGCGCGCGCAGGAGCCGCTGCAGCGTGTCGGCGTCGGCGCCCGTCTCCTTCGCGAGCTCGGCGACCGGCCGCGGACCGTCCGCGAGCCTGCGAGCGACGTCGAGCTCGGCGACGAGCGCGAGCGTGCGCGTGACGAGCGCGCCACGCAGTGCGTCCCAGAGCGCAGCCTCGGGCGGGCGCGCGCTCACGCCCGGACGGCGCGGACCGCGGCTGCGGCCTCGTCGGCTTCCGCGTCGGTCAGCGTCAGGCAGTCGAGCAGGAGCCGGCCGTCGCGGACGACGCCTACGACCGGCGGCTCGCCCGCTCGCAACGGCCCCGCCAGCGACTCCTCCAGCTCGCAGGCGAAGCTCGGCAGCTCGGCGAGCGGCAGCGCGCCCCCGCCGACGCGTCCCACCGTCTCCTCGACCTCGCCGCCGGTCGCCGCCGCGAGCCGCTCGGCGCGCTCGCGCACCTCAGACGTCTCCTGGGCGAGCGTCCGCAAGACGGGGATCCGCTCGGGCGCCTCGAGGTGGAGCAGGAGCGTCCCCTCCAGCGCCGCGAGCGAGAGCTTGTCGATCCGCAACGCGCGCTGAAGGGGATGGCGGCGGAGCCGCTCGACGAGGTCGGCGCGCCCGAGCACGATCCCGGCCTGCGGTCCGCCGAGCAGCTTGTCGCCCGAGAAGCAGACGAGGTCGGCACCGGCCGCGAGCGACTCGCGCGCGGTCGGCTCCTCTTGACCTAGTAACAGTCTGTTACTAGCGGAGACATGTCCCGAGCCGAGGTCGTCGACGAGCGGCAGGCGATGCCTCTGCGCCACCTCGGCCACTTCCTCGAGCCGCGGCCGCTCCTCGAAGCCGACCACGCGGAAGTTCGACTGGTGAACACGGAGGACGACGGCCGTCTGCTCGCCGATCGCCCGCTCGTAATCGGCGGCGCGCGTCCGGTTGGTCGTCCCGACCTCGACGAGGCGGGCACCCGAGCGTGCGAGGACGTCGGGGATCCGGAA
>DASXJG010000202.1:0-12788 GCA_036497525.1 Gaiellaceae bacterium
CCTCGCCGACGTCGAGTCGGACCTCGAGGCGACCCCGGACACCCAGTACCGCATCGGCTCGATCACGAAGACGTTCACGGCGGCCGCGATCATGCAGCTGCGTGACGCGGGAAAGCTCGACCTCGAGGACACGCTCGACCGCCACGTCGAGGGCGCGGCGCACCGGCCGACGATTCGCCGGCTCCTCTCCCACGCGTCGGGGCTTCAGCGCGAGACGCAGAACGACTCGTGGCTCACGCTCCGCTTCGCGCCGCCCGACGAGCTGGTCGCTCGCGCAGGCCGAGCTCGTGCTCCCGTCCGGTGCCCGCTTCCACTATTCGAACCTCGCGTATGCGCTGCTCGGCGTCGTCGTCGAGCGCGTCTCGGGGATCCCATACCGGGATTACGTGCGCACGCGGCTGTTCGACCCGGTAGGGCTCACGCGTGTCAGCTTCGCGCCCGAGCCGCGGGCGGCGCTCGGCTACCTCGCCCAGCCGTACGCCGACGGCGTCTGGGACACGATCGGAGTCGACACCGGCGCCTGGGAGTCGGCGGGGCAGTTGTGGGGGACGGCCGGCGACATCTGCCGTTGGGGAGCTTTCCTCGCCGATCCCGACGAGTCGGTGCTGGCGGCATCGAGCGCCAAGGAGATGCGGACCGTGCAACTGATCGACGACCACGAGCGCTGGCTGTCCGGATACGGACTCGGCCTCGAGTTGAGGCGGGACGGCGAGCGGATTCTCGCGGGGCACGGCGGCTCGATGCCGGGCTTCATCGCACGGCTCTACTTCTCGCCGAAGGAGAAGGTCGTGGTCGCCCTGCTCACGAACGAGAGCGAGGCCGCGCTGGGCGAGCTCGGGCTGGCGCTCGCTCGGACGACGATCGAGGAGTGGCCGGTCGCGCCCGAGCCGTGGCGGATCGGCGAGCCGCCGCCCGAGGACGTCGCGCCGCTGCTCGGGATCTGGTTCCTGGAGGCGGCCCGGCTCGTCTTCCGCTGGCGGGAAGGGAAGCTCGAAGCGCGCTACGACGGGATGCTGGACTGGCAGCCGTCGGCCGTCTTCGAGCGGGAGAGCGACGACCGCTGGCGCACTGTCTCGGGGCCGGAGCAGGGCGAAGCGCTGCGGCTCGAGCGCGGCCCGGACGGCACGGTCGCGCGGATGGTCTGGGCCGGCTACCCGGTGACGCGCGAGCCCGGCCCGTGGCGAGGGCCGGAGTAGCGCTTACTCGTACTGGAGCGCTTCGAGGACGTTCAGGTTCGCCGCGCGGCGCGCGGGCCAGATCGCGGCCAGGAGCCCGACGACGATCGCCGCGATCACGAAGAAGACGATCGACAGCCACGGCACGGCGAACACGATGCCCTCGTCCGAGAGCGCGTGCGTGACGAGGATCGCAAGGAAGAACCCGACGACGATTCCGAGCGCGGCGCCGATGAGCGATGTGACGATGGCCTCGTGCCGGATCATTCGGCGTGTCTGCCGCCGCGTCAGGCCGACGGCGCGCAACATGCCGATCTCACGCGTCCGCTCGAACACCGTGAGCACGAGCGTGTTCACGATCCCGAACAGGCTCACGATCACGGACAGTGCGAGCAGCACGTAGAGCAGGCTGAGGATGCCGTTGAGGGGCTTCTCGAAGTTCGTCTTGAACTGCTGGTGGGTCTGGATCTTTGCGTCCGCGAATCCGGCTACCGCCTTGTTCAGGGCCGCGGTGTTCGCGTCGGTGACGCCGCCCTGGATGTTGACGAACGCCATCTCGTTCTGCGGGTCGACGTAGTTCTTGTCGAAGAGCGCGTTCGAGATCGTCACCGTGCCGAACGGCGAACCGCCCTTCGGCAGCTTGAACACGCCGTCGACCTTGAGATGGAGCACCCTGGCCGTCGGAGTCTCCAGCGTGAGCGGCGTGCCGATGTGCAGGTGGTGCTTCTTCGCGTACTTGTCGTCGACGAACGCACCGGTCTGGCCGAGCCCGGCCGGCACCGCGTTCGAGCCTTCCTTCCAGTCGAGGTGGACGACCTTGGTGAGCTGTGGATCTGCGCCTGTCAGGTTCTGCACGCTTCCGAAGACCTTCGCCGAGCCGGCGCGAATTCCGGAGACGACCGTGACGCCGGGCGCCTTCGCGGCCGCCTTCTCGGCCTCGATCGTCAGCGGCGTAAACGTGTCCTGGGAGGTGAGCGCGTAGTCGGCCTTGAAGAGGTCGTCGACCGCGCTCTCGAACGAGGAGCGGATCCCCTGACCGAGGATGGCGACGAACGTCACGAGCGCCAGGCCGATCATCAGCGCCGACGCCGTCGACGCCGTCCGCTTCGGGTTGCGCATCGCGTTGTCGCGCGCGAGCGTGCCGGCAGCGCCGCCGATCCGTGTCGCCGGCCAGCCGAGCACCGACGCAAGCGGGCGCACAACCCGTGACGCGTTCGCCGACACGCCGAAGAAGAGAAGCAGGATCCCGATGGCCAGCGAGAACAGGCGAGTGGCCGTCGGGAGGTTGTGGCCGAGCACGCCGTAGGCGAGCAGCAGGATGCCGATCAGGAGCGTCGCGGCGGAGATCCACGGCGTCCAGCGCGCGAAGCGGCCGCGTGGCAGCTCGGCCCCCTCGCGGACGGCCGCGATCGGTGGCACGCGCGTCGCGCGCCGCGCCGGCCGCAGGCTCGCGAAAAGCGTGATGAGCGTCCCGACCACGAGGCAGACGATGACGGTCCTCGTCGCGAACACGGTGCCTGCCGTCGGCAGGTTGAACCCGATCACCTTGAAGATCGCATTGAGCCCCTTCGCGAGCGCGAGCCCGAGGAAGAGGCCGATGACCGAGCCGAGGATCCCGATCACGAGCGCCTCGACGATCACCGACTTGAGGACCTGTCGCCGCGTTGCGCCGAGCGTGCGGAGCGTCGCGAACTCGCGTGTCCGCTGGGCGATCGTGATCGACAGCGTGTTGGCGATCACGAAGCTGCCGACGAACAGCGCGATCCCGGCGAAGGCGAGCAGGAAGTAGCGGATGAAGTTCGTGAAGCCGCTGACGCTCTTCTTGTCCTCCTTCACCTGCGCATTGACGTCGCGCACCTGGGCCGAGGCGGGCAGCAGAGGGTTGATCTCCTCGATCAGCTTCGACGTCGGCACGCCGGCCTTCGACTGCACGCGGATCAGGTCGAGCTTGCCGACGCGCCCGAGAAGGTTCTGCAGCGTCGGTAGGTCGAACACGGAGATGGTCGCGCTGCCGATCGAGACGCCGGGAAGCTTCACGATCCCGGCGACGCGGAATTGCTGGACCGGGCCGTTCCTCTCCACGCCGACGGTGTCGCCGACCGCGTAGTGCTTGCTCGAGGCGACGTGCGTGTCGATCGCGATCTCGTTCGGGCCGCTCGGCCAGTCTCCCGCCGTCAGCTTGAGGGGGTTGAAGCGCTGGTCGCCGGTGGGGTTGACGCTGAACGCGAGGCTCGGCGCGCCGTGCGTCGAGACCACCTTGCCGTTGCGGCCGACGAGCTTCGTCTGGTCGTCGGTGACGGATCCCTCGGCCGCGTTCACGTCTGGCAGCGCCCGCACCTTGCCCAGGAGGGACTCCGGGAAGCTCGGCGCCTGCACGCCGTTCCCGTTGTCGTTCGTGAACGCGGTCTTGCCGCTGATGATCGCGTCGGCGTTCTGGTACGTCTGGGTGAAGATCGACGTGAACGCGCTGTTGATCGTGTCCGTGAGGACATAGGTGCCGCTGATCATCGCGACCCCGAGGATGATCGCGAGCGCGGTCAGGAAGGCGCGGAGCTTCCTTGCGGCTAGCCCTTTGAGCGCGACGCGGAGCACTACTGCAGTTCGCTCATGACGGCGAGCACATCGCCCTGGCTCGCGCCACTCAGCTCCTTGACGATCAGTCCGTCCTCGAGGAACAGGACGCGGTCCGCGATGGCCGCGGCCCGTGCCTCGTGCGTCACCATCACGGTGGTCTGGCCGTACGCGTCGGTCGAGGAGCGCACCAGGTCGAGGATCTCGCCGCCGGTCTTGGAGTCCAGGTTCCCGGTCGGCTCGTCCGCGAAGAGGATCGTCGGGTGCGACACGAGGGCACGCGCGATCGCGACCCGCTGCTGCTGTCCGCCGGAGAGCTCCGACGGCCGATGGCTGCGCCGGTCGGCAAGGCCGACCTGGTCGAGAAGCGAGTCGAGCCACTCCTTGTCGGCCTTCTCGCCGGCGATCGTGAGCGGCAGGACGACGTTTTCTTCGGCGTCGAGCATCGGCAGGAGGTTGAAGAACTGGAAGACGAAGCCGATGTGGTCGCGCCGCAGCTGGGTCAGACGCGTGTCGTCGAGCCGTGTGATGTCGGTGCCGGCGATCAACACCGTCCCCGACGTCGGCTTGTCGAGGCCCGCGAGGATGTGCATCAGCGTGGACTTGCCCGAGCCCGACGGGCCCATGACGGCGACGAGCTCGCCGGCCCGCACGTCGATGTCCACGCCGCGCAGCGCGTCGACCGCCGCAGTCCCTTCGCCGTAGCGGCGCGTGAGGCCGTGTGCCTCGACCGCAACGCCCGTCGGCACACCGGGACCGTCCTTCGACTCCTCACTGACGACCATGTCTCCGAGGCTAGCCAACGCGCCGCCAGGATGGAAGGGGGTCCGATTTTTCTTTACCGCCCCCCGCCGAGGTAGAAGCCGAGCACGGCGGCGCCGTAGGCCGCGACGAGCAGCCAGCCCTCCCGGCGGCGCAGCCGGCCGTCCCACACCGTCGCCGTGACGAGGACGGTGGCGCCCGCCATCGCGACGAGCTCGCTCCAGCGGAAGCCGAGCGCGAGCGGATGCGTGAAGAGCAGGGCGAGCAGCGTCACGACCGGGACGACGAGGAGCGCGACCTGCGCGCTCGAGGAGATTGCGATCTCGCTCGCGAGCCGCATCTTTCCCCGGTGCGCGATGACGATCGCGCCGCCGTGCTCGGCGGCGTTGCCGACGATGGCCACGATCACGAAGGCGACGAAGAACTCGCTCAGGCCGACGGCGGTCGCGAAGGAGTGAAGCGAATGGACGAGGATCTCGCTCACCCAGGCGGTCGCGGCCGTGGCCGCGCCGAGCGCGACGAGGGCGGCGGGCATCGACCATGCGCCTTCGCTCGGCTCTTCGCGCTCCCGCTCGCTGTGGCTACGCAGGTTGCGGCCGGTCACGACGACGTAGAGCAGCAGAAGCACGATCGCCACCGGCACCGAGGCGACGACGACCGCGTGGCGCTCAGGCTCTCCGGTGTAGCCGACCGCCGTGGGCACCGCGAAGAGCACGACGGCCACGGCCACGAGCGCGATCTGGACGAGCAGCGAGCGGCGGTCGATCCGAGCTCCGTCCGGGCCGACGACCTGCGTGACGCCGAAGACGAGCAGGAGGTTCGAGACCACGCTTCCCGAGAGCGAGCCGCGCACGACGACCGGCAGGTTGGATCCGACCGCGAAGAGGGCGACGATGAGCTCCGGCGCGTTCCCGAAGCTTGCGTTGAGGAAGCCCCCGATCCTCGGCCCGGTGTGCTCCGCCGCGTGCTCGGTCGCGTCGCCGATCAGCCACGCGAGCGGGATGAGAGAGACGGCGGCGAGCACGAAGAGCGTGACGTCGCCGGCATCGGTGAGCTTGTCGACGAGGATCGTGATGGGCGCCAGGACGAGCGACGCCCAGAGGATGTTCCGGACCACCGACCTAGCCTAAAGAGCCGCCAAGTGGGGATGGACGGCGGGTGAGCCGTCAGCCGCCTACAGCGATTCAGCCGCGCTGTCAAGTCTTGCGCAGGCCGCCACTCGCTCGGAGAATGAGACCGTGAACCTCGAGCAACCTGCCGCGACGCTGCCGCTGCATCCTCAGGACGAGGCCGAATGCCGGCGGTGCGCGGTTCACTGCGACAAGGTCGTCTACCCGGCTGCGTGCCTCCAGCGTTCCTGTCCCTTCGTCTACGCGTACGAGGACCACGGGCGCACGTACATGGGGTGCCTGCAGAAGGTGTTCGAGGCGGAGATCGACGTCGAGATGCTCGCCGACGCGGAGCGGACGCGCGAGGGCTTCGGCGCCGTGCGCGCCCTGCGGCGACCGCTCCCCATGTGCCATGCGGCGGTGCAGGCCACCTTCGAGCACCGCGAGACCGAGCTCGGTTGCGTCAATCCGGAGTTCGGCGAGCTGCCCGCAGGCTCGCCGACGTTCCGCGTCTTCGCCCGGGTCGGGGACTTCTAGCCGGCGCCGGGTCGCGCAGCCGGCGCAGGATCGCGACGCCGAGCGCGGGACCTACCGCCGCGAGGACGAAGGCGAGCCGCCAGCTGTGGGTGGCCACGATCGCGACCACGGGTGGAGCACCGGCGACGACGACTCCGAGCAGCGTCTGCTGAAAGCCGAGCGCCGCACCGGTATGAGCGGCACCGGCCGTCTCCGCAGCGGCGGCGTAGGCGAGGCCGTTCCACGACATGCTGAGCACGCCGGCGACGAGGAAGAGCGGGACGAGGACCCCCAGCGGCGCATCGGTGGCTGCGGCGACTCCGGCGGTGGAGACGGCGAGCACCACCCCGATCGCGCGCAGCGGCACGAGGCGGCTGCCCAGCCGGTCGGAGATCCGCCCGGAGCCGATGCGCGCTGCGATGGCGAGGACGTTGATCGCGGCGAGTAGCCCGGCGGCGGCGTGCGTCGACACGTGGCGGTGCTCGTGGAGGAAGAGGACGACGAAGCCCGTGATCCCGATCTGGGCGGTCAGGTAGAGGCCGGTTCCGCTTCCGAGCAGCCACATTCGCGGGTCGCGCACGGGGCGGGTCACGTCTTCGAGCTCGGGCTCCGAGGCGCCGCCCCCACGGACGAAGGCCGCGGCGATCGCCGCTCCCGTCACGCAGGCGCCGGCGAGGAAGAGGAAGGCCGTGCGGGTGCCGCCGGCCGAGGCGAGCACGGGCAGGAGCAAGGCGCCGACGGCGCCGCCGATGGGGATCGCCGTCTGCCGGATCCCGAGCGCGACCCCTAGCTCGGAGCTGGGGAACCAGGCCATGATCGCGCGGCCGCTCGCGGCGTTGACGCTCGCCCCGAGCGCTCCGACTCCGACGAGGGTTCCCGCGACGCTCGCGAAGGTGTCCGTCGAGGCGGCGACGACAAGCAGGGCCGAGGCGCCCGTGAGGCCGGTCGCGATGACCCAGCGCTCGTCGACGCGGTCGGCGATGAGGCCCCAGGGCAGCAGCGTGAAGAGCATCCCGATCCCGATCGCGCCGAGCACGACGCCGGTCTCGCCGAGCGTCAGCCCGTACCGCGACTTCAGCGCGGGGCCGAGTGCCGGCAGCCCGACCGAGGAGGCCGAAAAGCTCGCCTGGGCGAGCGTTCCCGCGGCGAGCACCACCCACCGATAGCGCCCGGCAGACACGTCCCGAACGTACATGTCTAGGTGTCAGACACCGGACAGGTCCATCTTGTTCCTGTCCCGCCGCCTGGTTGCGCGAAAATGACCCGATCGCACACGCCCACTCCGGCCACGTCAGGTGTCAGACACCGGACGTGGCCAAAGGAGTCAAGTCGTCCAGCGGGCGTGGAGCTCCTTCGTCTTGCGGATCTCGTTCGCGTCGGGGCCGCGGTTCTCCGGGCCTGCTGTCTCGAGAACCGCTGGGAGATCCTGGAGCCGCGGGCTCGACAGGAAGACGCCGAGCTTCTCGCCGAGCTCGCCTTCGAGGATGTTCGCGTGCCGGTCGCGGTTCGAGGCGAAGGGGGCTGCGGCGTCGTTGACGTGCAGAGCCCGCAGCCGGTCGAGGCCGATCGACGAGTCGAGCTCGTCGAGGCACGCGTCGAGCGCCGCCGGTTCGGTCACGTCGACGCCGGAGACCCAGAGGTGGCACGAGTCGAGGCAGACGCCGAGCCGCGGGTGGCCACCGAGCCGCTCGTGGATCGTCGCGAGCTCCTCGATCGAGCGCCCGATCGTGCCACCGGCGCCGGCGGAATTCTCCATCAGCAGCCACGTGTCGCCGGTGCACAGCTCGAGTACCTGCTCGAGCGCCGGCACGACGCGCTCCAGCCCGACCTCGAGCCCGCTTCCGAGGTGGGAGCCGACGTGGAAAACGACGCCGTCGGCGCCGATTCCGCCCGCCACCTCCATCGTGTTCTTCAGCGTCTCCACCGACCGCTCGTAGATCACGGGATCCGGCGCCGCGAGATTGCAGAGATACACCGCATGGCAGAGGACGCCGCCGGTCCCCGCGTCCGCGCGCGCCTCGCGGAACCGCTCGAAGCTCGCAGGGTCGTGGTTCGTCGGCCGCCACGTACGAGGGCTCTGCGTGAACACCTGCACCGAGTCGGCGCCGATCGCGACAGCGCGCTCGATCGCCTTGTCGATCCCTCCGGCGGAGGACACGTGCGCCCCGATCTGCACGTCCGCCTACGCTACCCGCATGGCTGTCCGCGTCCGCATGGCTCCGAGCCCGACGGGCCTCCTCCACATCGGCAACGTCCGCACCGCGGTCTTCAACTGGCTCTTCGCACGCCACGAAGACGGCGAGTTCCGCCTCCGGATCGAGAACACCGACACCTCGCGCGAGGTCGCGGAGGCGGTCGACCAGATCCAGGACTCCCTCCGCTGGCTCGGGCTCGACTGGGACGGGCCGCTCACGTTCCAGCTCGACCGGATGGACGACTGCCGCCGCATCGCCGACGAGCTCGTCGCAGACGGCAAGGCGTACGAGGACGACGGTGCGATCCGGTTCCGCATGCCCGACGAGGGCGTCACCGCGTGGGACGACCTCGTGCGAGGCCGGATCGAGTACCCGAACGACAAGCTCGAGGACGTCGTGATCGTCCGCTCGGACGGCCGCCCCACGTACAACTTCGCCTCCCCGCTCGAGGACGTCTGGGACGGGATCACGCACGTGATCCGTGGCGACGACCACATCCCGAACACGCCGAAGCAGATCAACTTGATCCGCGCCGTCGGCGGCGACCTCCCGGTCTACGGCCACGTGCCGCAGGTGAACGGCGCCGACGGGAAGCCGCTCTCGAAGCGGCACGGGTCGGTCAGCGTCCAGGACTTCCGCGCGGACGGCTACCTGCCCGAGGCCCTCCTGAACTTCCTCGCGCTCCTCGGCTGGGCGCCCGACGGCGAGACGACCGTCATGTCCCGCGACGTGCTGGTCGAGCGGTTCTCGCTCGAGCGGGTCAGCCCGAGCCCGGCGCAGTTCGATTATCAGAAGCTCGACTGGATGAACGGCGTCTACCTGCGCGAGCTGCCGGAGGAGGAGTTCGCGCACCGGCTCGTGCTCTGGCTCGGCGAGAACGATTACGACTGGGACGCAGAGCTCGTCGCGCGAACGGCGCCGCTGGTCCAGGAGAAGATCGCGAGGCTCTCGGACTTCCCCGGGTTCGCGGGCTTCTTCTTCGGCGAGGCGGACCCGGATCCGGCCGAGCTCGACGGCGGCGCCCCGATGCTCGCCGCGGCGACGGAGGCGCTGGCCGGGGTCGAGCCCTTCGAGGCGCCGGCGATCGAGGCCGCGTTGCGGGCCGCGGCGGACGGCCTCGGCCTGAAGCCTCGGCAGGCGTTCCAGCCGATTCGCGTGGCGGTAACCGGATCGCGGGTGTCCCCCGGCCTGTTCGAGAGCGTCGAGCTGCTCGGCCGCGAGACGACGCTCAGGCGCCTGCGCGCGGCGGCGGACGCTGTACCGCGGGGGTAGGAAGCGGCTTGGGCGGCGCGAGCGGATCGAGGGCCTGCTGGAAGGCAAGCCACGCCCGGCGCCGGAAGCGCTGAGTGGGGAGAGGCAGGCCGGCGGGATCTGGATTTCGGACCCCGCGCCCGCCGCGACTGGGCTGCGGAGAGTCCTTGACCACTTCAAAGAGATAAACGAGGCCCGGCGCGTGTGGGTTACGGAAGCTGGATCACGGCTACACTCGCGGCGATGAGCGATACCGGGGGGCATGCGGCGCCCGCTCGGGTTCTGGTGGTCGACGACGACAAGTCGATCCGGCTCCTCTGCCGGGTCAATCTGGAGCTCGACGGCCACGAGGTGCTCGAAGCGGACTCTCTCGACAAGGCCAGGGCGACGCTGGCGGCGGAGGAGGTCGCGGTCGTCCTCCTCGACGTCCATCTCTACGGCGAGCGGAGCGACCCGCTCATCGGCGAGTGCCACGCGCAGGAGCCTCCGATCCCGGTCGTCCTCGTGACCGGCTCGGCCGACATCACGCAGGAGCGACTGGGCGATGCCGACGCGGTCCTGCCAAAGCCGTTCGAGCTCGAGGAGCTGCTGACGACCGTGCGGGATCTCGCCGCGGCGGCTAGCCCCGGATCACGCCGGTAACGAGCGGCAGCAGCTGCTGCCGGTTCCGTGGGCGTTGCGTGTCGAGGCGGACCAGCTCGTCGAGCTCCATCGCCACGAGCAGCACGATCGCTGCGATGTAGAAGTACGTGGCGAGGAAGATGAACACCTCGAGGCAGCCGATCGAGGTGCGGAAGTCGGCGAACGACCGTACGTACCAGCCGAAGATCAGCGTCTCCCCGATCCAGCCGACGACGACGAGCGCCGAGCCGAAGCTCGCCCAGCGATACGGACGGTGCTTCGTGGGCGCCCAGCGGACGATCAGCTGGAAGGCGACCGCGACGAGCGCAATGGCAACCGGCCAGCGGAGAATGAGCAGCGCGAGGTGCGAGCCGGGAGCGTGTCCCGCCCAGATCACGGCGATCGCTCCGAGCGTCGCGGCGAGGACGAGGATCGCGAGCCCGAACGAGAGCGGGAAGCGGACCCACCACGGCCGTTCCTCCGGCGTCTCGTAGATCTCGTCGAGGGCGCCGATCGACGCGCGGATGATCCCGGACACCTCCCAGACGGCGAGGGCGGCCGCGAGTGCGAGCAGCCCCAGGGTCGAGGACGAGAGCACCTTGTGCACGGTCTGGTCGACTCCGTCGAAGACGGCGGGTAGGACCTTCGGCTTGATCTGCGGCGCGATCGTGTCCTGCCAGAGCCGACGCTCGTGGGTGGCGCCGAGGATGCCCAGCCCGAACAGCGTGCACGCGACGGCCGCGATGAACATGCGCAGCGCGATCGCGCTCGCGTACGTGAGGATGCTGTGACGGTCGAAGAGATCGACCCAGAGCCCCACGAGCTTCTTGAAGCTTTGCCAGCGCTTCTCCACGGAACGGCAGCGTTCCCGAGGCTGGCAGCTTGGAAACGAGCTAGTGGGAGAAGCTGGGGATGCCCTGCTGCGCGAGCTGCGTCGCGTCGAACACGTCGCTAGCCGGCGGCGCCGACACGGTGACGTTCGTGCCGTAGTCGTAGAGATCCATCGTCATGTCGAACCGACCCTGCGCCGCGGCAGCCGCGATCTTGATCCGCCGCAGTAGCCCGTCCTTGCCGATCCACGCGTCCACCGGAACCGTCGGCAGCTCGGCGGCGGCGCCCGCGAGCAGCGGGCTCGAAAGGCCCTTCGACTCGAGCGCCTTCGCCGTGTCGATGGTCACGTGGTAATGCGTCGTGGCGGCGCCGTCGACCGTCGCCGAGCCGAGGTTGCGGATCCTGGCGCCTTCGGCCTCCAGCATCGAGAGGAGGTCGCCCGGCTGGATCTGGCTCCCGGACAGGAGCTTCCCGAGGTCGAGGCCCGCCGACTTGCCGAGCTTCGACACGTCGAGCTCGACCCAGTGCTTGCCGGACGGCAGTTGCGAGGCGAGCGCGCCGAGCTGCAGGTAGAGGACGTAGTCGCCGTTCTGCTCGAGGGAGATCACCTGCATCGAGCCGCCTCCGAGCTGCGACAGGGCCGAGCTGGGCGCGGCACTGAAGGTCAGCCGGCTACTCGGGCCGTCGATCGCGCCGGCTCCGGTGACGGCGACGGTCCTGTTCGCCCCCGCGAAGTGGATGGCGAAGCGGACCCGCGCGCCGCCCGCCTGCTGCGTCTTCGTCGCGGCCGCTGCGACCGGGTCGAGCGAGAGCGCGCTGCCGGTGGCGCCGCCGCAACCGGCGGCGACCAGCGCGCAAGCGCCGATTGCCACGGCGGCTGCGATTCCTGCCCAGCGACCCGTCCGCATCGCTCTCAGTGTAGTTGCGCCGCGCCGCCCGGACGGGGGATTTCGGAGAAACGGGGGCGGCCGCTCTGGCCGTGGCAGCCGCCCCCTGCGAGGAGTGGGACAGTCGGTTGTGAGGACGGTGACTGCCCCTGTCGGAGAGAACGGCCGGCGTGCGAATGGCCGGTCTCCGTTCGGTGCCTCCTCTATTACTCGCGCCGGGCCCGTCTGGATTTCGTAAAGGCTGGGAGAAGCGGTCAACCCGCTCCCGACAACTCGGCCGGGACGTCGTCTAAGTCTTCGAGGGGCGGGCCCCGGAGGAGGGGGCCGCGACCGAGGCCCGCCCCTACTGAGGTTACGCCGGGCAGGCGCCTAACGAAAGGCGCGAAGGACCGCGACGCGGGCGAGAGGCCGGCAGAAGACGCGCGGTCAGTTCAAAGGCTACGGCGTGTGACGACGGCGGCGGAGGACGAAGGCTCGGCCGGCGGGGAGCACGAGGAGCAGCCCGCCGAGGACGCCGCCGGCCCAGATCCAGTAGCCGCGCGACGGAGCCCGGACCACGGCGGTGCCTGCAGCAGCGAGTCCGAGCGGCTCGCCGAGGGGTGCCAGCGCGATCGACGACGGCAAGCCACGGGGGATGGCCGTGTCAGACTCCTCCGGATTGGTCACGCCGAGTAAGTGGAGGGAGCCGACCAGCCGGCCGACGATTCGCCTCGCGCCGACGTATCCGTTCGCGAGCCGGGGCTCGCTGAGGCTGTCGATGCGGACGACCGAGCCTGTATGCGGCGCGTCGATGATGTAACCGTCGCCGGCGTAAATCCCGACGTGTCCGGGCGCCTTGCGCGTGCCGTCGGACCCGATGAAGAAGACGAG
>DASXJG010000203.1:0-38923 GCA_036497525.1 Gaiellaceae bacterium
CCCACGCGCTCGATCGGCGCGTCGAGCCAGTCGAAGGCCTGGTACTGGAGGACGGCCGCGACCTCGGCGCCGAAGCCCATCCGGGTCACCGCCTCGTGGGCGACGACGGCACGGTTCGTCTTCTTCACCGACGAGACGAGCGTCTCCTCGTCGAGCGGCTGCAGCGTGCGCGGGTCGACGACCTCGACCGAGATCCCGTCCCGCTCCGCCTCCTCCGCCGCCTTCAGGCTCTCGTGCACGAGCCGGCCCGTCGCGATCACGGTCACGTCCTCGCCCTGGCGGTGGACGCGGGCGCGCCCGAGCGGGATCGGCTCGATCTCCTCCGGCACGTCGCCCTTGATCGGATACAGCGTCCGGTGCTCGAAGAAGACGACCGGATTGTCGTCGTAGATCGCCGACCAGAGGAGGCCCCGCACGTCCTCCGGAGTGGACGCAAACACGACCTTGAGCCCGGGGATGTGGACGAACCACGCCTCGAGCTGCTGCGCGTGCTGCGCGCCCGGCGACCAGCCGGCGCCGCCCTGCGTGCGGAAGACGACCGGGACGGTGAGCTGCCCGCCCGACATGTAGCGGAGCTTCGCCGCCTGGTTCACGACCTGCTCGGCGGCGAGCGTCAGGAAGTCCTCGTACATGATCTCGGCGACCGGGCGCATTCCCTGCATCGCGGCGCCGATCGCCGCGCCGGCGAGCGCCATCTCCGAGATCGGCGTGTTGCGCACCCGCTCGGAGCCGAACTCGTCGAGCATCCCGGCCGTGACGCCCATCGAGCCGCCCATCTCCGCGATGTCCTCGCCCATGATGAAGACGTCGTCGTCCTGGCGCATCGCCGTCGACAGCGCGTCGCGAACGGCTTCGCGATAGGTCAGCTCAGGCATAGACGTTCTTGAGCGCGTCTTCTGGCGCCGGATCGGTGCCGTTCTTCGCGAACTCGACCGACGCCTCGACGATCTCCGACACCTCGTGGTCGACCTCGGCGAACTCCTCGTCGGGGACCCCGAGCCGCTCGCGCAAGATCTCGATGGGATCGCGCGTCGCGCGCAGCTCCTTTACCTCGTCGCGGTCGCGGTAGACCTGCGGATCGCCGATGTAGTGGCCGCCGAAGCGCACCGTGTCGAGGTGCAGGAAGACTGGCCCCTTGGCGGATCGCGCGTGGTCGAGCGCCTGCCGGGTTGCCTTGTGGACCGCCTCGACGTCCTGGCCGTCGGCCTTGATCACCTTCATGCCGAATGCCTTCGCGCGCTGGGAAAGGTCACGGATCGGGGAGTGCTGCGACTCCGGCGTCGACTCGGCCCACTTGTTGTCCTCGAGCACGAAGACAGCCGGCACCGCCCAGAGCTGCGCGAGGTTGAGCGCCTCGTGGAAGGTGCCGATGTTCGTCGCCCCGTCGCCGAAGAACGCGACCGCGACGCGAGGCTCACCGCGCATCTGAAATGCGAGCGCAGCCCCCGCGACGTGCGGCAGCCCACCGCCGATGACTGCGTTCGCGCCCATGTTCCCGCGCTCGATGTCGTAGAGGTGCATCGAGCCGCCGTAGCCGTGAGAGCAGCCCTCCGTCTTGCCGTACAGCTCGGCCATCAGCTCGTTCGGGTGCGTCCCCTTGGCGAGCGTGTGCCCGTGCGCGCGATGCGTCGAGGCGATGACGTCGCCGTCCTCGAGCGCCCGGCAGACGCCCACGGCGCACGCCTCCTGGCCGATCGCAACGTGCAGGAAGCCCGGCAGGTCGCCAGCGCGGAACCGTTCCTCGACCTTCTCCTCGAAGCGGCGGATGAGCAGCATCTCGCGCAGCACGTCGCCGAGGTCGCTCTTCCCGAGGCTCGTTTTCTGTTCGACCCTCGCCACGGCCGGAGTGTACGGTTCGCGCCGTGCGGCTGGTCGAGCAGTGGAACCGCATCGAAAGCGGCCTGGATCCGAGGTGGAGCGACGTGCGATTGAGGCTCCGGGTCGGAGCTCAGAAGACGCGCGAGCGTGCTGCTGCGCTGCTTGCGCCGGCCGGTCCCGGGTTCGCCGGCGACACGATCCGCTTCTACGTCGCGCGCGGCGGGCACGGAATCGGACCCGAGTCCGCACGCAAGCTGCTCGGCCGGATCGACGCGGAGGGAATCCCCGGAGTGCTCACGCTCGTCTCGGCGAGCGAGACCGAGGCCGCGCCGCTGGTAGCGCGCCGGACCCTCCCTGCGGAGTGGCAAGCGGCGCTCGAGGCGCTCCCGTCCGACTGGAGCGACCTCGTGGCCGAGCTGGAGCTCGACTCGAGCGCCGACGTCGACCGCGCCGCCGTCTTCTGCGCCCCACTCAACCCAATGCAGTCGGAGGGGAAGCCGGGCTTCCGCTTCCGCTGCGCAAGCGCGCGCGGCTACGGCGCCTCGCCCGGCATGGTCGGCCGCTGCCTCGAGCGACTCGACGAGGCCGACATCAACGGCCACGTCCGGCTCACGCGTGTCCTCAGCGACGTGAACCCTGTCGGGACGCAGGGGGCGACCTTCATCGTCGGCCGCCGTCCTGTCTGATGGCGGATCCCGTCGCATGGAAAGCCGTCGAGAAGGGCTGGGCCGTCTACGACCGCGACGGCAAAGAGGTCGGGAAGGTGGAGGAGATCGCCGGCGACGAGGAGGCGGACATCTTCGACGGCTTCGGGATCAAGACCGGGACGTTCGGCACGGTCAAGTACGTCCCCGCCGAGATCGTCGACAGCATCGCCGTCGGTGAGATCCGGCTCAAGATCTCCGACAGCGAGGTCGCGCGGCTCGAGGACCTGCACGCCGAAGTCGAGGAGCAGATCATCCCCGAGAAGTCGACCTGGTATCAGCGGCTCGCCTGGTGGACCACCGGTCGTGACCGCTGAGGCAGTGGGTTACGGTGTCTTCGTGGCGGTGAGGACGAGAGCATGAACGGCGGCCTGGGCCTATCCGGCGCGACGAAGCGCGTTGCCGAGCACGCGCGTGCCTTCGTGCGGCTCGAGCTGCAGCTTGCCGAGGCCGAGCTCAAGAAGAAGCTGGCGCAGCTCGGCGCCGGCCTCGGAGTCACCTTCACCGCGGCCGTGTTCGCGTTCCTGGCGCTCTCCTTCGGGCTCGCCGCGGCGGCGGCCGGGCTGGCGACCAGCCTGTCGGTCTGGCTCTCGCTCCTCATCGTGTGCGGCGGGCTGGTCCTGCTCGCCGCGATTTTCGGCCTCGTCGGGGTCGCGCTCCTGCGCCGGGGCGCCAACGCGATTCCCGAGCAGGCGATCGAGGAAGCTCAGGCCACGACGGAGGCCTTGCGCAATGGGGGATGAGTCCGAGCTGCGCGAGGAGATCGCCGCCGAGCGCCGCGAGCTCACCGATGCGGTCTCGTCTCTGCGAACCGAGCTCGATCACGCGGCCGAGCGTGGAAAGCAGATCGGCGTCGTTCTCGGCGCCGCACTGGCGGCCCGCATGCTGATCAAGCGCCTGCGCAGCGACGATTAGGCTCGCAGCACCGCGTCGAAGCGGGCCGCGAGCGCGTCGACGATCGAGGCGCGGACCGGCGCGACGTCCTCGTCGGTCAGCGTCCCCTCGGGAGAGCCGAAGCCGAGCCGGAACGCGAGCGAGCGCTTCCCCTCGCCGATCTGCTCGCCGCGGTACTCGTCGAAGACCTCGAGCTCGCGCAGCAGCTCGCCGGCCGCCTCCCGGATCGCCGCAAGCAGCTCCGCCGCCGACACCTCCTCGTCGACGACGAAGGCGAGATCCTGGCGCACTTCCGGGTAGGGACTGACCGGATCGAACGCGACCACCTCGGGCGCAGAGTCGGCGAGCGCGTCGAGGTCGAGCTCGAACGCGCCCCAGATGCCGTCGAGCAACGCGGGATGGAGCTCGCCGAGCCAACCCTCAGCCGTGCGCGCCGACTTCCCCGGGTGGAGGAAAGGCGCATTCGTCCGCTCGTAGACCGGGTCGAGGCCGAGCGCCGAGTAGATCTGCTCGACGGCCCACTTCGCCTCGGCAAAGCCGCCGTCGGCGATGCCGGAGACGTGCCAATGCTCCTCGGGCAGCGCGGCTCCCACGCCGCGGTAGACGCGCGCGACCTCGAACAGCGCGACGTCCTCGATGCCGGCGTCGGCGTTCCGGCGCACCGGGTCGAGCAGCGAGGCGTAGAGGTCGGTGCGGAGCGCGGCCGCCTCGGACGAGAGCGGCTCGGGCAGGCGAAGGTCGCCCTCCGCGACGAACGACGGCGTGTACGCCTCGGCGTAGCCTGCGCCGACGAGCGCGTCTTCGACGAGGCGCCGCAGCCGCTGCGAGCGCGTGAGCCGTCCGAACATCGCCTCGCGCCGGGGCAGCGTGAACGGGACCTCCGGCAGCTTGAAACGGGCCACCTCTTCGATCAGGTCGACTTCGCGCGTGACGTCACGCGCCCGCCAGGTCGGCACGCGGTAGCCGCGCTTCAGCCGGTCGAACCCGATCGGCGCGAGGATCGCCGCCTGTTCTGACTCCGGCACCTCGAGGCCGATGAGCCCGCTTGCGCGCTCCGGCCGCAGCCGGATCGTCGCGGGCTTCGGCATCGCGGCCTGCACGTCCTCCGCCCCGGTCCAGCGCGCGCCGCTCAGCTCGACGATGAGTTGCGAGGCGTACGTTGCCGCCGGCCCGGCCACGTACGGGTCGACTCCCTTCTCCCAGCGGTTCGAGCCCTCGGTGCGCAGCGCGTGCCGCTCGGAGCTGCGCAGGATCCCGATGGGCTCGAAGTTCGCGGCCTCGAGCAGAACGTTGCGCGTCGTCTCCGAGACCTCGGTCTCCTCGCCGCCCATGATCCCCGCGAGCCCGACCGGGCGCTCCGAGTCGGCGATCACGAGATCCTCCGGGCTCAGCGTGCGCTCCTCGCCGTCGAGCGTCCGCACCTTCTCGCCCTTCCTCGCGCGCCGCGCGACGAGCCCACCGTGCAGCAGGTCGAGGTCGTACGCGTGAAGCGGGCTGCCGAGCGCGAGCATGACGTAGTTCGTGACGTCGACGACGTTCGAGATCGCCCGCACGCCGGCATGGCGCAGCCGCGCTTTCAGCCAGAGCGGCGATCCGCCCAGCTCGGCGTCCCGGAAGATCCGGCCGATGAAGCGGAGGCAGCCCTCGGGATCCTCGATCCCGACGCCGACCGGCTCGTCGCCGTCGCGCGCGGGATCCTTCCCTGGCATCGGCTGCAACTCACCGCCGAGCAGCGCCGCGACCTCCCGCGCCACGCCGTAGACGGCGAACAGATCCGGTCGATTGCCCGTCGGATCCAGGTCGAGCACCTCGTCGACGAGCGGCAGCGCGTCGGCGAGCGGCGTCCCGGGCTCGAGCCCGTCGTCGAGGACGATGATCCCGGTGTGGTCGGTGCCGAGGTCGAGCTCGTCCTCGGCGAGGATCATCCCCTCGGAGAGCTCGCCGCGCAGCTTGCGGCGCTCGAGTACGAGCCCGTTCGGGAGCGTCGCGCCCGGGAGCGCCACCGCGACCTTCGCCCCCGCGCCGAAGTTCCAGGCACCGCAGACGATCGAGTACGGCCGGTCCTCCCCCACGTCGACGGAGGTGAGCTGGAGCCGATCCGCGTCCGGGTGCTTCGCCGCCTCGAGCACGTGACCGACGCGGAAGAGGCCGAGCTCGCCCGGCGGGCCGACGCGCTCGACACCGTCGATCTCGGCAGTCGAGATCGAGAGCGCGTCGACGATCTCGTCCGTCGTCGCGTCGACGTGGACGTACTCGCGCAGCCAGCTGAGCGGGACCCTCATCGGAACTGGCGCAGGAAGCGCAGGTCGTTGTCCCAGAAGGGGCGGATGCCGGTGATGCCGTAGCGCAGCTGCGCGGTCCGCTCGATGCCCATCCCGAACGCGAAGCCCGTGTACTCCTCCGGCCCCCAGCCGACGAACTCGTACAGGTACGGATCGACCATCCCGGAGCCGCCCATCTCGATCCAGCCCGAGTGCTTGCAGATGGGGCAGCCGGCGCCGCCGCAGTTGAAGCAGGAGACGTCCGGCTCCATCGACGGCTCCGTGAACGGGAAATAGTGCGTGCGGAAGCGCAGCTCCCGCTCGGGGCCGTACAGCTGGCGCATCACGTAGAGGAGCGTCCCCTTGAGGTCGGCCATGGTGATGCCCTGGTCGATCGCGAGCCCCTCGAACTGGTGGAAGATCGGGAAGTGCGTCGCGTCGATCGTGTCGCGCCGGTACACGCGGCCGATCGAGACCATGTAGATCGGGGGTCGCCGCTCCTCCATCTTGTGGATCTGCGCGGGCGACGTCTCCGTCCTGAGGACGGTGTGGTCGTCGAGGAAGAGGGACGCCCGCGGCGACCGCGCGGGGTGCCACTCGGGGAAGCCGAGGGCGTCGAAGTTGTAGCGGGTCGTCTCGACCTCCCGGCCGTCGACGATCTCGTAGCCGAGGCCCAGGAAGATGTCCTCGACGTCGCGGCGCACGAGCGTGGACGGGTGGAGCGTGCCGCGCGGGCGGAGCTTCGGCGGGCCGAGCAGCTGGGCCGGCAAGGTGACGTCCACCCGCTCGGTCACGAGCCGCTCCTCGAGCTCGGCACGCGCGAGCTCGGCCTCCCGCGCGTCGAGCACCGACTCGACGGTCTCCTTCACCGCGTTGAGCTTCATCCCGGTCTCGCGGTCGCGGACCTCGCGCAGCGCGAGCTTCAGCGCGCTGCTGCGGCCGAGGAAGCGAATGCGGACGTCCGAGAGCGCGCCGAGCGAGCCCGCCTCGGCCGCGGCGTCGAGTGCCTCCTTCTCGAGGTTCTCAGGATCCAACCTGGCGACCATATCCAACGGTTTCTCCTCCTTTCAGCGCATGGGAACGGGGGCTGGAAGGCCCCGGCTCGTCGTGCTGGAGGAGACGACGCTCGCTAACGCGCCGACGCCCCGGCAACGAGCCGGGGCCTCGTAAAGGCGAACGCGCGCGAAGCAGTCACGGCGCGGATACTACCCGGCGTGAGCGAATACGACGCCTTCGCGCCCGACTACGACATCTGGGCTGCCGACATGACCGAGGATGTCGCGTGGTACGTCTCCCTCGCGCGGCGTGCAGCCGAGCCGATCGTCGAGCTGGGCGCCGGGACCGGTCGAATCGCGATCCCGATCGCTGAGGACACGGGCAAGCGCGTGATCGGCATCGACCGCTCACCGGGGATGCTGGCCGTCGGCCGCGAGCGCGCGGGCGACCTGCCGATCGAGTTTCGGGAAGGAGACATGCGCGAGCTCGAGCTCGATGCGCCCGTCGACCTCGTGATCTGTCCGTTTCGGGCACTGCTCCATCTGCCCACCTGGGCAGACCGGCGCCGAACCTTCGAGCGCGTCGCCGCGGCGCTGAAGCCGGGCGGCAGGTTCGCCTTCAACGTCTTCGCCTTCAGTGGAGAAGTGGCCGCGCGCCTCGACGGAGCCCGCCAGGAGCGCGGCGATTCCTGGGAGATCCCCCGCTACGTCTGGGCAGACAGCCGGATCGACATCACCCGCGGCAGCGGCGACGAGGAAGCAGGCATCTTGCGCCTCTGGTGGATCGGGCGTTCCGAGTTCGAGGGACTGATCGACGTCGCAGGCCTCGAGGTCGAGGCGCTCTACGGCTGGTTCGACGAGCGGCCCTACGACGACTCCTCGCTCGAGATGGTCTGGGTCGCCCGGAAACCCTGAGCGTCTACGACCCCATCGCGCGGCTCTACGACCCGTGGAGCGCGAGCGTCATCGAGGACGTCTCCTTCTACGTCGACGAGGCGCTGGCCGCGGGCGGCGAGGTGGTGGAGCTCGGCGTGGGCACCGGCCGGATCGCGATCCCCACCGCGCTTGCGGGCGTGGACGTGATCGGCGTGGACTCGTCTGCGGGGATGCTCGCGGTGTGCGCCGAGCGGGCCCGGGAAGCGGGCATCGAGGGCCGGCTCGACCTGCGGCTCGGCGACCTGCGCCGGCCGCCCGTCGACGAGCGCGTCCCGCTCGTGACGTGTCCGTTCCGGTCGTACCTCCATCTGCGCGACGACGGCGAGCGGCTCGAGGCGCTCGGGTCGGCCCGCGAGCTACTGCAACCCGGCGGCCGCCTCGTCTTCGACGTCTTCACGCCGTCGCGCGAGGACATCGAGGCGACGCACGGCCGCTGGATCGAGCGCGAGCCCGGCATCGACGAGCGCGCGGACTGGGATCTCGCAGCTCAGACGCTGACGCTCTCGGTGCGCGGCTCGGCAGGCGAGTCGACGATGACGCTGTGGTGGGTCGAGCCCGAGCGGTGGCACGCACTGCTCGCCGACTCCGGCTTCGAGGTGCTCGACCTCTACGGCTGGTTCGACCGGCGGCCGTTCGAGGGGGGCGAGGACAGCGTCTGGATCGCCCGCCGAGAGTGATCCCGCAAATTGCGACAAAAAAGTTTCAGCGGGGCCTTGATCCGGTGACGGCGTTCGCATAGGTTCCTCCTTGCGCCGAGCACGGAACGCAAGTAGGTCGAAACCTCGACCGAGCGGTCGGACGAAGAGGGAGCAATCCCGAGGCGAAGGGCCGGTTGGATGAGGTGGACGAAAGCGAAACCGGCTCGGCGAATTTTTTTGGTCCGGCCCCCGCAAGGGGGCCGGCCGCTTTTACCGGTCTTGGCGGCGGGCCAGCTCGTAGAGCGCGATCGCGCCGGCGATGGCCACGTTGAGCGACTCGCCGCCGCCCGGTTGAGGAATCGAGGCGCGCTCCTCGCACTGCTCGAGCACCTCCGGAGGCAGCCCTTCGCGCTCGGCGCCCAGCGCGAGGACGACGTCGCCGTCCACGTTGAGCTCCGGTAGCGGAATGCCGCCGCTCGGGACGAGGGCGACCCGTTTCCCCGTGGGCTCGTCGAACTCGCTCAGCGGCACGCGGAAGACAGCCCCCATCGAGGCACGCAATGCCTTCGGGCCGGTCGGGTCGGCACAGCCCTCCGACAGTGCGATACCCGCGCCGAAGGCGTCGGCGGCGCGCAGCAGCGTGCCGACGTTGCCGGGATCCGCGATCCGCCACAGCGCGAGTGTGACCGGCCGCATCCCGCGCGGCAGATCTTCACGCCGGTAGACCGCGATCACCCGTGCCGGGTGCGCGAGCGTCGACACCTCGGCGAGGAGGGACGGCTCGACGTCCTCGCCCGCGACCAGCAGCTCGACGGGCTCGATGCCCTCGGCGAGCAGGTCCTCACCCTCGACCGCGAACAGCCCGAGCTTGTCGCGCCAGCGCCGGTCACGGAGCTTGCGGACAAGCTTCAGGCGTTCGTTGTCGCGGGAGGTGATCAGCTGGTGCCGAGCGCGGCCTTGGCCTGCTCGGCGATCGCGCCGAACGCGACCGGGTCGCTGACCGCCAGGTCCGCGAGCACCTTCCGGTCGAGCTCGATCCCCGCCTTCGAGCAGCCGTGCACGAACTGGTTGTAGGACAGCCCGTTCGCACGCGCGGCGGCATTGATCCGGGTGATCCAGAGCTTGCGGAACTCGCGCTTCCGCACCTTCCGGTCGCGATAGGCGTAGACGAGCGAATGCTCGACCTGCTCCTTCGCGTAGCGGTAGTGGGTGCTTTTACGCCCCCAGTAGCCCTTGGCCTGTTCGAGGACCTTGCGGCGCTTCTTGTGTGCGGCAACAGCTCGCTTGACGCGCGGCATCGCTCAGCCCATCCCCAGCATCTTCTTGATGGCGCCGCGGTCGGCGCCCGTCGCCTCGCGATCCTTGCGGAAGCCGCGCCTACGCTTCGACGACTTCTTCTCCAGGTTGTGGCTGCGCATCGCCGGCCGGCGCAGGATCTTGCCCCCCGCCGTTACCTTGAACCGCTTCTTCGCTGCGCTCCGTGATTTCGTCTTCGGCATCTCGTTTCACTCCTGCCATCTTCGTCGGGCCCAACAGCATCACCATGTTGCGTCCGTCCTGGAGCGGCTGGGATTCGATCTGCCCGATCTCCTTGACGTCGTCGGCGAGGCGGAGGAGCAGGTCGCGTCCCCGCTCCGGGTGGGTTTGCTCCCGCCCCCGGAACATGATCGTGACCTTCACCTTCGCGCGCTGGTTGAGGAATCGCTCGACGTGTCCCTTCTTGGTGTTGTAGTCGTGGATGCCGATCTTCGGCCGGAGCTTGATCTCCTTGACCGTGATCTGGCTCTGGTGCTTGCGGGCCTGTTTCGCCTTCTGCTCCTGCTCGTACTTGTACTTCCCGTAGTCCATGACCTTGGCGACGGGCGGGTCGGCCTGGGCGGCGACCTCGACCAGGTCGAGGTTCTTGCCGTAGGCGTACTCCCGTGCGTCGTCCGTGGTCTTGATTCCGAGCTGGCTGCCGTCGTCGTCGATCAGCCGGACGCGCGGGACGCGAATCGCATCGTTGATGCGCGTCGTGTCACGCGGCGCCGGGCGGGTCTGGTCGAACGGCCGGCGTCTGGGCCTCAAGCGGTGCTCACCAAGTCGGCTTGTTCCTCCTGTCTCGTTTACGCAACTGAAAAGCCGCTGACATGCAGCGGCCCGATTCCTCGTCTGGTCGACTCGGTTGAACCTCCGCGGTCCGTGTGGCCCGGGAGGTGAGGAACGGGTCCGCCCCTGCTTTTCAGAGGTCAGAGGTTAGCAAGCTTTCCGAGCAGCTCTTCGAGCGAGAGGGTCGACTGCTCGCCGCCTCGCTCGCGCACCGCGAGGCTCGCGTCGCTCTCACGGTCGCCGTAGACGACCGTGACGGGGATCTTCTCGAGCTCGGCGGCGCGGATCCGCTTGCCGATCGTCTCCGCCGGCTCGGCGACCTCGACCCGGTACTGACCGAGACGGTGCGCGAGATCGCGCCCAGCGTCGAAGTGCGCCTCGCCCACCGGCAGCACCCGCACCTGTACCGGCGCGAGCCAGAACGGCAGGTCGCCGCCGTAGTGCTCGAGCAGGATCCCTATGAAGCGCTCGAGCGAGCCGAACAGTGCCCGGTGGATCACGTACGGCGTGTGCTCGCGATTGTCGGCGCCCATGTAGGTGCAGTCGAGGCGCTCGGGCTGCTGCCCGTCGAGCTGGATCGTCCCCATCTGCCATGGACGGCCGAGCGCGTCGTCCATGAAGAAGTCGATCTTCGGCCCGTAGAACGCGCCCTCGCCCTCCGCGATCCGGTAGCGCAGGCCGATCCGCTCGAGCGCGGTCCTCAGGACGCCTTCGGTGTGGTCCCACTGCTCGTCGGTGCCGAGCTTGTTGTCGGGCCGCGTGGCGAGCTCCGCGTGGGCGAGCTCGCGCACGCCGAACGCGTCGTAGAGGAAGTCGACGTAGTCGAACATCGCGTCGATCTCCTCCTGGATCTGGTCTTCCGTGCAGAAGACGTGGGCGTCGTCCTGGCTGAACTGCCGCGCGCGGGTCAGACCCTGGAGGCTGCCGGTCGGCTCGTCGCGGTGGAGAACGGCGGCCTCGGCGTAGCGGATCGGCAGGTCGCGGTAGCTGCGGAGCTGCGTGTTGAACAGCAGCATGTGGCCGGGGCAGTTCATCGGCTTCAGGCCGTAGAGCGAGTCGCCGTGGTCGATCCGGAACAGCGCATCGCCGTACTTGTCCCAGTGGCCGGAGCGCTTCCACAGCGCCACGTCCCACATGAGCGGCGTCTTGACCTCCTGGTAGCCGCGCTTCGCGTTCTGCTCGCGGCGCAGTTGCTCGAGCGAGTTGTAGATCGCCATCCCCTTCCCGGTCCAGAGCGCCGCGCCGGGCGAGTACTCGGACATGTGGAAGAGGTCGAGCTGCGGCCCGAGCCGCCGGTGGTCGCGCGTCCGTGCCCGCTCGAGCCGCTCGAGGTACGCGTCGAGATCCTCCTGGCGGTAGAAGGCGGTGCCGTAGATCCGGGTGAGCTGCGCGTTGTTCGAGTCGCCGCGCCAGTACGCGCCGGCGAGCCCGGTCAGCTTGAGCGCCTTGATCGGCTTCGAGTCCTGCAGGTGCGGCCCGCGGCAGAGGTCGGTGAAGTCGGCGACGCCGTCGTGTGACTGCGTGTAGAGGGAGATGTCGCCCTCGGCCGTGTCGACGAGCTCGACCTTGTACGGCTCGTCCTCGGCCTCGAAGCGGTCGTGCGCCTCCTCGCGCGAGACGTCCTCCCGCTCCCAGCGGCGGCCCTCCTTCAGCTCACGCTGGATCTCCTCCTCGATCCGCCCGAGGTCCTCCTCGCGGATCGGCTCGGGAAAGTCGAAGTCGTAGTAGAAGCCGTTTTCGATCGGCGGGCCGATCGCGACCTTGACGCCGGGGTAGAGCCGGCGCACGGCCTCGGCGAGCAGGTGCGCCGAGGAGTGGCGGAGGACGGCGAGCGCGTCCGGGTCGTCCCGGTCGCGCGTCGTCAGGAGCTGGATCTTCTCGCCGTCGACGAGCGGCAGGCGCAGATCCTGCACCTGGCCGTCGACGCGCACGAGCACCGCCTGCTCGGCGAGCTTTGGGCCGATCGCGCGCGCGGCGTCGAGCCCGGTCGCGCCGTCGGGAAGTTCGAGCTCTGAATTGTCGGGAAGGACGACTTTCATGGAAGAACCGGCCAAGACTATGCACCCCCGCGAGGACGACAGGAACGAAGAGTTGGAGGAGTCCCCGGTGCCCGATCCGACGGCGAAGCCGGCGGACGGAGAGGACGACCCGGAGGCCGACTAGCGGGGTGTCGTGGTGCGCTCGGAGCGCATGACGTCCAGTCTAGACAGGTCTCGGTATCAGTTACCGAGGCATGTCCCGAAAGCCCGCAGGCAGTCGCGATCTCCGCTCGGTGCCGCGCATCCTGTTCAGTCCGGGCATGTCTCGGTATGCGTTACCGGGACACGCCCGGTGTCGGACACCGGATGTGTCCTGAAGGGCCTAGTCCCGGAACTCCATCAGGATCCAGGGCGCGGTGTAGTCGCCGCCTGCCTCGTGGCGTGAGACCTCGACGAACCCGGCACGCTCCCACGCCCGCACGGCGCCCGCGTTCCACGCGTAGGGGTCGACGGTCACACGCGACCAGGCGCGTTCATCCACCAGGTGCCGCGCCATCGCTCGGGCGGCGTCCGGGCCGAGGCCCCGCCCACGGGCGGAAGGCACGAGGAACATGTCGAGCCCTTCGGAATGCACCTGCAGGTAGCCGACCGGATCGCCCGCCTCCTCGACGATCCACGCCTCGACGTCGGGGCGCGCGAGCCTCTCCCCCATCTCGGCGCGCGTGAACGTCTCGCCGTCCCAGTAACGGGCGACTTCGGGATCCGCGTGCCAGGCGACGAGGCGGTCGACGTCCCCGGCGTCCGCCGGCCGCAGCACGGTCATTCGTCCGCGTACGAGAACTCGCATTCGACGACCGTCCGTGTTGTGGCGCCGGCGCTCCGGTAGAGCGCGTTCGCCGCGGCGTTGTCCGCGTCGGTGAGGACGAAGCCGATCCGGATGCCGCACTCGCGTGCCAGCTCGGCCAGCCGCGCCAGGAGCGCCGCGCCGATCCCTCGCCGCTGATGGCTCTCGGCCACGTCCACCTCATAGACGAAGAGCTTCGAGCGGTCGCCGTGCCGCCGGAGCAGCTCGTGGGCGAGCACGAAGCCGACCGGCCGCTCGCCGTCGAACGCCACGAGCATCAGCGATCGTGGATCAGCGAGCAGCGCCTCCGGGTCGCCTGGGCCGTCGTAGGTGGCGAGCTCGCGCACAACGCGCTCGTCACCCGGGGCGAGCAGCCGAATCGCGATCTCCACCCCGTCCGTTCTGACTTCGTCCACGCGAAGGAGGATCGCATGCCCGGTAAGCGACCGACAGTCAAGAACGAGAAGCAGTACGAAAAGCTGAAGGAGAAGGGGATGTCGAAGGAGCGCGCGGCAAAGATCGCGAACTCGCCGGGCGCCTCGAGCCGCGGCGGCAAGGCCTCCGGATCGGGCGTCCGGCGCCACAGCACGTCCCAGGGCGGCACGACCGCTCAGAAGAAGGCCGCCGGCCGCAAGGGCGGCCGGGCGACCGCGCGCAAGTCGTAAGAGGAGGCTCAGGCGTCGGCGGCGAAGGCGGAATCCCGCACGCCGCCGGCGCCTTGAGCCAATAGCCGCTATCCCTAGCCGACTGCGATGACGTTACGAGCCTCGGGGCCCTTCTGCCCCTCGGACGGCTCGAACTCGACCTTCGCGCCCTCGGTGAGGGTCTTGAAGCCGTCGCCCGCGATCGCGCTGAAGTGAACGAACACGTCCTTGCCGCCCTCGTCCGGGGTGATGAAGCCGTACCCCTTCGCGTCGTTGAACCACTTGACGGTTCCGGTTGCCATATATCTACACCTCCCTCCGCGGAAGTTCTGAACGGACAGGAGGCGCGAACGGACGCGCACCCGGTACTCGCTCGTAAGTGCTAGTGCACAACGAACGGTAGCGAGAATCGGTGCCTGATGCGACTGTTGGCAGCCCCCGACAAGTTCCGCGGCACGCTCACGGCACAAGAGGCCGCGGCGGCGATCGCTGCGGGAGCCGCGCGCGCCGGCTGGACGGCGGTCGAGCTGCCGCTCGCGGACGGCGGCGAAGGGACGCTCGACGTGCTCGGCGGCGGCAACCAGCGGGCGATCGTGACGGGGCCGCTCGGCGGGCCCGTCGAGGCGCAGCTGCGCCTGGAGGACGACGACACCGCGCTCATCGAGGCGGCCCTGGCCTGCGGGCTCTCCATCGCCGGAGGTCCGGAGCGGAACGACCCGGTCGGCGCGACGAGCCGCGGCGTCGGCGAGATGATCGCGACGGCACTCGCCGAGGGCGCCGACCGCATCGTCGTGACCGTCGGAGGGGTGGCTTCGACCGACGGCGGGCTCGGTGCGGTCGAGACCCTGCGGCCTCTGCTGCCGCTGCCTGTCCCGCTCGAGGTCGCGTGTGACGTCGAGGCGCCGTTCCTCGCCGCCGCCGACGTGTTCGCGCCGCAGAAGGGAGCCACTGCGGAGCAGGTCGCGGTTCTGCGCGCGCGCCTGGACGAGCTCGCCCACCGCTACCGCGACGAGCTCGGCGTCGACGTCCGCGAGCTCGCGGGGTCCGGTGCCGGAGGCGGTCTCGCAGGAGGGCTTGCTGCGATCGGCGGACGGCTCGTCTCCGGCTTCGATCTCGTCGCGGAACGCCGCGACCTGGACGAGCGGCTCCAGGAAGCGGATCTCGTCGTCACCGGCGAGGGCCGCCTCGACGAAACCTCCTTCACGGGCAAGGTCGTCGGCCGCGTACTGGCCCGAGCCGCAACTGCCGCCGTGGAGGCGCTCGTCGTCGCCGGAGAAGTCGCAGCGGAGAGCCGTGTTCAAGCCGTTTCCCTCGTTGAACGCTGCGGCCCCGACCGTTCGCTGGCAGACGCGGCACAATGCCTGTCCGGGGTCGTCGCCGAGATCCTGGCGACTCGCCGAAACGGACCCTAAGCTGCGGGCCGAAAATGCCTAGACCGGCTACAAGAACAGGACCGCACCTCGCGTATCGCCCGGGGCTCGACGGCCTGCGCGCGCTCGCCGTGATCGGCGTCTTCCTCTACCACGCACGGCCCCACGCGGACGGGAACGGCTGGCTGCCCGGCGGCTTCCTCGGCGTGGACATGTTCTTCGTGCTCAGCGGCTACCTGATCACGTCCTTGCTGCTCGTCGAATGGGACGCGCGCAACCGGATCGACCTGCGCCGCTTCTGGGCGAGGCGTGCGCGCCGCCTCTTCCCGGCCCTCGTCGTCGTGGTGCTCGCCGCGCTCGTCCTGGGCGCGATCTTCCAGCGCAGCAGCCTGGCGAAGACGCGCGGCGACGCGGTCAGCTCGCTTCTCTACTACACGAACTGGCACCTGATCTTCGCGAACCACTCGTACTTCGTGCGGATGAGCAACCCGTCGCTGCTCCAGCACCTCTGGTCGCTGGCCGTGGAGGAGCAGTTCTACGTGATCTGGCCGCTGCTGCTCGTGCCGGGGCTCGTGCTCCTCGGACGGAGGCGGCTGCCGTACGTCATCGCCGCGGCCTTCGCCGGCTCGGCCGCACTCTCGTGGCTCCTCTACAAGCCGGCAGACCCGTCGCGCGTCTGGTACGGGACGGACACGCGGGCGTTCCTGCTGCTGATGGGGATCCTGCTGGCGCTCGTCTGGCCGGCGATCGAGAGGATGCGGCGCGCGGTGCCGCTGCTCGAGCTGCTGGGGATTGCGGCGCTCGTCACGACGGTGCTCCTGTTCCGGCAGATGCAGGACTTCAGCCCGACGCTGTGGCGCGGCGGCGACATCGCGGCGGCCTTCTGCTTCGCGGTTCTGATCGCGGCGGTGGCGCATCCGGCGACCGGCATCGGCGAGGCACTCGGCGTCGCGCCGCTGCGCTGGCTCGGCGAGCGGAGCTACGGGATCTACCTCTGGCACCTGCCGATCGTCCTGCTGCTGCGTCCGGGGGTCGACATCGCGTGGACAGGCCCGGGCGTGGTCTTCCTGCAGGCGGCGATCGTCGTCACGGCCGCCGCCCTCTCGTTCCGCTTCGTCGAGCAGCCGATCCGCACCGGGGCCCTGCAGCGGCGGCTCGCCCGGCACGCGCCGCGCCGGCGCCTCGAGCTCATCGCCGCGAGCACGCTCGTCGTCGCCGCAGCCTTCGGAGTCCTGTTCGTGATCCCCCGTGCGCTGAACCCGGTCTCGGGCTACGTCAACCCGCAGCAGGCGAGCGCGGGGATACAGCCGTCCGACGGCGGAACGGAGCCGACCCCGCGCGTCAAGCCTCAGGTCGCCGTCCAAAAGAAGCCGCTCGGCCCGTTGCCCGCGCACATGCTCGCGCTGGGCGACTCGGTGATGCTGGACTGCTCGAGGGACCTCAAGGTGGCGCTCCACCACCGCGTACGCGTCAACGCCACCGTCGGCCGGCAGATCGACGACACGATCAAGGAGCTCGACCACCTCCGCAGGCACCACCGGCTGCCGAAAGCGATCGTCCTCCAGGTCGGGAACAACGGCCCGCTCTGGTACCGCGACCTCGTCCGGCTGCAGCACGCGCTGCGCGGGATCCCGGACGTCGTCGTCGTCAACGTCCGCAACTCCACGAGCTGGCAGGACGAGTCGAATCACGCGCTCGACAGCTGGCTACAAGGCTGGCCGGCGGCGCACCTCGCCGACTGGTACGGGAGCTCGACGGACAAGATGCTGTCCGACGGTACGCACCCCTGGCCCTACGGGTGCCGGATCTACGCCCGCGTGATCGCGGACACCTTGCGCTCCGCCTAGGACACTGCTCCGGAATAGCATCTAACGCGATGGCGGGCCGCTCGCTCTTCGTCGCAGGGCTGCAGACGGCGGGAGTCCCCGGCGACCGTGCTGCCACGCTCGAGCAGCTCGAGCGGAACGTCCGCGCGCTGCGCTCCACGTTCGACGGGCTCGAGCTCGTCCTCGCCCCGGAGCTGCATCTGATGGCGCTGCCTCCCCTGCTCGAGGACGGCGTCTCGCCGGCCGACCTCGCAGTCGACGTGCCGGGCGAGCTGACGGAGCGGCTGGGAGAGCTGGCGCGCGAGACGCGACTGTGGCTGATTCCCGGCAGCGTCTACGAGCGGGCCGGCGAAGGTGTCGCGAACACGGCCGTCGTGCTCTCGCCGGACGGGGAGCTCGTCGCGAGCTACCGCAAGTGCTTCCCCTGGCAGCCGTACGAGACGACGCAGCCCGGCACGCGGACCGTGTGCTTCGACATCGAGGGGGTGGGCCGCCTCGGGCTCGCGATCTGCCACGACGGCGTCTTCCCCGAGGTGTTCCGGTCGCTCGCCTGGCAGGGCGCCGAGGCGATCTTCCAGGTGACGCTGACCGGGACGTCCGACCGCGACGCCGAGACGGTGGTCGCGCGCGCGAACGCGATCATCAACCAGGTCGCGGTCGTCAACGTCAACGCGGCCGCGCCGGTCGGGAACGGGCGGAGCCTCGTCATCGATCCCGAAGGCGCCGTGCGCTACGAGGCGGGCGTCGGCGAGGAGGTTGTCACCGCGGTGATCGACCTCGACCAGGTGCAGCGCGTCCGGGAACGTGGCAGCTTCGGCATCAACCGGCTGTGGGAGGAGATGGACCGCGTCGGGCCGGGTCTCGAGCTGCCGCTGTACGGCGGCCCCTACCGGCCGCGGCCGCGGTAGAGCTCGAGCACAGCTTTTCGAGGCAGCGCACGAACCACGCGTCCCTCGCGTCCCGTGGTGTCGACGGCCGCCCAGAGCGAGCACAGCACCGCCTCCTCCGTCGCGTCGACGGCCGCCTGGAACAGTGGGTCGAGCTCGCGGTCGGCGAACGAGCGCCCGTCGGAGGTTGCGAAGGCGACGAAGATCTCGCCGCTGCCGTGGTGGGCGACCGAGCCTGCCCGCGCGAGCCCGAGTCCGGCGCGGCGCGCGAGCCGCTCGAGCTGGTGCGGTGTGAGCGGCGCGTCGGTGGCGAGGACGGCTATGCAGCTGCCACCAGGATCGGGGGCCTCATCGGGCCGCTCGTCGAGCAGCCGGCCGATCGGGACGCCGTCGACGCGGAGTTGCTCGCTCGAGCCGAAGTTCGTAAGGAGGAGGACGCCGACGGTGTGATCACCGGCGCGGCGGCTCGACGAGCCGATACCGCCCTTCCAGTCGAAGCAGCTCATTCCCGCGCCGGCGCCGACGGCGCCCTGCTCGAAGTCGGCCGTCGCGCCGGCGACCGCGCGGGCGACGTCGGCCGGCTGGACGTGCGCGACGCGCGCGTCGGAGAGCCAGCTGTCGTCGCACTCGCCGACGACCGGGATGACGACCGTCTCGACGCCGACCCGCGGGTCGCGCTCCATCGCGACCGCGACGGCGCCGTCGTAGACCCGGCCGACGGCGTGCGTCGCGGTGAGGTAGACCGGGGTCTCGAGTAGCCCCCACTCCCGGATCTCGAGCGAACCGGTCAGCTCTCCCGCGCCGTTGAGCACCGCCGTGCCTGCGGGCAGCGGCAGCGACGGCGGCACGACCGCCGTCACGCCCGTTCGCTCAACGGTGACGTGGCCGACGATCACGCCGACGTCGGCGATCGAGTTCCGCGGCCCGGGCTCCAGCGTCCCGATGACGATACCGTCCTCGCGCGGCCGTGACATGGTGCGACCCTAATGCTGCCGTTCGTCTGGAGCGACGACTGCCTCCTGCACGAGCCGGAGGCGGAGGTCTGGGTCGGAGTGCGGACACCGGCCACGGAGGTGCCTGCGCGGGCGGTTGCCATCCGCGGCGAACTCGTTACAGCCGGTGCGCGCGAAGTCGCATCGGCTGCGCACGACGACTCCGCGGTGCTGGCGGTACACGACTCGGCACTCGTCGAGTACCTGCGGACGGCATGGGAGGACTGGTCGGCCGCGTCGCTGCCCTCAGATCGAGTCGTCCCTTACATTTTCGCCCGCTCCGAGCTGACGAGCGGGCGTGCGCCCGAGACGCCGACCGCGGTGTGGGCGCGGCCGGGGCTCTTCGCCTACGACACGATGACCTTGATCGGGCCTGGAACGTGGGAGGCGGCGCGTGCCGCCGTGGACGTCGCACTCACGGCGGTCGACCTCATCGCCGAGGGCGAACCAGTTGCCTACGCGTGCTGCCGGCCGCCCGGCCACCACGTCACCCGCTCGCTCTACGGCGGCTCCTGCTACCTCAACAACACGGGAATCGCCGCGTCTGCGCTGCTCGACCGCATCGGGGGGCCCATCGCCGTCGTCGACATCGACGCGCACCACGGCAACGGGACGCAGGAGCTGTTCCTGGGTCGCGACGACGTTCGGACGGCCTCCGTGCACGTCGATCCCAGCGCGGGCTGGTTCCCCCACTTTCTCGGCTTCGCGGCGGAGAACGACGACGCGAATCTCAACCTCCCTCTCGCGCCCGGGTCAGGTGACGTCGGATGGCTCGCAGCCGTGCAGCGCGCGGCGGAGTTCGCCGCTCCTGCCCGAGCTCTCGTAGTCGCGCTCGGCGTCGACGCCGCGGCGGGCGACCCCGAGAGCCCGCTCGAAGTCACCGCGGCCGGGTACCGCGAGGCGGGCCGCATCCTCGGCGCCCTCGATTTGCCAAGTGTCGTCGTCCAGGAGGGCGGCTACGACCTCACCTCGATCGGGCCGCTCGTCGTGGAGACTCTGCGCGGACTGTCCACGTAGGATCGACCGATGCGCGTCCTCGTCCTCGGCGCAGGCTTCGGCGGCCTCGAGCTCGCCACGATGCTGTCGGACTCGGGCGAGCCGTTCGAAGTGACGCTGATCGACCAGAGCGACGCCTTCGTCTTCGGCTACTCGAAGCTCGATGTCATGTTCGGGCGCACGACCATGGACGCTGTCCGGCTCCCGTACGCGGACGTCTCCAAGCCGGGCGTGCAGTTCCTCCAGCAGACGGTGCTCGAGATCGATCCCGAGGCGCGGACGGTTCGGACGGACGCAGGCAGCTACGAGACGGACGTGCTCGTCGTCGCGCTTGGCGCGGACTACGACGTCGGCGCGACCCCCGGGCTCGCCGGCGTGGACGAGTTCTATTCGACCGCCGGCGCCGAGACGCTTGCGGCCAAGCTGCCGTCCTTCGAGGGCGGACGGGTCGTCGTCGGCATCTGCGATGCGCCGTACAAATGCCCGCCGGCACCCAGCGAGGCGTCCCTGCTGCTGCACGACTTCCTCGGCGACCGCGGCGTGCGCGGCGACACCGAGATCACATTCGTCTCGCCGCTCGCGACACCGATCCCGCCCTCCCCCGATACCTCGAAAGCGCTGCTCACCGCGTTCTCCGAGCGTGGCATCGAATGGATCGGCGGCACGCGCATCACGTCGATCGACGAGGGCAGCGTCGCCATGCTCGGCGACGGGCGCGAGCTGCCGTTCGACCTGTTCCTCGGCGTCCCGAAGCACCGCGCGCCGGACGTCGTGATCGAGAGCGGCATGACCGAGAACGGCTACATCCCGGTCAGCTCGGAGACGCTCGCGACGAGGTATCCGGGCGTGTACGCGGTGGGCGACGTCACGACGGCCGGAGTGCCGAAGGCCGGCGTGTTCGCCGAGGGCGCCGCCCGTGTCGTCGCGAAGGCGCTCATCGCCGTGCAGCGCGGCGGCGAGCACCCTCCGCCCTACGACGGGCGCGGAGTGTGCTACATCGAGTTCGGGGGAGGCCAGGTCGCGGGGGTCGACGTCGACTTCCTCTCCGGCCCGGAGAAGATCGGGACGTACCGGCCACCCTCGACCGAGCTCGCGGCAGAGAAGAAAGAATTCGGGTCGAGTCGCCGCGCGCGCTGGTTCTCGTGAAGCCGCTCGCCGACGGCGGCACGATCGGCGTCGGCGCGTTCGCCAGCTCGTACGACATGCGCTCCGAGGTCGAGCGCGGCGTCGAGTGGTGGGAGGCGCAGGGCTATCGGGTCAAGCTCGCGCCGGGCATCTACGCGCGCGACGACTACGTCGCCGGCGACGCCCGCAGCCGCGCCGACGACCTGCATACGCTCTTCGCCGACCCGGACGTGGATGTCGTCCAGACGCTCCAGGGCGGGTTCGGCTCGAGCGAGATCCTCCCCCACCTCGACTTCGAGCTCATCGCGGCCAACCCCAAGCCGTTCGTCGGCTACTCCGACATCACCTCGCTGCACGTGCCGATCCGGCAACGCGCGGGCTTCCCCACCTTCTACGGCTACGGCCTGATGGGCGTCGGCGACAAGGACACGAGCGCCTTCACGCGCGAGCGGCTGCTCGCGGTGCTGCGCGGCGACGTCATCGGCCCGGTCCCTCACGACCCCGACGACCCGTACGTGCGCGCCATCGCGCCCGGCCGCGCGACGGCGCCGCTCGTCGGCGGCTGCCTCTGGCTCCTGCTCCAGACGCTCGCCACTCCCTGGGAGCTCGACACCGACGGCGCGATCCTCTTCTTCGAGGACACGCACGCGCCGCCGTACTACGTCGACGGGCAGTTGACCCAGTTGCGCCACACGGGAAAGCTCGACACCGTGAAGGGTGTCGTGGTGGGCGAGATGAACCACTGCGACTACGGGGACCTGCCCCGCGAGACGTCCGACTGGCGCGCGTCGAAATCGATCGAGGACGTGCTCGACAAACATCTCGCGCCGCTCGGCGTCCCAGTCCTCTACAAGCTGCCGCTCGGGCACGGCAAACACCAGGCTTCCATTCCGCTCGGCGTCCGTTATACGCTCGACGCGGAGGAACGCACGTTGACGGTGGACGAGTCGCCGTTCGAACGCTAGGAGGAGGGCAAGATGCAGAAGAGGTGGCTTGCGGCGCTACCGCTGGCGGTCGCGGCGCTGATCTTTGCGACGGCCGCGACGGGATCCGGATCGAAGTCGACGAGCGGGGGCATCTTCCGAGTCGGGACGGCCTCGGGCATCGACTCGCTCAACCCGTTCGTCGCGTTCAACCAGGACGCCTACAGCACGTTCGAGTACATCTATCCCGTCCTCGTCCAGTACGACAGCAAGCTCCATTTCGCCCCGTTTTTCGCGCGGTCGTGGAAGGCCTCGAACGGCGGCAAGACGTGGACGTTCAAGACGCAGCCGCACGCCAAATGGAGCGACGGCAAGCCGCTGACGGCGGCCGACGCCGCCTGGACGATCAACACGGCGCTCAAGTACCAGAGCGGCGCCACCGCGAACGTCGCGGGCCTGGTCGCGCACATCACGAACGCGAGCGCGCCGAACGCGACGACGCTCGTCGTCCACTACAAGCAGGCGGCGGGCAACGTCCTCGGGCAATTCCAGCAGTTCTTCATCCTCCCGAAACACGTCTGGGCACAGCATCTCGGCAATAAGGGCGCCGGCCTGAAGACCTTCGCGAACAACGCGCCGGTCGTCGGCTCGGGCCCCTTCAACCTCGTCAAGTACACGAAGAACCAGATCGCGATCTTCCAGCGCAACAGTTCCTACTGGGGCCCGAAGCCGAAGGTCGATGAGTTCGGGCTGCAGCAGTTCTCGAACGACGACGCCATGGTCACCGCGCTGAAGGCACACCAGCTCGACGCCCTCGAGATCGTGCCGGCGACCGCGATGAAGACGCTGCGCAAGTCGGGCTTCACCGTCTCCGACGTGCCGGGTCTCGACCAGACCGACTTCATCATCAACTCGAACCCGAAGAAGAAGCAGCATCGGGAGCTCCTCAACCTGAAGGTGAAGGAGGCGTTCGACCACGCGATCGACCGCAAGCAGATCGCGAGCGTCGTCTTCCTCGGCGCGGCGCGACAGCCCGACTCGATCATCCCCGCCACGACCGGCGCCTGGCACAACCCGCACCTGAAGCTGGTGAGCTTCAACATCAGCCTCGCGAACAAGATCCTCGACAAGCTCGGCTACAAGCGCGGTCACGGCGGGATACGCGTCGCCAACGGGAAGAAGATGTCCTACGAGGTCGTGACGCCGACCGACGTGCAGAGCATCCCGCGCACGTTCCAGATCCTCCAGGCCGACTTCGCGAAGATCGGCGTGCAGCTGAAGCAACAGGCCCTCGACTCGAGTGCCGCCTTCGCCAAGATGGCCGGCCCGAACAACACCTACCAGGGCTTCGACTTGGCGATGTGGGACTGGACGGCGCTCATCGACCCCGACTTCATGCTCTCGGTCGTCACGTGCGCCCAGTACGGCGGCTGGAGCGACAGCGGCTACTGCGACAAGCACTACGACAAGATGTACTCGCAGCAGCAGCTGACGCCGAACCAGGCGAAACGGCGCCAGATCGTCTGGAAGATGCAGTCGTTCCTCTACAAGCAGCGGCCGTACCTGTGGCTTGCGAACGACGATTCTGTGAGCGCGGTGTCGAAGAACTGGGCCGGCTTCAAGAACACGCCGCAGGGCCCCTTCAACGAGCTGAACGTCCAGAGCCTGACCCAGGTACACCAGAAGTAGGAGGTTCCTCGTGCGGGGGACCGACTACGTCCTGAAGCGCGTCGGCTTCGCGATCGTCACCGTCTTCGTGGCGGTGACGATCAACTTCGTCCTCTTCCGGCTCGCGCCCGGAAACGCCGTCTCGAACCTCTCGCGCGTGCCGCACGCGACCCAGCAGCTGCGGCACGCGCTGGAGGTGCAGTTTGGGCTCGACAAGTCGAAGTGGCAGCAGTACCTGATCTACCTGAAGCAGCTGGCCCACGGGAACCTTGGCGTCTCGTACGAGAACGAGCAGCCGGTCTCGACGAACCTCCGCATCGCCCTGATCAACACGCTGCCGATGGTCACGCTCGGCACGGTGTTCTCGATCATCTTCGGCATCTTCACCGGGGTGATCGCGGCGTGGCGACGCGGGACGAAGACCGAGGGCGCGACGGTCACCACCGCCCTCGCCTTCTACTCGATGCCGACCCAATGGCTGGGCCTGATGCTGATCATCCTCTTCGCGGGGATCCTGCCGACCGGCGGCATGACGAACGAGTTCCTGCTCAACCCGCCGTTCTGGACGCACGTCAAGGACCTCGCGTCCCACATCTTCCTGCCGGCCCTGACGCTCGGGCTCGTCCTGTACGGCGAGTACACCCTGATCGTCCGCTCGGCGATGCTCGAGACTCTGGGTGAGGACTATGTCCTCACCGCCCGCGCCAAGGGCCTGAAGCCGAGGACGATCGTCCGCACCCACGCGCTGCGGAACGCGATGCTGCCGATCACGACGCTCATCGCCCTCTCGCTCGGCTACATCGTCGCCGGCGCGATCCTCGTCGAGATCGTCTTCTCGTGGCCCGGGATCGGCCGGGCCGTCTACGAGGCCGTGCTCGACCGCGACTACCCGATGCTGCAGGGAGCGTTCCTCGTGCTGACGATCTCGGTCGTCTTCTTCAACCTCGTCGCAGATCTCCTCTACTTCAAGCTAGACCCGAGGATCACGGAATGAGCGAGGCGTCGTTCTTCGTCGAGTCGCCCGAGGCGGGCACGACCAGCCGCGCACAGTTGTTCCGCAAGGTTCGCCGCCAGCGCGGGGCTCTGATTGGAAGCGCGATCCTCGTGGTCGTCATCCTCACCGCGATCCTCGCGCCCTGGATCGCTCCCTACGACATCCACACGCAGGTCGGGCAGCCGTTCGGGCCTCCCTCCTGGAGCCACCCCTTCGGGCTCGACGACGGGGGCATCGACATGCTCAGCCTCCTCATGTGGGGCATGCGGATCTCGCTCGTCGTGGGCTTCGCCGCGACGTTCGTCTCCATGGTGATCGGCGGCTCGATCGGGCTCGTCTCGGGGTACTTCGGCGGCAAGACCGACACGATCCTGATGCGCATCACCGACTACTTCCTCGTCATCCCCGACGTCCCGCTGATGATCGTCGTCGCAGCCATCTGGGGCCCGAGCCTCTTCCACATCATCATCGTGATCGGCATCCTGCTGTGGACCGGAACGGCGCGCGTGATCCGGGCCCAGGTGTTAAGCGTCCGCGAGCGGGCGTACGTGAAGCGGACGCGGGCGCTCGGAGCCGGCCACTTCCGGATCGTGATGCGCCATGTGCTGCCCCAGGTCGCGCCGCTCCTGATCGCGAACACGGTGCTCACGATCGCGGTCGCGGTCTTCGACGAGACGGCTCTGGCCTTTCTGGGCCTGAGCGACCCGAGCCGCATCTCGCTCGGGAAGCTGATCGAGAACGCGTTCGGGCGCGCCGCGATCTCCGCCGGAGCGTGGTGGGCGATCGTGTGGCCGGGCGTGCTCGTCGCCATCATCATCCTCGCGTGCAGCCTCCTCGGTGGGGCGGTCGAGGACGCGCTCAACCCGCGGCTGCGCGTCGCGCACCTGTCCGCCCGCACCTTCCGGCTGCGGCCCCTCGTCGGCCGCGGGAAGGGGGCGCTGTGACGGCGCCGCTGCTCCAGATCGAGGACCTGCACGTGTGGTTCGACCTCGAGGACGGCGGCGAGCTGCACGCGGTGCAGGGCGTGAACCTCTCGCTCGAGCCGGGTGAGCGGCTCGGACTGGTGGGCGAGTCGGGCTGCGGCAAGACGACGACCGCGCTCGCGATCATGGGCCTGCTTCCTCCGAGCGCGAGCGTTTCGGGTCGCGTCCTCCTCGACGGGGAGGACATCCTCGCCGGCGGCGAGGCCGCGATTCGCCCGCATCGCTGGGTCGACATCGCGATCGTCTTCCAGGGCGCGATGAACTCGCTCAACCCGGTGCGGCGGATCGGCGACCAGATCGTGGAGGCGCTCGAGCTCCACGGCCGGGCCAAGGGCGACACTGCGCGCGCACGAACCTCCGAGCTGCTCGAGTCGGTCGGCGTTCCCGCAGGCAGGGCCTCGCGGTATCCGCACGAGCTGTCGGGAGGGATGCGCCAGCGGGCCGCCATCGCGATGGCCCTCTCCTGCAACCCGAGGGTGCTGATCGCCGACGAGCCGACCACCGCGCTCGACGTAATGGTGCAGGCGCAGATCCTCGAGCTGCTCGACGGACTCTGCCGCGACTTCGAGCTGGCGCTCGTCCTCGTCACGCACGACCTTCCGGTCGTTGCCCAGCTGTGCAACCGCTGCGCGGTGATGTACGCCGGGGAGATCGTCGAGCGCGGCCCGCTCGAGACGCTCTACCACGAGCCCGGACACCCGTATACGCGGATGCTCTTTGCAGCGTCGCCGGATCTCGGCATGGGCGACGAGCCGATGCTCTCGATTCCGGGAGCGCCGCCGCGCCTGGACCGGCCGATCGACGGCTGCCCGTTCCGGGCCCGCTGCGACTCCGCCTTCGCCGACTGCATCGTCCGGCCGCGGCTGCTGCCGATCGGCGAGGGCCACGACGCCGCCTGCCATCTCAACACCCGCGTGCCGGCATGAGCGTCTCCCCTGCCCTGCTCGAGGTCGAGGATCTCGTTGTCCGCTATCCGATCCACCGCGGCCTCGTCGGCTCCGCCACGCGCCAGCCGCGCCGAAACGTCCACGCGGTCGAGGGAGTCTCGCTGTCGCTGGGGCGGGGAGAGATGCTCGCCCTCGTCGGCGAGTCGGGCTGCGGCAAAACAACGACGGCGCAGGCGGTGTTGCGACTCGTCGATCCCGTCTCGGGCTCGATCCGCTTCGAGGGCCGCGACCTCGTTCCGCTCGGCTCACGCGAGCTGCGTCCGCTGCGGCGCCGGATCCAGGTCGTCTACCAGGATCCGTACGAGTCGCTCGACCCGCGGTTCCGTGTCCGCGCCGCGGTCGAGGAGCCGCTCCTGATCCACCGCCTCGGCGGCTCGAAGGTCGAGCGGGCGCAACGCGTCCGCGATGCGCTCGTCCGCGTGGAGCTCTCGCCGCCGGAGCTGTATCTGGACCGGTATCCGCACGAGCTGTCGGGCGGGCAGCGTCAGCGCGTGGCGATCGCCGCGGCGCTCGCCCTCGAGCCGGACGTGCTCGTGGCCGACGAGCCTGTCTCGATGCTCGACGTGTCGGTGCGGGCGGGCGTCCTCAACGTCCTCGACGGCCTGCGCCGGGAGGGGCTCGCGATCCTGATGATCACGCACGACCTTTCCACCGCCGTCCGCTTCGCGCAGCGAATCGCAGTGATGTACCTCGGTCGCATCGTGGAGGAAGGGCCTGCGACTTCGGTCGTGCGGAACCCGCAGCACCCGTATACGAAGGCGCTGCTCTCGGTCGTGCCGCGGCGGGACCCGCGCGACCGGCAGCGCCCGCAGATCCTGCGGGGCGAGACGCCGGACGCCGTGGCGATCCCCACCGGTTGCCGCTTCCATCCGCGCTGTCCCGTCGCGATCGAGCGGTGTGCGGTGGAGGATCCGGCGCTGGCGCAGCCGGCGGCCGCCGAGGACGGCCACCGGGCTGCATGTCTGCTGTTGCCGTCCCGCTGAGGCGTCAGGCAGCGGGCTCGACGGCCGGTGCGAGCTCCTCCTGCGACGAACGGATGATGAGCAGCGCGGCCACGGCGCCGACCGCATAGCTGATGAGCACGGCCGCGAGCGACTCGCCGAAGCCCGGCTTCTGGGTCATGTTCCAGACGACACCGAAGACGATGCCGAGGTTCGAGAACTCGACCACCCAGAGGCCGGGACTGAGGGCCGCCCGCCGCGCCTCCGGCCCGAGGGGCCCGGGGCCGTTGGCCATGAGCGCGGCCTTGAGCTTGTGGCCCGCGCGCTCCCCGAATCCCGCACCCTGCACCGCGAGGACGACGAGGGCGACGATGGCGATGTCGATCCAGCCCGTGCTCCACGTCCAGAAGTGCTGGGTCATGTAGGCGCCGGTGCCGAAGAGACCGATGATGGCGATCGGGAAGAACTTGCCGACCTGGCCCGCGACCCCACCCCACGGCGCGGCTTGCTCGAGCGTCCGCGCCGCCTGGAGCTGGAAGAGGCAGACGAGGAGAACCGCGCCGGCGCCGATGCCGACGAAGAGAAACATCAGATGCAGGAAGAGAATGGCGTGGTACGTGTTCAAAGTGCCCCCTGTTGTCGGAACGACGACTTACCAGGAGGCTAGGAGATTGCGCGGGCGGGTTCAAGACCCGCCGCGGGCCTCCTCTTCCTCGACGGTGAGCTCGGCGGTGGGATAGATCTCCAGGCGCGCGTCGGGAATCGGCTCGCCGCTCTCGACCGAGAGCCCGTACGTCCCGGCCTCGAGCCGCTGCTCGGCGCGTTCGACGGCGTCGAGCTGAGCCTTCAGGTCGTCGCGGAACCCCTCGTCGAGCTCGTCCTGGTAGAGGTCGGTGCCGAGGTTCCCGGGATCGATGTCGTCTTGCTCTTCGCCGTCGTCCTGATGCTCGCGGGTGACGAGCGCGCGCTCGATCCGGTTGCGTTCGTTCTGAAGCAGTTCGCGTGCGTGGTCTGGGTCCATGCGGGGATCGTACGTCGCGGAATCCGAACCGGGCGTCGGTGCGTAGCTCCGGGTGATTCCCAAGAGGAAGGAGAACCCATGCACGGAGCCTTCAAACGCTCCATGGTCGTGTTGGGGGTTCTGGCTCTGGCCCTCGTCGCCGCGCTGCATGCGGCGGCCGGCCCGCCCGGCGGCGAGTACACGGTGAAGCCGCTGGTGTCGGACATCCCGGGCGCAGCACCGCTCACCGACCCGGACCTCGTGAACGGCTGGGGCCTCGCCCGCAGCGACACGAGCCCGTGGTGGGTCGCGGACAACGGCCCCGACCCGGACCACAGCAAGTCGACGCTCTACACCGGAGCGGGCGGGAAGGTCCCGCTCACCGTCAACGTCCCCGGCGGTCCGACCGGCGCCGTGTTCGCAGGCGTCCCGGGCAACTTCCTGATCGGGACGGACTCGGACCCGACGCCGCTCGCGGCGAGGTTCATCTTCGCGACCGAGCACGGTGACATCAGGGCGTGGCAGGGTGGCGGGACCGCGCTCGTCGCGCCTACGACGGGCATCGCTGCGGGAGCTGTGTTCAAGGGGCTGGCGATCGCTCAGCCGACCCCGGGCACCCCGTTGCTCTACGCGACGGACTTCCACAACGCGCAGGTCGACGTCTTCAACGGCGCCTGGCAGAACGTCACGCCACAGGGCTTGTTCGTCGACCCGAACCTGCCGAGCGGCTACGCGCCGTTCGGGATCCAGGCGATTGGATCCCACCTCTTCGTCACGTACGGCCGGCAGGACGCCGACCGGCACGACGAGGTCGACGGCCAGGGCCTCGGCTTCGTCGACGAGTACGACCTGCAGGGGAATCTGGTCGCACGGGTGGCGTCGAGCGGACAGCTGAACGGACCGTGGGGCCTGGCGATGGCGCCGGCGTCGTTCGGCCGCTTCAAAGGCGACCTGCTCGTCGGCAACTTCGGCGACGGGCACATCAACGCCTACACGAACGGCGACGAAGGCTGGCACCACGTCGGCACGCTCCGCTCGTCCAGCGGCGGCAAGCTCGTGATCGACGGGGTGTGGGCACTCGAGTTCGGAAACTCCGGAAGCAACGGCGATCCGGACACGCTCTTCTTCACGGCCGGGCCTAACGACGAGTCCAACGGGCTCTTCGGGACGATCAAGCCCCGCTGAGCTCCGCACAAACGCCCGCCGAGGAGGCCGCAGGGCAGCCTCGGCGGGCTCGACCTTCTTGCCTGCGCGCCCGTGAGGGCGTTGAATCGCGAGGGTGTCTCCTCTCCGCAGCAGGCTCGCGGCCGCTGCGCTCGCGAGCAGGAACCAGAATGTCCGGCGCGTCGAGCTCGCGTGGGGCGCGGCGATCACGGCCGAGTGGGCGTACTTCGTCGCGCTCGGCGTCTTCGCCTACAACGCGGGCGGAGCCTCGGCCGTCGGGTTGGCGGGGCTCATCCGGCTGCTGCCGGCCGCCCTCGTCGCGCCGAGTGCCGCGTCGCTCGGCGACCGGATTCCGCGCGAACGGCTTCTCGTCGGCGCCGCGTTGCTCGGCGCGGTCGCGCTCGCCGCATCGTCGGTCGCTGCCTTCGCGGGCTCCGAGGCCGGCGTCTACGCCTGCGCCGCGTTCGTCGGGATCTCGTCGACGCTGATCAGGCCGACGCTCCAGGCGATCCTCCCGTCCCTGACCCGGACGCCGGAGGAGCTGGTCGCCTCGAACGCCGCCACCTCGACCGTCGAGAGCCTCGGCACGCTCGTCGGGCCGCTGCTGGCGGGGGTGCTCGTCGAGCAGGCGAGGATCGGCGTCACCTTTGCCGTCGCGGCCGGGGTCCTGGGAGTGGGCGTCGTCCTCCTCCTCGGCGTCCACTCGGAAGGAGCGGTCACCGGCCGTTCTCCCTCGCGCGGCCGGCTCGGCTATGCCTGGCGCACCATTCGCCAGCACACCGGTGCGCCGGTCGTGGTCACGCTGATGGTCGCGCAGGCGTTCGTCCGTGGCTGCCTGAACGTGCTGATCGTGGTCGCCGCGTTTCAGCTGCTCGACGGCTCCGGCGGCACGGTCGGCCTCCTCACGGCGGCAATCGGAGCGGGCGGCGTGATCGGCGCGGTCGTCTGCTCTACGTTGGGCGGCGGCCGGCTCGCGCGCGTCTTTGCGCTCTCGTTGCTCGGCTGGGGGCTGCCGATCGTGCTCGTGGCCCCGCACCCGGAGCTCGTCGCCGCGCTCTTCCTGATGGGGATCGTCGGCGCGGCCAACAGCGTCGAGGACGTCGCCGGCTTCACGCTGCTGCAGAGGGCTATTCGCGACGACGCGCTGAGCGGTGTGCTCGGCCTGATCTGGGGCGCGGCGATGGGAGCCCTGGCGCTCGGGTCGGTTCTCGCGCCGGTTCTCGTCCGGGAGCTGGGAGCGCGCTCCGCCTTCGTGATCGTCGGGCTCCTCCTGCCGGTGCTCGCGATCGCGGGCTTTCGCCGCATGAGGGCGCTCGACGAGGTGGCGGCGCCGTCGAGGCAGCAACTCCTGGTGGACGAAGTGCCGATGTTCGCGCCGCTGTCGCTCGCCGGGAAGGAACGGCTCGCCACGAAGCTGTTCCCGCTCGACGTCCCGGCGGGCGAGACGATCGTGCGCGCGGGCGACGTCGGCGACCGCTTCTACATCGTCGACTCCGGCACAGTCCGGGTCGGGCTCGAAGACGGCGAGAAGCAGAGCGGCACGGGCGACTACTTCGGCGAGATCGCTCTGCTGCGTGACGTGCCGCGAACGGCGACTGTGACCGCCGAGACCGCGACCCGGCTCTACGCGCTCGAGCGGGCAGACTTCCTCGCGGCCGTGACCGGCCACGCGCTCGCCGAGGCCGCAGCGCACGAGGTCGCCGACGTACGATTGGCGGGAAGATTCCCGCACCCGCAAGCGTCTGGAGAGGTGAGAGCGCCGCAGGGGCGCAAAGATTCCGGAGGAGGACCCATGTCGGACGAGCTGCTTAACAAGGAGTTGCTCAAGAACGAGGAACTCGACGTCGAGGGCCACGTCAAGAAGAGCGCCAACGACGAGCCCGCGTCCGAGGACAAGGACGAGGACGAGGTCGAGGCGCACGTGCGCAAGTCCAGCCCGCGCCACATCTAGACACCGGCGCTGTCACACGAGGGCCCGGCACTACGCCGGGCCTTTGCGTTCTCTGCAGCGCCCTTGCATGGGCGCCTGAACCGTGTCACGCTGGCTGAGGTAGGACTGCGGCAGACGAGGTGATGAGGTCGTGTCGAGCAGTCAGCCGCCCTTTTCCGAAGTGCCCACGTCCGTCGAGGTCGGCGCCTCACAGGATGAGTTAGTTCACATGCTGCAGCAGGCCCTGCGCGCCGCCGGGTATGACCCGGGAGCGGAGGACGGCGCCTTCGGGCCGAACACGGAAGCCGCGGTCAAGAACTTCCAGGAGCGCCTGAACATCCCAGCCGATGGTGTCGTCGGGAAGCAGACCTGGGATGCACTCGGGCAGTTCTCTCCGGATCTCTTCAACGCCCAGCGGCTTCCTGAGCCGCTCCGAAGCTCGTTCACGTCGAAAACGGCGACTAACGCTGACGAACTGCCGCCGCGCGCGGAGGTCGCCGACGACACCGGGACGCTTCTCGACCGGCCGGCGCGCGACGACGAGCTTGGCCGCCTCGCGTTCGCCCGGATGATCGCGCTCCGGGTCCGCGCCGTCCGCTCTGCTTACCGTGAGCCCGGCGAGCGGGAGCCGGGGTGGAGACGGTGGCATGAGACCGCCGCGCCCGGCCCGTTCATCCTCCACCTCGACGGCGCCTGGGGAAGCGGGAAGTCATCGCTGCTCCACTTCCTCGCGCTTGAGCTGAGGGAGCCCAAAATGAAGGGGCCCGACGGCCGCGAGCCCATTCCGTGGATCGTTGTTGAGTTCAACGCGTGGCAGCACCAGCGGATCGCACCGCCATGGTGGTGGCTGCTGAACGCGGTTTTCCTCAAGGGGAAACGTGCGCTATGGCACACGTCGAAATGGCGCTGGCTCGTCTTCGAAGCGAGCGACCTGTGGTGGCGCGTGAAACGTGGGTGGGCGAACATCGTCGGAATCGCGATCGGGCTCGTGTTCGTCGGTTTGGCCGCTCTGGCAACTCGTGGCGTGTTCACGACCACGCACGACCTGAGCGCGGGCTTGAAGGCTCTCGCCGCGCTCGCGAGCTCCCTCGCCGTCGTGATCGGGCTCGCGCTCACCGTGCTCGGGATCACGCGCGGCCTGCGCGACTGGCTGCTCGTTCGGTCGGCCGCCGGAGCGCGCGACGGGCTCGCGCATGCCAGTGATCCTCTCGCCACGGTGAAGAGCCGCTACGAGCACGTCGTCGGCGCACTCGGTCGGCCGCTCGCGGTCATCGTCGATGACCTCGATCGCTGCCAACCGACATTCGTCGTCGCGCTGCTCGAAGGCATCCAGACGCTGTACGCACAAGCGCCGGTGACCTACGTCGTCGCGGCCGACGGCCGCTGGATCCGCGACTGCTTCGAGGAGGAGTACAAGACGTTCCTCGACGTCCCGACAGAGGCCGGGCGCCCGCTTGGCTACCACTTCCTCGAGAAGACGTTCCAGCTCTCCGCGGACGTGCCGCGGATCACCAACCGATTTCGCCGCAGCTACTTCGAAGGGCTGCTCGGGATCGCGCCTGCGGCAGACGGAGGCGGCGAGAGCCGTGCCGAGGCCGTTCGCGCGGCGACGGCGAGCGCCGGAACAGAGGAGGAGCTGCGCAGCGCGGTCTCGACGGCACAAACCCCGGAGGAGGAGGCAGCGGCCGTCGACGAGGCGCTGCTGCGCGCGCAGTCCACCGTGATCCGGAAACACACCGAACACCGCCTCCAGGACTTCGACCGGCTCCTCGAGCCGAACCCGCGCGCGATGAAACGCCTCATCAACGCCTACGGTCTGGCGCGGGACGTCGAGCTGATCGAGTCGGGCGCGCAGGTGTCGGCCGACACGGACGCGATCAAGCAGCTCGCACTGTGGACGATTCTCCGCCTCCGCTGGCCCCTGTTCGCGCAATACCTCGAGCACCATCCGGCGGATATCGAGAAGGTTGGTACGTCGGCCAAGCTCGACCGGGTCCCGGAAGCCCTCCGCGAGGCCTTCGAAGAGCCCGAGCTGATCGCCGTCGTCCAAGGCGACGGAGTCGGCGTATCTCTCGACACCACCGCAGTGACCCGCATCGTCCGCGGCCCTTCGTCACTCGCCGTCTAGGCCGCGCCAAGCTTGAACCGCCCGCGCGGCTGCTAGCGTGGTCGTAGGGACGGCATCCAGCCGAATCCCGTGAGATTGCTTCTCGTTCCTCCTTTGGCGGTTTCGGGTCTGCATCTCGAATCCGAATCGAAGGAGTCGAACCAGTATGTCCCAGTCGTTTGGCGCGCTCGGCGTGAGCGCGGAGGTCGAGCAGAGCCTCGCCGCCCGCGGCATCGTCGAGCCGTTTCGTATCCAGTCCCTTGTCGTCCCGGTCGCGCTCGAGGGCCGCGACGTCCTCGGCAAGGCGCCGACGGGCTCGGGGAAGACGCTCGCCTTCGCACTGCCGATCGTCGAGCTCGTCTCGGCCGGCGAGCCGGCCCCGGCCGCGCTCGTGCTCGCGCCCACCCGCGAGCTCGCGCTCCAGGTGACCGAGGAGCTCGTGCTGCTCGGCAAGCCGAAGGGCATCCGTGCAGCGGCCGCCTACGGCGGCGCTCCGGTCGGGCCGCAGGTGAAGCGCCTGCGCGGCGCGCACGTCGTCGTCGCGACCCCCGGCCGGCTCAACGATCTCGTCCAGCGGCGCCTCATATCGCTCGACCGCGTCAGGATCCTCATCCTCGACGAGGCCGACCGGATGCTCGACATGGGCTTCCAGCCCCAGGTCGACCGGATCGTCCGGCGCCTGCCGGCCAGGCGTCAGACGATGCTCTTCTCGGCCACGCTCGACGGCCCTGTCGGGGAGCTTGCCGGCGCCTACACGAACAATCCGGCGCGGTTCGAGGCCGAGCTGCCCTCGCGCCATGCCGACGGCGACGTCGAGCACGAGTTCGTGGCGGTCACCGACGCCAACAAGCTCGAGCGGCTGATCGAGGCGCTCGGCGAGGAGCGGGAGCTCGCCCTCGTCTTCGTGCGCACGAAGCGCGGCGCCGACCGGCTCGTCCACAAACTGCGCGCGCGCGGGGTCGAGGCCGCCGCGATGCACGGCGACATGACCCAGGGCGCACGCGAGCGGGCGCTCGAGCGCTTCCGCAGCGGCAAGGTGACGACGCTCGTCGCCACCGACGTCGCCGCCCGAGGCCTCGACCTCGACGCGATCAGCCACGTGATCAACTACGACCCGCCGGCAGACGGCAAGGGCTACGTCCACCGCGTCGGCCGCACCGGCCGCGCGGGGCGCTCCGGCCAGGGCATCACGCTTGTCCTGCCCGAGCAGCAGGCAGACGTCAGCCGTTTCGCGACCATGCTCGGACACCGCGAGCAGTTCGAGGCGACGGGCATGAAGACCCACCGGCCGAAGCTCATGTACACAAGCCGCCGAGGGCGCCGCTCGAAGTGGTAGCTGGCGTGGCGCGCTCGTCGCGGCGGCGTCCTACGAGACGTGCCCCGGTGGCCGGAAGCCGACCTCGCGCGATCGCTTCTTCCTCGACTCCACGTAGCGAGTCACCGAGGTTCCAGGGGTGAAGCCAGGCGCCGCCCGTGCTCGACGCGTGGCTCGTGGCCTGGCTTAACCACCTCAAGGCTGCTGCCGAATCGGACGGCTGATCAAGCGCTCACCCTGGACCGCTCAGGGTCATTCCCGAACACCACAGCGTGTCCGCGTACTACTTCCAGACGACGGGAAGCGGGCCTACCTCGGCGGCGGAGCCGAGGTAAGGGCCGAGTCCGAGGCCGTCCTGGATCGTGCGAAGCGCGCTGTACGAGTAGGTCGTGGGGATGTAGTCGCCCGGTTGGACGAGCGGGCTGAGGAGGGCGGCCGGCGTGTGCCCGCCGGACGCGAGGCCATTCTTCGGGGCCACCCCGCCCATGCGTTGGTCCTCGTCGTAGAGGACGACGATGACGCCGTCCCTGCCGAAGGCAGGTGAGGACTCAATCAGGGGTACCTCTCGCGCGAGAAAGTCGTCGAACTGCGTGTACCGGTTGTTCACCGGCTTACAGGCCGCCTCGCCGTCGTCGCACCCGTTCGGGATCACGAGGTTGAAGTCGGCCACGTGACCGCTCACCAGGTTGGAGTTGAACGTGGCCATTCCGTCGTCGGGGGTCCCGGCCGGAATGTCGTTCGCGAGGCACTCGGAGTACGGGATGTCGGTGAAGTCGATCGGCGGGTTTCCCGTCGTGTAGAACCCGGTCAGTGGACAGGGGTTATTGCTGGTGCAGGAGCCACCCGATCCCGTGTCGCACTTCGCCGTTCCGGACTCGAGCCAGACGTTCCAGCTCATGCCTGCGCCGTCGAGTTGGTGGAACAGGTTGTCGACGTCATCACGGCAGGCATACCCGCCGTCTGCCTGCTCGCACGCCGTGAACTGGCCGCTCGTGAGCGCGACGTAGTTCGCTTGCGACCAGTGGGTCGCGGAGTAGTAGTTGTCGAACCAGGCCGACGTCGGCCTGACCGTCGTCATGAGGTACGGCATGTTCGTTGCCGTGACGTGCTGGTAGTCCGTGTTCTCGCCGATGATCACGAACACCCTTCCAAACGACGGTACGCCTTCCGTCTTCGTGGTCGCCTGCGCCCCGCCCGCGGATGCGAGCGCAGCCGCGGCGAACAAACCAAGCAGCAGGCGTCTCATGCGGTCATCCTTCCATTTGTGGGCTTTCTCTATGGCCGGTATTGGCACCTTGCTCCGCTACGAACTGCAAGCGCGCCAGGGCGCGCAGAGAGGCCTCCGTGGAGTTTGCCACCGGCGCTCAGGCCGAGCCGGCCGTGAATAGCTTCGTGTCGAAGTGCTTCAGTGGCACGAGCTGCTTCTCCGGCTGGTACAGCGTGACGGTGATGTAGTAGCGGCCTTGCGCCTTCGGCTGCGGCACCCAGACATACCAGTCGCGGCCCTCGGAGTTGGTTGAGGGAATAAGCGAAACCGCCTGATCCTGATCGACGAGGTCGTTCGTCTTCGCGTTATTCAGTTCCCAGCGCAGCGGGATCTGCCGGCCGCCGAAGCCGTCGAGCTGATAATGGAACGAGACCAGCACACCGGGCCGGTTGAGGAACTCGCGACTCATCGAGCCCTCGGGTTTTTCGATCTCCTGCAGGTAGCGGCGAAATGTCAGCGGCTGGTGCACCTTGACGTCGGTGATCGCAGCCGTCCCGACGTCGACGTGCACCGGCTTCAAGCCCGGGAAGAAGAGGAAGAGCAGCGTCACGACGCCGGTGATCAGCCCGACGAGCGCCGTAAGCTTCCCGACGAGACCGAACCAGTCGCCCCTCGTCTGCGGCCGCGCAGTCAGCTTGCGTGCGCCTTTCCGGCGTGGCTTGGGCTCCGGCGTGTCCTTCGCCGCTTCGGTCATCGCGGCTTCGGGAGCAGGATGCGGCGCGAGAACACCTGCGGCGCCCGGCGGTCCGGGTCGATCACGGTCACCCTGAGACGGCAGGGGCCGGCGGCGACGGAGGACCGGATCACGAGGCGAAGCCGGTTCGTCCCAGGGTGGACCCTGTGGCGCGCGCCGGACACCTTGCGGCCGTGGCTTCTCAGCGCCAGCAAGGCGGTCGTCATCCGGTTGACGCGCAGATGCACGACGACCGTTCGCTTCGAGCCCGAGCGGTGCACGCCGACGCCGGCGAGCCGCGCGACGAGTAGGCAGCGCTTGGTCGCAGCCTGGAGGGTCGATTTCGGCGAGCGGTTGCCGGCCGCGTCGACGGCGGTCACGCCGATTGCGTACGTGTGACCGCACGCGAGGCCGGGGATCGTGAAATGCGTCGCGGTCACGTCACCGACCGGCGTGTCGCCCTTTTCGACGCGATAGCTCGCGACGCCGATGTTGTCCGTCGAGACGCCCCATGAGACGGTGACGCGCGTGAGCCTCGTGTCGCTCACGTGGAGGCTCGGCGGTGCGATCGGAGGCGTGGTGTCCCGGCTGAACCGGACGTCGACCTGCGTGATCGGTCCGGCCGGGAACTTGCAGGTGCGTTGCGTCTGTGCGCATAGGCCTCCCCAGCCGCCGAACGTGGATGTGCCGTCAGGCTGCTCTGTCAGCGTGACCGCGGCTCCGAACGTCAGGCGGCTCGTGCACTGGGCGCCGCAGTCGATGTCGGTCGCGGTCACCGTGCCGCCGCCGCCGCCGAGCTTCCTCACCTGCAACTGCACCTTGATCGTCGTCTCGAGTGTCGGCGGCGTATCACCGTCGAAGGTGACTCCGGCCCAGGTCTTCTGATCGTCGACGACGATCGTGCACGTTCGCTGGTCCGCCGGCAGGCAGCCGCCGCTCCAGCCCTTGAAGTCACCGCCGGCGACCGTGAGCTGCACCGGCGTGTTTGCCCTGAAGTCGTGGAAGCATCCGATGTCACCGTCCACGCTGCAGTTGATGCCGGCCGGGTTGCTGGTGACTGTGCCGGCGTTGTCGCTCGACAACCTCACCCCGAGCGTCAACGGGTTGAATTGCCCGACGATCGTCGTGACGTCGTTGTTGAGCGTGACCGTGCAGGAGCCCGTGCCCGGACAGTCGGGGGAGCTCCATCCGTTGAGCCCGTCGCCGGTGGGGTTCGGGGTGAGCCTGACGGCAGTGCCGCGCGGAAAGCCCCAGTGGCACTCGCCCTCGCCTTCGCTGGCCGTACACGGGCCGCTTATCGGCGTCGTATCGTTGCCGGCGTCGAGATCGAATCCCGGTGTGTCGGTAGAGATCGAGCCAGGTCCGCGAGGCGCCACCTCGAGCGTCACGAGCGACGTTGCGCTGCGACCGCCCGCGGCGGTGGCGAGCGCTGCCGCGGCGAGGCCGCAGGCGAATACCGTCCCGAGTGCCGCAGCGGCGATCCGCCGAGCGCCGCGCACAGAATCCCCTTTCGTCGCTGCCAACGTTTGCACCAGTTCTCCGAAAAGTCAAAGCCGTCCGCGGCCGCGCTAGGAGTCGCATCCTCGATACCGAGGCGATTCGAAGAACGGCCGAACGCAAAAGGTCGCTCGCCGCGCCAAGTGATCTCGGTTGGCGAGGTCCCGCATCAGTCCCGGCGTCGAGGCTTAGAGCGGGGCCACTGCACGAGCTTGGCTGCCTCGGCGGTGTGAACTGCGTGTGCGCCGTCCAGGGCTGGCGGCCGCTAGGCCACGCTAGCACCGAGATTCCGCTACAACGGCTGGGATGGTTTCACCAGATGCATTGGCCAGCTCCGATTCGCCGCGCTCGTGGCGGGGTGTCCTCGACGTCTACGCAGAGCCGCGGCTCGGTCGGAGCGTGCTCGACCTTGCTACCTCGGTGGTCCCGTATCTCGCGTTGCTCGTCGCGATGACGTTTGCGCTCCGCGTCTCGGTGTGGTTGTCGCTCATGCTCGTCTTGCCTACCTCAGCGTTTC
>DASXJG010000204.1:0-33213 GCA_036497525.1 Gaiellaceae bacterium
CGTTTCGCCACCACCGCTCACCTCCGATCGTGAATGGCCGGATCGTAGGTCCGGGCTCGGACGGACTCGGCGGGAGCGGTTGCTACCCTGGGTACGCAGGCTATGCCAAGCCTTTTCACATACAGCGAGCGCGCGCGCACCACTGACCGGGTTGCTGCCGCGCGCCGACCCCAAGAAGGAGTTTCTCTTTGCCCTGGTTCCGTTTCCGGAAGCCCAAGTCTTCCGACGACCAACAGTCCGACGGCACGCCCGAGCTCGAGGCGAGGCCCGAACCCGAACTAGCACCGGCCGCCGACGCGGCCGAGTCGACCGATCCGTCCAAGCCCAAGCGACGCCGCGGCAGTCGTGGGGGTCGTGGTCGGAAGAAGCCCGGCTCCACCGCAGGCGCCACCGCGCCCGAGCGGAAGGAGAAGGCCGAGACCAAGCAGCCGCAGAAGCGCGAGCTGTCGCAGCGGCAGGAGCGCCGCCGCGACCAGTCGCAGCGCCGACGCCGCGAGCCGCAGCGCCGGCCGCCGCTTCCCGCAGCCAAGCGTGAGATGCTCGTCTCCGTCGACGTCGGCGAGAAGCGCGTCGCCATCCTCGAGGACGGCAAGGTCGCCGAGGTCTACCTCGAGCGGCCGGAGCGCCGGTCGATCGCCGGCAACATCTACCTCGGCCGCGTCGACAACGTCCTGCCCGGCATGGAGGCCGCTTTCGTCGAGATCGGCCTCGAGAAGAACGGCTTCCTCTATGTCGACGAGATCGTCAGCCCGGAGCTCGAGAAGGGCCACGGGCGCAAGATCCAGGACCTGATCTCGCGCGGCCAGACGATCCTCGTGCAGGCCGTCAAGGACCCGATGAAGACGAAGGGCGCGCGGCTGACGACCCAGATCTCGCTGCCCGGGCGGTTCGTCGTGCTCGTCCCGCAGGGCGAGGGCCTCGGTGTCTCACGCAGGCTCGACGACGACGAGCGCAACCGCCTCAAGGACATCCTCAAGCGTCTCGACGTGAAGGAGGGCGGCGTGATCGTCCGCACGGCAGCCGAGGGCGCATCCGAGGAGGACATCGAGCGCGACCTCGTCTTCCTGCAGCGGCTCTGGAAGTCGATTCAGGCGAAGGCGAAGGATGCGAAGCCGCCCGAGCTCGTCTACCAGGAGGCGGAGCTGCCGCTGCGCGTCGTCCGCGACCTCTTCACCGGCGACTTCGAGAAGGCGTACATCGACGACGAGCGCACCTACCGGCGCATCGTCGGCTACCTGAAGAAGACCTCGCCGCACATGGTCGAGCGGGTCGTCCGCTACAAGGACAAGACGCCGGAGATGGAGGCGTTCGGCGTCGAGCAGGAGATCCGCTCGACGATCAGCCGCCGTGTCGACCTTCCATCCGGTGGCTACCTGATCTTCGACTACGCCGAGGCGTTCACGGTCATCGACGTCAACACGGGCCGGTTCGTCGGCTCGCGCGGCAAGAACGCCGGCGGGCGGCTCGAGGACACGATCACGAAGAACAACCTCGAGGCCGTCAAGGAAGTCGTGCGCCAGCTGCGGCTGCGCGACATCGGCGGGATCATCGTCATCGACTTCATCGACATGGCGAACCCGAAGAACCGGGCGACAGTCGAGGAGGCGCTGCGGTCGGAGCTCGAGCGCGACCGGACGAAGACGTACGTCGTCGAGATCTCGCCGCTCGGCCTCGTGGAGATGACACGGCAGAACGTGACCGACGGGCCGCGCGAGATCATGACCCGCAAGTGTCCCACCTGCGGGGGCGACGGGATCGTCTATTCCGAGGCGTCTGCGGCGATCGACGTGGAGCGACGGCTACGCGCGCTCGCGTCCGGCTCGCGCGCGCAGGCGTTCCGGGTGGAGCTCGCCGACCCGATCGCGAGTGTGCTCGTAGGCCCCGGCGCGCGACGGCTCGTCGAGCTCGAGGCGCTCACCAAGAAGCGCTTCTTCCTCGAGGGAAAGCCGCAGACGCACCTCGACCACCTCGTCGTCCTCAGCGAGGGCAAGCTCACGGATCTCGCCCCGGCCGCGCCGGTGGAAGAGGAGTCCGAGGTCATGCTCCAGCTCGTCGAGGTCGACCGCCACGACGCCGCGGCTGCCGTCGGCAAGCTCGACGGGCTCGACGTCGTCGTCGCGGAGGCGGCCGGTCTCGTCGGCAAGCGCCAGAAGGTGCGCATCGAGCGTGTGCTCGACGGCCGCGCGTACGGGGTCCTCACCCGCAAGGCGAAGGAGGCTCCCGAGCCGCTGACAGCGGAGGGCGAGGCCGAGAAGCCGACCCGCAAGCCGCCCGCGCGGAAGGGCGCGGCGGCCGCGAAGGAAATCGAGCCTGTCGAGGCGGAAGAGGCGGCCGGAACGGACGAACCCGAGCCTCCCGCGGATGGGGATGCAGAGGTCTTGGACGAGCCCGGCCGCGCGTCGTCGGCTTCGCCGACGACGCCTGCAGCCAAGAAGAAGACGCGGCGCGGCTCGCGCGGCGGCCGGAAGCGGAAGAAGCCCGCGACGACCGGCGAAGCCGCAGCCTCCAACCCGGAAGCAGGCGGTGCCTCCGAGGGAGCGCCCGCGCCCGAGCGCGCCGTCACCATTCACGTCCCCGGAGACGATCTCGGTCGCCCTGAAGCAGTCGAGGCGACGGACGAAGCTCCCGCCGAGCCTGCAGCTGCCGACGAGCCTGCAGCCGCCGACGAGCCGGCGACGGCAGAGGCCGAAGAGGCGCCAAAGCCCAAAAAGAAGACGAGGCGCGGATCCCGCGGCGGCCGCAACCGGAAGAAGAAGCCGGCGACGGCCGCGACGAACGGGTCCGAGGCGGCCGAAACGCCTGAGCAGCCCGAAACGTCTGTGCAGCCCGACAAGGACCCGGAGCCTGCCACGGGGAACGGCGAATTCGAATACGTCCCGATGTCCGAGTGGGGCGACGAGATCGAAAGCGGCCGTTAGCTACACTGCCACTCCGCGGGCGTCAGGCCCGCGTTTCCGCGCCATGAGCAGCTACGCGATCATCAGTCTCGGCGGCAAGCAGTACCGCGTCCAGGAGGGCGAGCGGCTGCTCGTCGACCGCCTGCGCGAGGACGAGGGCGCGACACTCCAGCCCCGCGTCCTGCTCGTCGGCGGCAACGGTGCGCCGGACCTGGCGCCGTCCACGACGGTGACGGCGCGCGTCGTCGGGCACGAGCTCGGCCAGAAGATCCGGATCGGCAAGTACCGCAAGCGCACCGGCTACAAGAGGCACGCCGGCCACCGGAGTCACCTCACGCGGATCGAGATCGAGTCGATCGGCGGGAAGGCTGGAAGCGCCGCCGGCAAGGCCGCCGGCGCCCGGCCGAAGGACCGCGCGCCTGACCCCGCGCCTCAGCGTGCGAATGAGGCAGCTAAGCCGAAGGCTGAGGAGAAGCCGGCCACCAAGGTCGAGGAGACCGCCGCAGCGGCGGGGCCGGACGTCGACGCGATGACGATTCCGCAGATCACCGAAGCAGCGGCCGGTTGGAGCCGCGAAGAGATCGAGGCGGCGCTCGAGCAGGAGCGCGCCGGCAAGGCTCGCAAGGGCGCGCTCGCGGCGCTCGAATCGGCATTGGAGGACGAGTAAATGGCACACAAGAAGGGACTCGGCTCGTCGCGGAACGGCCGCGACTCGAAGCCCAAGATGCTCGGTGTGAAGCTCTTCGCCGGCCAGGATGTGACGTCCGGGATGATCCTCGTCCGCCAGCGCGGCACGCGCTTCCGGCCCGGCCCCGGCGCCGGCCTCGGCAAGGACGACACGATCTTCGCCATGCGCGACGGCAAGGTCGCGTTCCGCACGAGCGGCGAGCGCCGCTTCGTTTCGGTCGAGGACGCTTAGCCGTCGGCCAGCAGTTGTCGCGCGCGGCTCGCGTCAGCGGCGCGAACGACGATCTCACGCGGGGAAAAGCTCGACACGAGACCGTCTCCGACCCCGGCTGCGTACGAAGTGGGCCGGTAGTAGCACGGGATCTCCGCCGTGCGGAGCAGCTGGCAGGCGAGCTCGGCCTCGGGCTCGCTGCCGACGACAGTGACCGAAACCTCTTCGTCCATCCCCCGACTCTACGCTTCTCCCGATGTTCCACGACCGCGCACGACTCACGGTGATCGCCGGCAGGGGCGGCGACGGCTCGATCCACTTCCGGCGGGAGAAGTACGTGCCTCGCGGCGGCCCCGACGGTGGGGACGGCGGCGGCGGCGGCGACGTCGTGCTCGTCGCGGATCCTCGGCGGCGGGATCTCTCCGGCTTCCGTCCGAACCAGAAGCTGCGCGCAGGCCGCGGCGGAGGCGGCGGCAGCCGTCTCTCGAACGGCGCGCGCGGCGAGGATGCTGTGCTCGACGTGCCTGTCGGGACGCAGGTCTTCGCCGGCGACGAGTTGGTCGCCGACCTCGCGCACCCGGGTGCGCGCGTCGTCGTCGCAGAAGGCGGCATCGGCGGCCGCGGCAACAAGCACTTCGCCGGGCCTACCCGGCAGACGCCCCGCTTCGCCGAGGTCGGCCTGCCGGGCGAGGAGCGGGAGATCGAGCTTCGCCTGAAGCTCCTCGCCGACGCTGCGCTCGTCGGTCTCCCGAACGCGGGCAAGTCGTCGCTCCTCACCCGTCTCTCGAACGCTCGGCCGAAGATCGCCGAATACCCCTTCACGACGCTCTCGCCGGTGCTCGGGACGGTGGAGGCGCCGGACGGGCGACAGCTCGTCGTCGCAGACGTTCCCGGCCTGATCGAGGGTGCGAGCGAGGGGGTCGGCCTCGGCCACGAGTTCCTGGCTCACCTCGAGCGGGCACGCCTGCTCGTGCACGTGATCGACTCGGCGGAGGACGACGCCGACGAGCGGTGGCGCACGATCGACGCCGAGCTCGCCGCATATGGAGCCGGCCTCGACGAGCGCCCGCAGGTCGTCGTCCTCAACAAGACCGACCTGCGGCCGCGTCCGCCGTCCTTCGGAATCGAGGACGACCGGATCCTCCGCGTCCTCCGGGTCTCCGCCGCAACGGGTGTGGGCCTCGACGACCTGCGCAACGCCCTGTTCGAGCTCGTGCCGGAGGAGCCGAAGGAGGCGCCGGCCGAGCCCGGGGAGGAAATCGTGGACTTCCTCGTCTACCGGCCCCGGCCGGCGAGGCGCCCCTTCAGGGTCTATCGCACCGAACGCGGCTTCCGGATTACCGGAACGCCTCCTTCCGAGGCCGAGCTCGAGACGATCCTCCGCGGCGCCGGCGTCCGGGAGGGCGACGAGGTGGAGCTGGGGGAGGACGTGCTCGAGTGGGAGTAGTGCTGTACGGCGGGGCCTTCGATCCGCCGCATCTGGGCCATGTCGCGGTAGCGGACGCCGCGCGAAAGCAGTTCGGCGTCGCGCAGCTGCGCGTCCTCGTCAGCGAGCAGCCCGCGCACCGGGCCGTCCATGCTTCCGCCGAGGACAGGCTGGCGCTCACCCGAGCCGCGCTCCCGCACGACGACGTCCGGCTCGACCCCTACCCGCTCACCGTCGAGCTGCTCCGGGCCGAGCATTACGGCGACCCTGTCTTCGTCGTCGGCGCCGACCAGTTCCGCGGCTTCCTCGGCTGGAGCGAGCCCGACGAGGTGCTCCAGCGCGCACGGCTCGGCGTCGCCACACGGCCGGGCTTCCCACGAGAGGAGCTCGAGCAGGTACTCGCGGAGCTCGCCCGTCCGGAGCGGGTTCTCTTCTTCGCGATCGAGCCGAACCCGGCCGCCTCGACCGACGTGCGAGCCCGTGCGGCGGCAGGCGAGCCGCTCGACGGACTGGTGCCTCCCGCGGTCGCGCTGCTGATCGCGGAGCGCGGCCTCTACCATCCGTGAGCCGGGGATACACTGCCGGAAGAGCGATCCCAAGGACACGACAGACTCTGACTTCCCTCGAACAGGCCCGCCGCATCGCCGCTCTCGCCCAAGAGAAGCTGGCGGATGACGTTGTGATCCTCGACATGCGGCCCGAGTGCTCGTTCACGGACTACTTCGTGATAGCGACCGGGCGCAACCAGCGCCAGACCGCGTCGATCTGGGACGAGGTGCACGCGCGGCTCAAGCAGGAGCACCGGCTGCTTCCGCAGGGCGTCGACGGGACGCGCGAAGGAGCGTGGATCGTGGCGGACTATCTCGACGTGGTCCTGCACGTCTTCACGCCGGAGGCGCGCGCGTTCTACCGGCTCGAAGAGCTGTGGAGCGACGTGCCCGCCGTGGATCTCGACGCCGCGGCGGTCTAGGCCGCCGTTCGCAGGCCCTGCCGGGTCAGGATGACGTTGCCGGCCTGGGTCGGCAGCCCGTGCACGAGTTGCCCGCCGAGGCGGACATCGAGGTTGGGCGGATCGCCGATCCGGATCCAGACGGGCCCCTTCGCCAGGTTCACCGGAAGCGTCTTGCCCTGTAGCAGCGTTCCCTCGTAGACCGTCGGGCCGGCGGCGCTGCCGGAGCGCACCCAGAGCCACGAGTCGCCGCGCGCCGCAACGAGCATCGCGCGGCTCGGAAGAGCGACGACGGCGCGGTGCTTGTGCCGGTGCTTCTTCGGCGCCGTCGAGCCGGTCGTGGTGGGAGTGGAGGTGGTGGCGGGCGGCGACGACGCCTTCTTCGGGTTGGATGAGCCGCTCAGCTGCCAGGCCGCGACCGCTACAACGATGGCGACGATCGCGCCGACGACGACCAGCGGGCGCCGCAGGCCGGTGCCTCCGAAGCGCGTGCCGGCCCGCTCGAATCGCTCGGGCACGAGCTGCGGCTCGTCCTCGTGCGCGTAGCGCGCGTTGTACTCGTCGACGTAGAGGCTCCCGTCGAGGCCGAGGTAGTCCGCGTACGTGCGTAGGAAACCCTTCACGTACGCGTCGCCCGGCAGGAGCTCCCAGCGCTCCTCCTCCAACGCCTGCAGATAGCGGTCGCGGATTCGGATCGCCTTCTGGACGTCCGCGGGCGTGAGACCCCTTTTCAGGCGGGCCTCGCGCAGGCTCCCCCCGATCTCGAACATGCCGCATTGTCACCGATACAGTCGTTGTCCGCTGCGGCAACCAGCATGAGGCAGTGCTCACGACGGATCAGAAGGGAGCAATCGCCGAGACCGCGATGGTCCACGAGGCGGCGAAAGTTCGGGATCCCGGTCTACAAGCCTGTGATGGATGGCGGTCGCTGCGACTTCATCCTCGACATCAGCGGGCGGCTCGTTCGTGTCCAGTGCAAATGGGCGAAGCGCAGAGGCGATGTGATCGCGGTTCGTGTTACTCGAGTCGAAGGTCGGCCGAGGGCTTCATCCGGCGCGCCTATACGCCCGACGAGATCGACGCCGTGGTCGCCTACTGCCCCGATCTCGAGCGTTGCTACTTCTTGCCCATCGACGAGTTCTCCCGCCACGTCGAGATTCAGTTGCGTTTGGCGCCTCCGAAGAACAATCAGCGGCTCGGAATTCACTGGGCCGACGCGTACGAATTCGCGGCTAAACTGGGTTGTCCAGGGGCCGTAGCTCAGCTGGGAGAGCGCGTGGCTGGCAGCCACGAGGTCAGGGGTTCGATCCCCCTCGGCTCCATAGACTCGGCCACATGAGCCACGAGAGCGCCGAGCTCCTCCTCCGCGGCTATCACGCCTTCGTTGCCGGCGATCTGGACGCGATCGCGTCGCTGCTCGACCCCGACGTCGAGTGGGTTCCCGCCGGCGAGTCGGATGCGGTCGTCGTGAGCCGCGAGCGCGTTCTGGAGGTGGTGGCCGAGCGGGTCGCCGAGGACTACCACGTCGTCGTCGACCGGGCGATCGGTGTCGGCGACCGCGTCGTCGTCAGCATGCGCTTCTCGCGGATCGAGCTCGATCCCTCCGATGAACGGCCGTTGCAGAGCCGCCGCTCGTACCTCCTCGGACGCTGGGCCGCCGTCGTGTACACGCGCGACGGCAGGGTCGTGCGGGTCGAGGAGCATCCGCACCTCGAGGCCGCACTCGAGGCCGCGGGCCTCGAAGCACCGTAGGCAGTAGGTACAATCGAGATACCTACTACAGTTTGGAGCGTGATTTCCCCGTGACCGATCTATTGCTCGTCCCGCTCGAGGACACCGTCGTCTTCCCGGGCATGAACGTCACCCTCACGGTGGACGTCGGCGACGAGGACCGCGTGGTGCTCGTGCCGCGTCACGAGAACGAGTACGCGGCCGTCGGCACCGTGGCCGAGGTCACCGACCGCGTCCGCGTCCGCGGCGTTCAGGCCGTCACCCTCGAAGGCCTTCATCGCGGCGTCATCGGCGCCGCTCACACAGACGCGCTCGGTCGGCTCCGCGCCGAGGTCGATGAGCGACCGGACGAGAACCCGCCGCCTGTGCAGACGCGCGACCTCGAGCGCGAGTACCGAGCCGTCGTCGAGGAGATCCTCGACCTGCGCGGCGCGGACGACCGCGTCCGCGAGTTCCTGCGCGCCATCAGCGAGGCCGGCGCTCTCGCCGACACGTGCGCCTACGCGCCCGACATCACCTTCGTCCAGCGCGTCGAGCTGCTCGAGACGGTCGACGTGGTCGAGCGGCTGAAGCTCGCACTCGAGCTCCAGCGCGAGCGGCTCGCAGAGCTGCAGGTGCGGCGGCGAATCCGTGACGACGTGGAGGAGGGCGCGCAGAAGCAGCAGCGCGAGTGGTTCCTCCGCCAGCAGATGAACTCGATCCGCAAGGAGCTCGGCGAGGACGAGGGCTCGGTCGTCGACGAGTACCGGACGAAGATCGAGGAGGCCGGCATGCCCGACGACGTTCGGGCGCAGGCCGACCGCGAGCTCAGGCGTCTCGAGACGATGGGCGAGGCGAGCGGCGAGGCCTCGATGATCCGCACATACCTCGACTGGCTCGTCTCCGTGCCGTGGTCGCAGCGCTCCGACGAGACGCTCGACCCGAACGGCGCGCGGGAGGTGCTCGACACCGACCACGCCGGGCTCGAGGACGTGAAGGACCGCATCGTCGAGTACCTGGCGGTGCGCAAGCTCCGGCAGGACCGCGGCATCCCCAACGACAAGAAGAGCGGCGCGATCCTGACCCTGATCGGGCCGCCCGGAACGGGCAAGACGTCGATCGGCGAGTCGGTCGCGCGCGCACTGAACCGCGAGTTCGTGCGGATGTCGCTCGGCGGGATTCGCGACGAGGCCGAGATCCGCGGCCACCGGCGCACCTACATCGGCGCGCTGCCGGGGCGGCTGGTCCGCGCGCTGCGCGACGCCGGGACGATGAACCCGGTCATCCTGCTCGACGAGGTGGACAAGGTCGGCGCCGACTGGCGCGGCGACCCGTCCGCGGCGTTGCTCGAGGTGCTCGATCCGGCGCAGAACCACTCGTTCCGCGACCACTACCTCGACGTCGAGCTCGACCTCTCCGAGGTGTTCTTCATCGCCACCGCGAACGTCGCGGACACGATTCCCGGCCCGCTTCTCGACCGGATGGAAGTCATCCGTTTCGACGGCTACACGGTCGACGAGAAGACCGCGATCGCTCGCGGCTATCTCTGGCCGCGGCAGGTCGAGCGGAACGGTCTGCGCGAGGACGAGGTGTCGATCGCGGACGAGACGATTCAGGTGGTCGTATCCGAGTACACCCGCGAGGCCGGCGTTCGCCAGCTCGAGCGGGAGCTCGGCACGATCCTGCGCAAGACCGCGACGCGGCTCGCGTCCGGCCAGGCGGAGGCGCCCGTCGACGTCGACGTCGACGTCGTGCGGGACGCGTTGGGGCGCCAGAAGTTCTTCCAGGAGGCGGCCGAGCGGACCGCTGTTCCCGGCGTGGCGACCGGGCTTGCCGTGACCGGCACGGGCGGTGACGTCCTCTTCGTCGAGGCCACCTCGATGGAGGGCGGCAACGGCAACGAGCTCGTCCTCACCGGGCAGCTCGGCGACGTGATGAAGGAGTCGGCGCGCATTGCGCTCTCCTACGTCCACTCGCATGCCGACGAGCTCGGGATCGAGCCGGACGCGTTCAAGGACCAGTCGTTCCACGTGCACGTCCCGGCCGGCGCGATCCCCAAGGACGGGCCGAGTGCCGGAATCACGATGTCCACTGCGCTCGCGTCGCTCCTCTCCGACCGGCCCGTCAAGCACACGGTCGGGATGACCGGCGAGGTAACGCTGCAGGGCCGGGTGCTCCCGATCGGCGGGCTGAAGCAGAAGGTGCTCGCCGCGCACGCAGCCGGGCTGACCGACGTGATCATCCCCGAGCGGAACCGCGCCGACCTCGACGACGTCCCAGAGGACGTGCGCGAGGCGATGCGCTTCCACCCGGTGATGACGCTCGGCGAGGTGCTCGACCTGGCGCTCGAGCCGAAGGCGCAGCCGAGCCTCCATGCGCTGTAGGGCCTGCCGGCCGCTCCCCGAGGAGGTCGCCCGCGCGGCAGACCTCCTCGGGCGGCGCTGGGCGCTCGCGATCCTCTGGGCCTCGGCCGAGGCGGGCGCCGTCCGCTTCAACGAGTTCAAGCAGACGCTCGAGGGCATCCCGCCGCGCACGCTCGCAGCTCGGCTGTCCGAGCTCGAGGAGGCAGGCATTCTCGAGCGCAAGGTCTTCGACACGCGCCCGCCGCGAGTCGAGTACCGCCTCACTGAAGCGGGCCGGCGGCTTCGCTATGTCGTCGAAGCCTTGAGCGCGTACGCCGCCTCAGCCTGACCCGCGCGGCCATGTCCCGGTGCCAGGCACGCGGACGTGACCAGAGGGGACAGGTACTGACTGCAAAGCGTCTCGTGGTGAAGGCTCCGGTCCGGAACACGTCCGCTAGGGCACCGTCCCGGTGCCTGGCACCGAGACGTGGCCCGCTGAGACGTGTCCTCCGGGGGCTGCGGCGCTCGAGCTACTAGGCCGGAGCGAGGGCGGCGATTTCTCGCTCGAGGGCCAGGCGCTCCAGGGCCTGCGTCTCGATCTGGCGGATTCGCTCGCGCGTCAAGCCCATCTGGCGGCCGATCATCTCGAGCGACTTCGGATCCTCGTCGCCGTCGAGGCCGTAGCGGAGCTTGATCACGTACTGCTCGCGCTCGGGCAGCTTCGCCACGGCCGAGCGGAGGAGATCCTCGCTCAGCCCGACGACGACCTCCTCCTCGACGTCGGCCTGGTCGGTAGCGACGATGTCCCCGAAGGCCGTGTCCCCCTCGTCGCCGAGCGGCTTGTCGAGGCTCGCCACGGCGCGCGCCGCCCTGCGCACCTCGCCGACGTGCTTGGCGGACAGCTTCGCCGTCTTCGCGACTTCCTCGTCGGTCGGCGGCCGCTCGAGCTTCAGCGTCAGCTCCCGCTCGGCCCGGGCGATCTTCTGCTCGCGCTCGACGATGTGGACGGGGATCCGGATCGTTCGCGACTTGTTGGCGACGCCTCGCTGTACGGCCTGCCGGATCCACCACGTCGCGTACGTCGAGAACTTGTAGCCGCGTCTCCAGTCGAACTTCTCGACCGCGCGGATCAGCCCGATGATCCCCTCCTGGATCAGGTCGAGCAGCGAGAGCCCGTGGCCCTGGTACTTCTTCGCGATCGAGACCACCAGGCGGAGGTTCGAGTTGATCATCCTGTCCTTCGCCTGCGGGTCGCCGCGCTCGATCAGCTTCGCGAGCTCGACCTCCTCGGCGGCCGTCAGCAGCGGATAGCGGCCGGCCTCGTTGAGGAAGAGCTGCAGCGAGTCGGTCGTCATCGCGGCGACCGCGTCGTTCGAGAAGTGCGTGTCCTGGACGTCCGGGAGGCTGCAGTCGTCGGTCAGCTCGATCCCGCGCTCCTCGAGCTGCTCGAACAGCAACGTGACCTCGTCGTCGTCGAGCTCGAGCTCCGTCAGGGCCTGGGTGAACGCGGACAGGTTGACGCAGCCGGCCTCCTCGGCATGCTCCATCAGCGCGCGGAGTTGATCGTGTCCCATGTCGTTCCTATTGCCGGGGCTTTCAGAACGGTAACGCGCGGGTAGACTCGGGAGAAGTGAAGGCGCCGGACACGCTCTGGGAGCTCGTCTTCCTCATGGTGATCCTCAAGATCCCCATCGTGTACCTGTGCTACGTGGTCTGGTTCGCGATCAAGGCTGAGCCGCGGGGAGGGGGAGGCCCTGCCGGCGTGCGTGCGATGCCGGACGGCCCTCCGCCGACCTTCGACCCCTATCGCAGGCGGCGGCGCAACCGGCCGCCGCGCCCGCATGGAGGCCCGGCCCGGGCCTATCCGCGCACAGCACGCGCCGAGCTCGCGCGCGGCGGTAGGATCGCCGATCGTTGAACGTCGACGGCGAGATCTACCGCGAGGACGAGGGCCGGAACACTGCGGAGACCGTTGCCGGGTACCTCTCCGCGGTCGCAATCTTCGTCAGCGTCGTGGGGATCGTCTGGCACCCGCTGCGCCTGATCCTCCCCTCCATCGCGATCGCCCTCATCGCAGCAGCGATGGCCGGCCCAGGCCGGAAGCTCCAACTCGCAGCCGTCATGATCACGACCGTCTGTTTCTTCCTCGGGCTGACGGTCGCGGTGGCCTCCAGCCGTCCGCTCTTCTAGCGGCTCGCCCCTGCTACAACGGAGGGAGACATGGGACGTGTGGACGTCGACGGCCTGAACACGGGTTACGCAGCGCTGCTCCTCGAGCAGTACCTCGACAACCCCAGCGCCGTCCCCGAGGAGTGGCGCGAGCTATTCGAGAGCGAGCCCGAGGCTCTCCTGCAGCGTCAGCCCGGCCTGGCGCGGCTCCTCGAGCTCGCCGCCGCCGACGGCCACGCCGCGCCGGTCGTTGCCCCTCCACCTTCTCAGCCGGCGCCTGCACCGGCGCCGCCACAGCCCTCGACCCCGGATGCGGAGCTGCTCGGCGGCGTCGCCGCTGCGATGGCCCTCGTCAAGGCGTTTCGCATGCACGGTCACCTCGCCGCGCGGATCGATCCGCTCGGCTCGGAGCCGCCGGGCGACCCAGCGCTCGAGCCCGAGCGGCTGACCCCGAAGCTCACCCCCGAGCTCCAGGCTCGCATCCCCGCCTCGCTCCTCCGGCTCAACGTCGAAGGGGCGACGCTCGCGGACGCGCTGCCACGGCTCCGCGAGACCTATACCGGGACGATCTCGTACGAGATCGAGCACATCTCCGATCACGAGGAGCGCGTCTGGCTGCGGCAGGCGATCGAGTCGGGGCGCTACCGGCGGCCGCTCTCGCGGGACGAGCGGGTTCGACTACTCGCTCGACTGAGCCAGGTGGAGGGGATGGAGCGCTACCTGCGACGCGTCTTCCTCGGCCAGAAGCAGTTCTCCGTCGAGGGGCTCGACGTGATGATCCCGATGCTCGACGAGGCGGTCGAGCTCGCCGCCGCAGCCGGAGCGCATGAGGTAGTACTCGGGATGGCCCACCGCGGCCGCCTCAACGTCCTCGCGCACATCGTCGGACGGCCGTACGAGACGATCCTGCGCGAGTTCGAGGGCGAACGGACGATCGAGGCCGTCGTATCGAGCGAGGAGGGCGGGAGCGGAGACGTCAAGTACCACCTCGGCGCGCAGGGGACCCGCTCGACCCCCTCGGGCGACATCACGATCACGCTCGTCTCCAACCCGAGCCACCTCGAGGCGGTCGACCCGGTCGTCGAGGGACGGGCCCGCGCGGAGCAGACCGACCGCTCGTCGCGCCAGGGCTACGCAGATCCGGCCGTCGCGCTCCCGATCCTGATCCACGGAGACGCATCGTTCGCCGGCCAGGGCGTCGTCGCAGAGACGCTCAACCTGCAGGCGTTGGCGGGCTACTCCACCGGCGGCACGCTTCACCTGATCTCGAACAACCAGGTCGGGTTCACGACCGATCCGGAGAGCGGACGCTCGACGCGGTACTCGAGCGATCTCGCGAAGGGATTCGACATCCCGATCGTCCATGTCAACGCGGACGACCCCGAGGCGGCGCTCGCGTCGATCCGGCTCGCGCTCGCGTACCGGCGGCGCTTCGGCCACGACGTCGTGGTCGACCTCGTCGGCTACCGTCGGCACGGCCACAACGAGCAGGACGAGGCGGCGTACACGCAGCCGCTCCTCGCGGCCGCGATCGCGGAGCATCCGACGGTGCGTGAGGAGTTCGCAGCACGGCTCGTGGCGGACGGCGACGTCACCCAGGAGCAGGCCGACGAGCTCGAGCAGGAGGTCACCGCCGAGCTGAAGCAGGCGCACGAGGCGCTGAAGGAGACCTTCGGGCAGCCGGAGCCGCCGGCGCCCGACGACACGCACATCCCGGCTGCGACGGGCGACGAGGTCGTCACGGCCGTGGCCGCCGACCGGCTGCACGCCTTCAACGAGCAGCTCCTCCAGGTCCCCGAGGGCTTCACGCCCAACCCGAAGCTCATGCGCCAGCTCGAACGGCGGCGCGAGACGCTCGAGGAGGGAGGAATCGACTGGGGTCAGGCGGAGTCGCTCGCGTTCGCCTCGCTCCTGGTCGAAGGGATTCCGATCCGGCTCACGGGCCAGGACACCGAGCGGGGGACGTTCTCCCACCGGCACGACGTTCTCCACGACGCACAGACCGGCGGGACGTACACGCCGCTCCAGCACCTCGACGAGGCCGGGGCCGCCTTCGAGATCTACAACTCGCCGCTTTCGGAGTACGCGTGCCTGGGCTTCGAATATGGCTACTCCGCAGCCGCACCCGAGGCGCTCGTCCTCTGGGAGGCGCAGTTCGGCGACTTCGTCAACGGCGCTCAGATCGTGATCGACCAGTTCATCGCGGCCGGGTTGTCGAAGTGGCGGGAATCGACGCGGCTGACGCTTCTGCTGCCGCACGGGTACGAAGGCAACGGGCCGGAGCACTCGAGCGCCCGGCTCGAGCGCTTCCTCCAACTCGCGGCGCAGGAGAACCTGCGGATCGCGAACTGCACGACCTCGGGCCAGTACTTCCACCTTCTGCGCCGGCAGGCGCTGGACGCGACGGCACGTCCGCTCGTGGTCATGACGCCGAAGGGGCTGCTGCGACTGAAGCAGGCGGGAGCGACGCTCGACGATCTCGCGGGCGGGGAGTTCCGGCCCCTCATCGACGACTCGGCGGCGGACCACGAGCGCATCGAGCGGCTCGTGCTCTGCCAGGGGAAGATCTACTACGACATCGTCGGGCACGAGCAGCGTGGGGAGGTGGCCGGCCTCGCCGTCGCCCGGCTGGAGCAGCTCTACCCGTTCCCGGTGGAGCAGGCGAAGGAGCTGTTCAGCCGCTACCCGAACCTCAGCGAGGTCGTGTGGGCGCAGGAGGAGCCGCAGAACATGGGCGCCTGGCGGGCGATCCGGCACCGGCTGGAGGAGACGAAGCCGCAGGGCGTGCCGCTCCTCTACGTGGGCCGCCCGTGGCGGGCGAGCCCGAGCGAGGGCTATCCGACCGCACACCTGCGGGAGCAGGACAGGATCGTCCGGGCAGCGCTCGGCCTCTAGTCAGCGGCGGCTGCGGCGGGTCGCCTTGGCTGCGCGCGAGGCGAGCTTCGGGCCGTGCTTGGTGGCGAGGTTGAGGAGCTGCTTGCGCTGCTCCGGGGGGAGCCGGCGCCAGATGTCCCACGCCGCGATCGTCAGCGCCCACGGGGTGGGGCGGAGCTTGCGGAAGCCGGCGGCCATGCCTGGATCCTAGTGGCCGTGCTTGCCCGGCGGGGGCGGCTGATGTGACGCCGGCGGTTCGTGCGGAGGCTTGGGAGGCGGCGGCGCGTGAGGCGGCTTGGGAGGCTTGACCTTGGGCGGGGGCGGCGTGTGAGGCGGATTGGGCGGCTTGACCATGGCCGGCGGGGGCGGCGGATGGGGAGGCTTGATCTTCGGCGGCGGCGGCGGCGGGGGCGGCGGCGGCGTTGGCTTGATCTCGGGCGGCGGCGGTGTGTGTGAAGGCTTGACCTTCGCCGGCTTGCCTGGCTGGTGCGGAAGCTTGACCTTGGGCGGAGGGGGCTGCGGATTCGGAGGCGTAGGGACGGGTGTGGCGACTGCGGGAGCGCTTGCACCGGCGGCAGCCGGAAGTGGCTGCGTGAGCGCGGGCGGCGGAGCGGCTACGTGCTTCGCGGGCAGCACGGCAGGCTGCGGGAGGGGCTTCGTCGCGGGTGACGCCGTGACCTCCTCCACCGGGGCCGCCACCGGAACTGGCGGCGGGGCCACGGCGGGATGCACGACCGTGGGGGTGGGCACGTGCGCCGGCTTCGGGGCGGCCGGCACTCGCACGATGCTCCGGCCGGGACCGGGCCCGAGTGCGACGCCGCGCGGGCCGGAGGGCTCCGACAGGAGCCGAGGCATCAGCGCGCCGCCCGCGACTGCGATCGCGAGCAGGAGCGCGGCGATCCCACGTTCTAGACGGCTCATGTTGTCCCCCTCTCCCGCCGACAACTTCCCGGAGGGAGTATCGGCAGGGAAGGGGTTTGACTTGATCGACGGAAGGCCGCAGTTGAGCAGCTTCAAGCTCAAGCTCGTGGCGTACTTCGTGCTGCTCTCGCTCGTGCCGCTCGCGGCTACGTACTGGGGATTCAGCACCGTCGCCGGGGACGGCGAGTCGCGGCAAGTCTTGCTACGCCAGGAGGCCGGGCTACGGTCAGCCCTCACGCTCTATCAGGAGCGCGAGCATCGGGCGCAGGCGGAGGCCGAGCACGCGGCGCGGTCGCGACCGCTGCAGCTGGCGCTCGAGCACCGAGACCGCCGCACGCTGAAGCGGATTCTCGCGCGCACTCCGTCGCTCTACGTCGTCGGCCCCCACGGCCTGCGCGTCGGCCGGCCACTGCGCCTCGCCGCTCGGCTGCCCGTCGGCGTCGTGAGCGGCACGCGCCGCCTCGGCGAGGTCATCGGAACCGTCCCGCTCGGTCTCGGCCTCGTGGGCCGCCTCAGACGGGATGCCGCCTTCGACTCGACCGACGCTCTCGTCGTGCTCGAAGGATCGAGGATCGTCGCGTCGTCGCCGCGTCTGCAGGGGACTGTCCGAGTGAGCGCCACGCAGGGCTCGACGGTGCGCCTTGCGGGAGTCCCTTATCGCGCGCTCGGCACTCCCGGGCTGCCGGGACTGACCGAAGCGCGACTCGCCGTGCTGACGCCGAAGCGGGTCATCGACGCGGCCGACACGCGCACGAGGAACCGGCTCCTGCTCGGGCTGCTCGCCTGCCTTGGGCTCGTGGGCGTCGTGGCATATCTCCAGGGACGGTCGATCACGCGGAACCTCCGCCGGGTCGCCACCGCTGCTCGCGGGATCGCGCTCGGGAGCTTCCGTGAGCGCGTCCCCGTCCGTGGGCACGACGAGTTCGCCGCGCTGAGCGTCGCGTTCAACGACATGGCCGAGCAGCTCGAGGCGCGGCTCGCCGAGCTCGAGGCCGAGCGCGCCCGGGTAGGCGAAGCACTGGCGCACTTCAGCGAGGCGCTCGCCGCGACGCACGACTCGAAGCAGCTCCTGCGGATCGTCGCTGCGGCCGCCGCCGAGGCGACCGCGGCCAGGGGCTGCAGGATCGTCTCCGCCGACGGCTCGGTCGTCACGAGCGGGGATCCAGAGTCCGACGGCGAGCAGCTGATCCTTCCGCTCACAGCCGCGGGCGTCGATTTCGGGACGCTCGAGCTGGTCGGCGACTCGTTCGACCGGGAGCAGCGGCTGAACGCAACCTCGCTGGCCTCGCATGCAGTCGTCGCGCTCGAGAACGCTCGTCTGCACGCCATGGTCGAGCGCCAGGCGCTCGTCGACGGCCTCACGGGCCTGGCCAACCGCCGCGCGTCCGCCGACGCGTTGCAGGCGGAGCTGGCCCGGGCCCGCCGTCTTGGCACGCCGCTATCTGTCGTCCTCATCGATCTCGACGGGTTCAAGGACGTGAATGACGCGCGCGGCCACGCGGTCGGCGACGAGGTGCTGCGGGCGTTCGCAGACGTCCTTCGCGAGACGCTCCGCGACTCCGACCTCGCCGGCCGCTGGGGCGGCGAGGAGTTCGTCCTTCTGCTGCCGGGCGCCGACGAGGACGGTGCGGCGCAGCTCGCGGAGCGGATCCGGACCGAGCTGTCGAGCCGTGCCATCCCAAGTGCTCCAGGCCTTCGCGTCACCGCCAGCTTCGGCGTTGCCGAGCATCGGTCGGAGTCGGACACCGAACAGCTCGTCGCCGCCGCCGACGAGGCTCTCTACCGTGCGAAGCGCGCCGGTAAGGACCGGATCGAGCGCGGAGCGGCGGAACCAAGCCGCTTTTGACGCTCTTGCCGGTAAACCATCCTCGAACACGGTTATCATGCCCGCCGACGACGAGCACGACCCACGGGAGGACCCATATGCCGGTAGAGACACCGTCTATTTTCGCGCAGGTCATCAAGGACCACCTCGACCTGAAGGAGCGCAACGCACGGCTCCTCGGCGACACGATGCCGATCGACCGTTACAAGGACGGGGATCCGTTGGAGAACCACCCGCTCTTCAAGAGCGAGGAACAGGCGCGAATCGAAGAGACCATGGACGGCGTCGAGCCGGACTTCAGCGACGCGAGCCTCGAGGACGTCGGCGTCTGGCCCGGCGACGAGGCGCTGGAGGAGGCGACTACGGCCGAGACGCAGGAGACGGCAGCGGCCGTGCCCGCGATCGAAGAGTCGGCGTTCTGGGGCAACGGCGGCGCGCGGGACTTCGACTGGGGCGACTGAGTCTCCCGAGCGAAGCTGCGCTTCGCTCGCGACAGGAACGAACTCCGCGTCTACGAGACGCGGTTTCGCGAACGCTCCGTGCTGAGAGTTGATTGCCCGCCGGGGCGGGCGCCTTTCAGCGCGCGCCCGGGAGCGGGAGGGCCTACGGCTGAGCCTCCGGCTTTAGCCCTTTAGCTGAGCGGGGCATCGGGTATGTGATCACCCGCCCGAGGGAGGGGTGTAGCGGTCCTCGCACCGATGTTGTGTGCGTCTGCTGCGGTCCTAGCCCTTCGGAGGCGTCGAACATGCATCTGAACACTGATCGATCGGGGGATCGGTGGTAGCCCGCCCGGGCCATCTTCGGCTTCTCGACACCGGCGCCGAGCCGGGGGATGCCGCTCTCGTCGAGTCGTACCGGAGGCTCGCCGACGTCTTCCACGAGGTGCTCGCCGAGCAGAGCCTCGACGCGCTCCTCGTCCGCATCGCCGACAACGTCGGCGACCTGATCCCGCACGACACGCTGACGATCTACGAAGCGGACGAGACGAAGCGAATCCTCAAGCCCGTGCTCGTCCGCGACGTGTACGCCGACGAGATCATGAGCACGACGATCAGCTTCTCGGAGGGCATCACCGGCTGGGCGGCGCGGAATCGAGAGGCCGTGCTCTCGAACCAGGCGCACCTCGACCCGCGCGTTCGCATGGTGCCGGGGACGCCGATGGATCCCGAGGCGTTGATCTGCGTTCCGCTCATCGCGCGCGGCAGTATCAAGGGCGCGTTGAACATCTACCGCGAGGGCGACGCTGTCGCCTTCAGCGAGACGGAGTTCGAAGTTGCGAAGCGGTTCGGCGACGCAGCGGCCCTCGCGCTCGACAATGCGGAGAGCCGTGCGCGGCTCGAGCATCAGGCGCGCACCGATTCGCTCACCGGTCTCTTCAACCACAGCGTCTTCTACGAGCGCCTGCTGCAGTCGCTGCAGGAGTCGAGCCGCACGCGCGAGCCGATCGCGGTGCTCATGCTCGACATCGACGACTTCAAGCACGTCAACGACGTGCACGGCCACGCCGTCGGCGATGAGCTGCTCCGCTTCCTCGCCGAGGCGCTGCGCGCGATCGTACGGCCGGAGGACGTGATCTGCCGGCTCGGCGGTGAGGAGTTCGCCGTCGTCATGGACGCGTGCGGCGGCGAGGACGCGGTGCGCGTGGCCGAGCGGATCCAGACACGGCTCGCAGCGGTCGACTTCCCCGGAATCGGCCGGATGACCGTCTCCGCAGGACTTGCCCTGGGGCCTGAGCACGCGATGAACCCGCGCGAGCTCGCCGCGTGCGCAGAGGCGGCGATGATGACCGCGAAGGCGCACGGGAAGAACCAGGTCGTCCTCTACTCCGACGCCGAGAGCCAGCGGCCCGACACGCCGAGCGTCGACCGCGACGTCCGCTCGATCGCTCACCTGAAGATGTTGCAGAGCCTGACCGGGAAGCTGAACCGCCTCAACGACGTGCGGGAGATCGGCGAGGCCATCGCGGCCGAGCTCCGGTCGCTCGTCGACTACCACAACTGCCGCGTCTTCGTCGCCGACGGCGACGAGCTCGTGCCCGTCGCCTTCCTCGGCGAGCTGTCGTCCACGACGGAGTCGCTCTCGCTCGACCTGCTCCGCACCCAGGTCGGCGTGGGAATCACCGGCCGCTGCGCCGAGCTGGGCGAGTCGATCGTCGTCGCCGACGCCGCAAACTGCGAGTTCGGCAAGCAGATCGAGGGGACTGAGCCGATCGAGGAGTCGCTGCTCGCAGTCCCGCTCCGCTACGGGACGCGGGTCGTGGGCGTGATCGTCGTGTCGCAGCTCGGCTTGAACCAGTTCGACGAGGATGACGTCCGGCTCCTCGAGGTGCTCGCCGGGCACGCGGCCGTCGCGGTCGAGAACGCGAGGCTCTACGAGTCCGCGCGCCGTGAGGCGGAGAGCGCGACTGCACTGCTGGAGTTCGGCCGGGAGCTCGCCACGTTCGTCGACCTCGACGACATCGTCACGCGCGTGACCGAGCTGTCGGCGGAGATCCTCGGCAGCCGCCAGACGTCTCTCTATCTCGAGGCCGACGGCGAGCTACGCCTACGGGCCGAGCATGGGCACTCGGCCGAGCTGGCGTTCGAGCTCGCGACGCGGGCATTCGCGATCGACGCTCTCGACGTCGATCGCGAGCCGTTCGTCGTCGGGCCGAGCGACTACGAGCCGCTCATCGGTGAGGCGCCGGTGCCCGGCGGCCGGTACGCGGTCGCCCCCTTCGAGGTCGACGGCAGGTCCGGCTGCCTCGTCGCTCTCGTCGAGGTGGAAGATTTCGGGGAGCGGGAGCTGCGGCTGCTCGGCGGCGTCGCGCAGCAGGCGAAGCTCGCACTCGCGAACGCCTCGAGCTACGAGGGCCTCGAGCGGACCTTCGTCACCACCGTCGAGGCGCTGGCCAACGCGCTCGAGGCGAACGACGAGTACACCTCGACGCACGCGCGCTGGATCACCGATCTCTCGCTGCGCGTCGGCCGCGAGCTCGGCCTCGACGAGTCCGCCCTGAAGCGCCTGGAGCTCGGCGCGCTTCTCCACGACATCGGCAAGATCGGCATCCCGAGCGACGTGCTTTCGAAGCCCGGGCGGCTGACGGCCGAGGAGCGTCAGCTCGTCCAGACGCATCCGGAGCTCGGCGAGCGGATCATCGGCCCGATCGACCGGCTGGAGGACGTCCGGCCGATCGTCCGCCACTGCCACGAGCGCTGGGACGGCAAGGGGTACCCCGACGGCATCGCCGGCGAGGACATCCCGCTCGAGTCCCGCATCATCTTCGTCTGCGACGCGTACCACGCGATGACGAGCGACCGGCCGTACCGGCGGGCGCTCACCCATCGCGAGGCGGTGCGCCGGCTCGCCGAGGCGAAGGCCACGCAGTTCGATCCGAATGTCGCGGCGGTCGCGCTCCGCGTGCTGGAGCAGGTCGCGCGCGAAGAGCCGACGGTCTCCTAGCCGGCGGCAGCGAGCTCGGGCTCGCCGCCCTCGAGCGTGTGCGCCAGGCGGCGGAACGGGCCGTCCACCTCGAGCAAATCACGCTCGGTGCCGCGCTGGATGATCTGTCCGTTCTCGACAACCAGGATCTCGTCGGCTCGGCGGACGGTCGACAGCCGGTGCGCGATGATGATCGAGGTTCGGCCGTGCAGGAGCCGGTCGAGAGCCCGCTCGATCAGCACCTCCGTCGGTCGGTCGATGTTCGAGGTCGCCTCGTCGAGGACGAGGATGCGCGGGTCGGCGAGCAGCGCCCGCGCGATCGAGATGAGCTGGCGCTCGCCGGCCGAGAGCCCGGCGCCACCCTCGCGGACCTCGTGGTCGAGGCCTCCCGAGAGTCGTGCCGCCACGCGGTCGACCCCCACCGCGGCGGCCGCGGCTCCGACTTCCTCATCCGTCGCGTCGGGCTTGGCGAAGCGGATGTTCGTCGCGATCGTGCCGCTGAAGAGGAACGGGTCCTGGAGCACGACGCCCAGCTGGCGCCGGTACGACCGGATCTGGACGTCGCGCAGGTCGGCCCCGTCGACGCGCACCGCCCCCTCGTCGGGGTCGTAATGGCGGCCGATCAGTCGCGCCAGCGTCGACTTCCCGTGGCCCGACTCGCCGACGAGCGCGAAGCAGCCGCCGGGCGCGATGTGGAACGAGATCCCGCGCAGGACAGGGTCCCTGCCGTAGGCGAAGACGACCGAGTCGATGTCGAGGTCGCCGTCCAAGCGCGGCAGCGCCTTCGCTCCGGGCCTGTCCTGGATGTCCGGCTCCTCGTCGAGGACGCTCGCTATCTTCACCATCGCCGCTCCGGCCGACTGGAGCTGCCCGTAAACGTCCGAGAGCTCCTGCAGCGGCTGGAACACGAGCTGCAGGAGGTACATCGCCGTGATCAGCGTGCCGATGGTGAGCGTCTGGTGCTCGTACAGGTTCGAGCCGAAGTAGAGGACTGTCCCCATGGCGAACACGCCGAGGAACTCGATCGACGGGAAGAAGACCGAGAAGATCCGCTGGACGTACGTCGACTGGGCCCGGTTCGCTTCGTTGAGCGCGTCGAACTCGGCCTGGAAGCGGCGCTCGCGGTTGAACGCCTGCACGACGGCCATGCCCGCCACCGACTCCGCGATCTGCGCGGTGACGGCGGCGATCCGGTTCCGCTGCTCGACATTCGCAGAATGCGAGCGGCGCTGGAACCACCGCGAAAGGATGAGAGTCGGAGGCAGGACGACGAACGCGATCAGCCCGAGCCGCCAGTCGGCGATGAGAAGCGCGATGACCGCTGCCGGGAGCAGGATGAGGTTCGAGACGAGTGTCGGCATCCCCTGGGAGAGGACGTCCGAGACGGCGTCGACGTCGCTCGTGAGGCGCGCGATGATCCAGCCTGCTTTCTGCTGCGAGAAGTAGCGGAGCGAGAGGCTGGTGAGGTGGTCGAAAAGGTCGCGCCGGAGGGCGATCACGACTGCCTGGCCGATCTTCGCGAGGCCGCGAATGAGCTGCGCCTGCAGGAGCCAGCCCGCAGCAGCAACGCCGAGGTAGATGACGACAATGACGGTCAGATGGCGCTCGTTATGCGCCGTGATGCCCTTGTCGATCGCATTGCGGACGAGCAGCCACCCGCCGGTCTGGGCAGCGGCATTGCCGGCGCCGATCAGCACCATCAGGGCCACGAACGCCTTCCGGCCCTCGAGATACTTGGAAAGCCGTTTCACGCTGCGACCACCTCGTCCCCGAAGAGCGCCGCGAACTCCCCGCCCGCGCGCAGCAGGTCGGCCGGCTTTCCCGACTCGACGATCCGCCCGTCGACCAGCACGACCGCGCGGTCGGCGATCTCGATGGTCGAGAGGCGCTGGGTCGCGACCAGGACGGTGCGGCCGGAGAGCGCGGGGCGAAGTCGGGCGACAAGGCGACGCTCGGTGAGGGTGTCCACGGCCGAAAGGGGGTCGTCGAGGACGAAGACGCGCGCGCCGGTCACGAGCGCACGCGCGAGCGCGACCCGCTGTCGCTGGCCGCCGGAGAGGTTGACTCCCCGCTCGCCGATCAGGGTGTCGTAGCCCTCCGGGAGGTTCGGCCCGAACGCGTCGACGCCGGCGGCCTCGCAGGCCGCAAGCACGTCATCCCAGTCGGCGTCCTCGCGCCCTGCGGTGAGGTTCTCGCGCAGCGGCACCGAGAAAAGGATCGGCCGCTGTGTGACGAGTGCGACCGACCCTCGCAGCTCGTGGATCGGGAGGTCGCGCGTATCGATGCCTCCGACGAGGACGCGCCCGCCCGTCGGGTCGTAGAAGCGCGGCAGCAGATTGAGGAGCGACGTCTTGCCGGAGCCCGTGGACCCACAGACGGCAACGATCTCGCCCGGTTCCACCGCGAGGTCGAGGTCACGCAACACGTCCACCTCGCCGCCATACGCGAAGCTCGTGCGCTCGAACCGGACACCGAGCGGTCCCTCCGGGAGGTGCAGAGGGCTCTTCGGCTCGGGCAGAGGCTCGATGCCGTCGAGCCAGGCGAAGCTGCGGCCGGCGGAGGCGAGCGCTCGCTGTGCCAGGTCGAGGATCCAGCCGATCGCCTCGAGCGGCCAGACGAGTTGGAGGAGCAGTGTCTCGAAGAGCACGAACTGACCGATCGAGATCTGCCCGTTGATGACAGCGCGGCCGCCGAACAGAACGACGGCCGCGATCGAGAGCGCGGGCAGATAGTAGAGCCCCGGTACGTGCGTCGCCTCAACGCCGGCTTGGCGGAGCGCTGCGGATCGCACCCCCTCCGCTCTGTCGCCGAACCGGTTGCGGATGTCGTCCTCGCGGCCGAAGGCCTGCACCATCTCGATCCCGACCACGCCCTCATCAGCCGCCTCCGTCACGTCGCCCTTCCGCGCCTGCACTTCACGCGAGATGGGCGAGACCCGACGTCCGAAGCGGTTGGCGATGATCCCGATCGGCGGCAGCGACACCGCCGCGTAGAGCGTCAGTTGTGGGTCGACGAGCGCGAGGACGATCCCTGCGGCGACGATCATCATCACGCTCTGCATCCCCTGCACGAGCCCCCAACCGATGAAGTAGCGGATGGGGTAGAGGTCGTTCGTCGCCCGCGAGAGCACCTGTCCTGTTGCATGACGGTCGTAGAACGCGCGCGGATAGCGAAGGTAGGCCTGGTAGAGCAGCTCGCGCATTCGCGCCTCGATCCTGATGCCGATCCGCGCGGTCGCGTACCGGCGGTTGAAGTTGATGGCGAAGCGCAAGAGGGCGAGCCCGCCGATGGCTGCGAGATACGGAGGGAGCAGGTCCTCCTTGTGGGGGACGATCGCGTTGTCGATCGCGCGCTGAATGAGGATCGGGATCGTGATCGAGATCAGCGTGTAGGCGAGCGCGCAGGAGAGCGCGAAGGCACCGAGCTTCCACTGCTCGCGCCAGAGCCGGAGCAGCCTGCGGAAGGTCGGCCAGAGGCCGAGGTCGGGCGGGTCGACGGGATTCGCGTACCTGGACATGGCAAGGCGGCCCGTCACACGCGGGGCCCCTGCCCTGACGCGACGAGCCTTTTCTCGACGATACCAGCGCCGGAGGCTGGGTTTAGTTAGGTGTGCGTCTCTTGAGCTGCGGGTCGGCCAGCCTGTTGCTGCGGTGAGGCTTCGACGTTGCGGCAGGCTCGAGATCCGGGTCGCTGGGGGGCTGCGGCAGCGGAGTCGGAGGCGGCGGGTCGCGGTCTGGCTCGGGCTCGCGCGCCGGTTCGGGCTCGCTGGGGGCGGAGCCGGCAAGCCGCGCGCGCTCCTCCTCGAGCTGGACGCGCAGGCCTGCGAGCTCTCGCTCGACCTTCCGGATCGTTGCCTCGCGCTCGTCGAGCCGCTCGCGCTCGGCCTTCGCGAGCGCGAGCTCCTGCACCGCCTGCTGCTCGCGCTTCTTGGCCTCGGCGATGCGGCGGTCGAGCTCGGTCTTCTTCTCCGCCTCGTCCACGATGGAGACGGGGGCCGAGGCCGGGGTGGTGCGGCGACGGCCCTGCCGGCCGGCGAGCTCGAGCCGCTGCTCCTCGAGCTCCTTCTCGCGCGCGGCGACGTTCTGCGCGTGCTCGCGGAGCGCGCGCTTCATCTCCTCGACTTCGGCGAGAGCCTGCTCGTAGCGGCTCCGCATGTCAGGTCCGGTGCTCACAGGGACAAGTGTGGCTTCGATTCCGGCTGGTGGCAACCGGGACCCGGCCCCCAGAGGGGTCGGGTCCCGGAGAGAGCTGTGGCTAGCCCGTCGAGACGAGCGTGCCGTCGGCCGTCGGCTTGGTCGCGAAGACCTCGATCTCGGCCGTAGGGACCTCGCTGCGCCGGATGCCCGTCCGGCGTTCGGCGTTGTTGTTGGGGTCGAGATCCTGGTCGCCCTGGAACGAGGGCTGACCGGTGCACTGGTTGTTCGTCGCCACGAACTTCACGTGGGTCGCCAACGGCTGCGGCGACGAAGTGAAGTAGCGGAGGCTCTCGTCCTGCGTACCCGGCCGCGGATTGGCGCCCGGGAACGAGTCGACCGGCCCCGTGATGATCTTCGTCCAGCCCGCGTCGATCGAGCCGTCGCAGGTCGGGTTCGCGGCGACCTTGCCCGCCTTGCACGTATACGCATCGAAGGAGCGGAGCCCGACGAAGCGGCTGTTGAAGATCGCCGAGACGCCGAGCCGGTTGATCTCGATGCCGCGGGCGGGGACGTTCGCGAGCTGGATCACGACCAACCGGGTGTTCACCGGCGCGAGGCAGGTGGCGGTCGGGGTGCAGCTCTGGGTGTTGCTCGTGCCCTCGTTGTCGTCGATCAGGTTCGCCGGAGTCACGTTCGTGCCCGTCGCGGGAGCGTCGGTCGTGACCGTCGCGCCCTGCGTCGCCGACGCGTAGTTGGTCGGCAGGTGGATCGTGATGTTCCGGACCTCGCCCGGCCCGAGGTTCTTCACCCGGAAGCGGGTGATCCCGTAGCCGGGCGCAACGGCGACGAAGTTGTAGTACTGCCAGCGGTTGTTCGCCTCGGTCGTGCCGCCCGCGAGCGAGCCCGCGCCGTTGGGCACGATCGGCACGACGTTGTCGAGGTTGCTGGTGGCGTTCGTGCTGTCGCTGACCGTAGACGTGTTCGTGTCCGCGATCTGGGTAGCCCGGGCGGAGTAGTCGCCCACGAAGATCTGGGGGTTGACCGGGACCGCGCTCCCCTCCTTCGAGTCGACGGAGAAGTGATCGTGGCGTCGTTGATCCCGGAACTCGCCGGCGCGTCGAACGCGGGCACCGGGTTCGCGTCGGCGTTGCTGACCGTGTTCTGCGTGTTGCCGAACCCGTAATCGCGAAGCCCTGCCAGATCAGGTCCTGGTTGTTGCCCCACGCCGGATTCGCGGTGTACCGCGCGAGGTCGGCGGCGAGCATCGCGTCGCGGGCCTGGATCATGGTCGTGCCCCGCGGCATGATCACCATCGAGTCGTAGTAGTCCTGGATCCAGCGGCGGTCGCCCGGGCAATTGACCGCGGCGGTCTGACCGCGGGCGCAGGAGACGTCGAGCGCCTCGCTCGGCGCCGGGAACCCGTGGCTCACCGCGTTCGCCAGGAACAGCTCGCGGAGCCCGATCTCCGCGGCGACCCAGATCTCGCCGTCGGCGTGTACCTCGGTCCCGACGATGTCGAAGCCGAAGTCGCCGTAGTTCAGCGGGTCGGTGTGCGGGTTCTGGCTGGGCGCCGGGAACTCCGTCGACAACCCGACCTGGTTGGCACCGCGGCACTCGATGCCTCTCCTCCCCTGTGGAGTGGTCCCCTGGTGTCGCGCTGAGCCTACAAGGGACGATCCTGCGGACGCGCTGCGAGTCCGCGGCGGTTACGCTCGACGCCCGGTGTGCGATGACTTCTGCGGGGAGACGCCGTCGGAACAGGCATGAACGCAACCACATGCCACATGTCGATCTCGCTCGACGGATACGTCGCCGGGCCTGACCAAAGCCTCGAGCACCCCCTCGGCCGCCGCGGAATCGAGCTCCATCACTGGCACATCGACGAGCCACTGAACGAGGCCGACGCCCGCGTGCGCGACCTGCTCTTGCGTCCGCGCGGCGCGTACGTGATGGGGCGCAACATGTTCGGACCGATTCGCGGTGCCTGGCAGGATGATTGGCGTGGGTGGTGGGGCGACGAGCCGCCTTACCACGCACCGGTGTTCGTCCTCACGCATTACGAGCGCCATCCGGTCGAAATGGCGGGCGGGACGACGTTCCACTTCGTCACCGACGGCTTCGACGCCGCATATGCGCGTGCGTCGGAGGAAGCGGGTGACAGAGGAGTCGATATTGCCGGCGGCGCATCCACCGTGCGCCAGGCGCTCGCCGCGGGCGTGGTCGACGAGCTCGTCCTCGATTTCGTCCCCGTCCTGCTCGGGGCCGGGGAGGCGCTATTCGACGGCGTCCGCGATCCCGGCCTCGAGCCGGTGGAGGTGATCCACTCACCGTTGGCAACGCACGTCCGCTATCGCGTCGCCCGCTGATTCCGGCGAGCAGAGGTGGAGCGTACCGGGATCGAACCGGTGACCTCCTGGTTGCAAACCAGGTGCTCTCCCAGCTGAGCTAACGCCCCGAAGAGAGCTTCAGTGTAGAGACGAATTCGAGCTCAGGCGGCGCGCTCGAGCCGTTCCTCGACCCTTGCGCGGGCGACGATCGAGTCGCGGTCGCCGAAGCGCACCCGGGCGCGGAGCGCTCGATGCTCGTCCCAGAGACGGTCGAGCTGCGCGTCGATCTCGTGGATCTCGGCGCGAACTTCCTGGTCGTGATGATCGGAGAGCTTGTGCCAGAGCAAGGTGCGTTCCTCGCTCAGGCGCTCAATCTCCTCGTGGATTTCGTCAATGGTTCTCATGCCGACTAGAACGGCCGGCAGGCTCGAGACATTCCAGGGCATTCCTCAGCGTTGACGGAGGAACTTCAGTAGACCGGGTAGCGCGACGTCGGCACCTGCGGACGCCTCCCACCGCGCGCCAGCAACAGCCCGGTCACGACGCCGAACGCGAAGCCGCCGATGTGCGCGAAGAAGGCGACCCCGCCGCCGGACTGCGGATGAAGGAGCGAGAGCCCACCTGTGTACGCCTGCAGAAGGAACCAGAACCCGAGAAACCAGACTGCCGGGATCTCGCGGATGATGAAGAAGATCAGCGTCAGGACGCGGGCGCGGGGAAGGAGGACGAAGTACGCGCCGAGCACGCCGGCGATCGCGCCGCTTGCCCCGATGTTCGGGACGCTCGCCGCACCCGGGCCGGCGAACGCGAGGGTGACGACCGTCTGCGTGCCCATCGCGACGACACCGGCCGCGAGGTACCAGATCAGGAACGGGACGTGACCGAGCGCGTCCTCGACGTTGTTGCCGAAGATCCAGAGGAAGAGCATGTTGCCGAGGATGTGCTCCCAGCTCGCGTGCATGAACATGCCGGTGAAGACGCCCTCCCACCAGGGCAGGGCATGGAAGCCCGGCGGCAGGTGGCACGGCCCCTCCACCGTGCACGGATAGAAGCCGTCGCGGAAGACGTGGACGTCGACGCCGGGGTTGCGCAGCTCCCAGAACCAGACGATGAAGTTCGCGACGATCAGGCCGATCGTGACGTAGGGCGTCGTCCGTCCGGGGACGCTGTCTCGGAGCGGGATCAAGCGGCTGCGAGCGCCTCGCGGATCCGGTCGCCGACCGCGGCGAGCTCGAGCGGCTCGCCCGCGACCTCGCGGAGCAGCTCGTCGGCAGTCGGCTTCTGGCCCTCGGCCCACAACTCGCGCAGCAGCGAGCCGGCCTCGCGGCGCGTGAACCAGGCGTTGCCGAACCGCTCGCGGAGGTATGCCCGCAGCTGCGCCTCCAGCGCCCACGCGCGGAGGTACTCCGACGCATAGAAGCCGTCGTCGATGTCGCTGAGGTAGTCCACGGCGGCGGGCTCGACCTTCGTCGCGTCGGCGAGGAGCTCGACGTACCGCGGCCGGAGGGCGGCGAGGTCCTCGGCCGAGTGGAACTCGAGCTCGTAGAGGAGCTTGGCGCAGTAGCGGCGGACGACCCAGAGAAGCTGGGTCGCTCCCTCGGCCGCGAACTCGTACGGTCGCCCGAAGTCGAGACGCCGCTCGAGCCAGACTGGGTCGATCGTCAGGTGCTCGAGCAGCATCGCCCATGCCTCGGTGACGGCGTTGTCGCCGAGCCGCTTCTCCTCCATCGCGAGCGACGGTGACGTGTTGGCGAAATGCTCGGTATGGCCGGCCTCGTGGAAGAAGGCCCGCCAGTCGTCGGGACCGCCCTGTGGCTTGATCACGAGGACGACCCGCCCTGGGATCTCGATCGGCGCGCAGAAGGCTCGCGGGTCCTTGCTCGGCCGCGGCTCGAGGTCGAGCTCGACGTTCTCCTGTGCGCCGAGGTCGATGCCGAGATCGGCGAGCGTGCCCGCCAGGGCCGGCAGCATGCCGTCGGGCGGGAATGCGGAGTCCCAGCCGGCGCCGCGCTGCGCACGGCCCACGTCCCACCGCTTCGCGTCGTCGAGGCCGATCCCGACGCGCGCGCGGAAGAACCGGTCGCCTGCCTCCACCCAGAGGCTTTCGGTCTCGGCGAGGAAGCGGCGGCACTGGTCCGCGAGGTCGTCGAGCGGAAAGCCGAAGCTCCGGTACAGGTCGGCATAGCTCGCCGCGCCGAGCCGCCGCGTCTCGCGCTGGACGACCTGCGCCGCCTGCAACTCCAACGCGTTCAGGTGCTCTTCGGTCAGCTCGTTCCTCGCAGCTTCGAGACGCGCCCGCGCGTCGCGGTTCTCCTCGTTCATCAGCCGCTGCCTGAGCATCCGGAACGGGACCTCCTCGCCGTCCACCGTCGCAGTCAGCGTCGCTTCGAGCTCGGCCACCCGCTCGGCCTCCTCGCTCACGAAGTTGCCGAGATAGCCCTCGCAGGCGAACTTCCAGAGCTCGCGCCTCCGCCGGTCCCCGTCCACCGAAGCTCCGAGCGCAAGCGCCGTGTCGAGCTCCGTCAGGCGCTCGTGCCGCTCGTAGATCGGGCCCAGGTCGAGCGTCTCCTTGTGCCCTGCGAAGTGAAGGTACGTCTCCTCGTCGAGCTCCGCGAGGAACCGGTCGGCGTCGACGCTGAGTGCGTCGATCTCACCTTGCTGGAGCGGCCCCGGCATGCGGGTTCGTAGGATAGACCCGTGCGGGAGATCTCCCTCAAGACCGACCGGAAGACACAGCTGATCGAGATCACCGACCTCGTCCGCGAGGCACTCGACGGCACGAACGGAGCCTCGGCGGCGCTGGTCTACGTCCCGCACACGACCGCCGGCGTCGCGATCAACGAGCGGATCGACCCCGAGCTCGTCACCGATCTCGAGAATGCGTTCCAGCGCGTCGTCGGCGACGACTGGGAGTGGCGCCACGACGACCAGGACGGGCCGAACGCGCCGTCGCATGCCCGGGCGTCGCTCGCCTCGAGCCCGCAGGTGCTGATCCCGCTCCGCGACGGAGGCCTCGCTCTGGGCACGTACCAGGGCGTCTTCTTCTGCGAGTTCGACGGCCCGCGCGAGCGCAAGATCTACGTGACCGCCCTCTGACGCTACGGTGGGCGCATGGCCGCGCCCGTGACGAAAGGGGAGGAGCTCGAGCTCGACGTCGACTCGCTCGCGTTCGGCGGCAACGGCGTCGCGCGGCTCGACGGCTTCGTCGTCTTCGTGCGGCGCGGGCTGCCCGGCGACCGCGTCCGGGCGCGCGTCACGAAGGTCAAGCGCAGCCATGCCGAAGCGCTCGCGACCGAGGTCCTCCGCCCGGGCCCCGAGCGTGTCGAAGCGCCGTGTGCGCACTTCCCGGCCTGCGGCGGTTGCCGCTTCCAGGATCTCGCCTACGAGGCCCAGCTCGAGCAGAAGCAGCTCCAGGTGCGCGACGCGCTGCAGCGGCTCGCAGGCATCGCGGAGCCCCCGCTCGAGCGGATCGTTCCGTGCGAGCCCGAGATCTTCCACTACCGGAACAAGGTCGAGTACTCGTTCACCTCGACTGAGGCAGGCCCTGCGCTCGGCTTCCACCGGGCCGGGCGTTGGGACGAGGTGCTCGAGATCGACCGCTGCTGGCTCATCGACGACCTCGGCAACGCGATCCGCGACGCCGTCCGCGACTGGGCGCGCGAGGAGGGGCTCGACGCCTACTCGCAGGCCGACGGCAGCGGCTACCTCCGCCATCTCGTCGTCCGGCAGGGCCGGAACACGGGCCAGGCGCTCGTCCAGCTCGTCACCGCCCCGGGAGAGAAGTTCGAGGCCGGTTACTTCGTCGACGTCCTCCGCCGCTTTCCGGAGGTGCGCTCGATCCAATGGTCGGTGAACGACACGCCGGCCGAGGTGACGAACCTGCCGTCGCGGCTGCTCTGGGGCGAGGAGTGGATCGAGGAAGAGCTCGGCGGCCTGAGCTTCCGGGTTCGCCCGAACGCGTTCCTTCAGACGAACACGGCCATGGCCGAGCGGCTGTACGCACTCGCGCGCGAGGCGGCCGGGCTGACGGGCGGCGAGACCGTCTGGGATCTCTACTGCGGGATCGGCACGATCGGGCTCTCGCTCGCGGGCGACGCGCTGACGGTCTGGGGGATCGAGGTCTCGGAGGAGTCGGTCGCCTGCGCGCTCGAGAACGCGGTGCTGAACGGGATCACCAACTCGGCTTTTTTCGCCGGCAACGTCGGCGAGGTCGTGGAGGAGCTGCTCGAGCGATCCGGCGCGCCGGACGTCGTCGTCGTCGACCCGCCCCGCGCGGGCCTGGCCGGCAAGGCGTTGCGGCGGCTCGGCCGCATCGGCGCGCCGCGGCTCGTCTACGTCTCCTGCAACCCGACGACGCTCGCGGGCGACGTGAAGGCCCTACGCGAGGAGCACGGGTACGAGCTGAGGCGCCTGACGCCGGTCGACATGTTCCCGCACACGCCGCACGTCGAGTCGGTCGCGCTGCTCGAGCGCGTCGCCGGCTAAGCCGCGGGCCTGGGGCGGCGGAGCCGCCTCCAGAGGAGGTCGCCGTTCGCGAGCAGGAACCCGGCGGAGAGGAACGGCAGCGCCGGCAGGCCGTTCACGTCCACGGCGTTGACGGTCACGAGCGTCAGCGAGTACATCCCGGTCATCGCGAGCCACGTCCAGCCGGGCCGCAGGTTCCAGCGGACCGTGGAGGCGAGAAAGAGGGCGAAGAAGAGAATGTCGGGTGGGCCGAGATACGCGGCTCCGCCTCCCGGCGCGAGGAAGGCGACCGCGACGGCCGAGTACACCTCGGGGTGATGGTTGACGATCTGGTTGGTCGGCCCGGCCACAACCGAGATCGCGTCGACGAACGGGATGACCGCTGCGACGATCACTACCCAGCTCAGCTCCTCGAACAGCCGGAGGAACGCCCAGCCGACGAAGGTGTACGCGGCGAGCTTCGCGAAGTTCGAGGCGAGGCGCGCGTCGGCCTTCCAGGTCACCACGGCCACGACGGCGAAGACGGCCGCCGCCACGATGATCCAGGGCTGTCGCCAGAGCGGCAGCGCGAGGAAGATCAGCCCGAGCGTCGCCGGCATGACCGCTGCCGAGATGATCGCGACCGCCGGCCAGAGCCCGACGTGGGATACGTGCGGAGCGACCACGGACCACGTCACGACCCCGGCCAGGAGGACGACGAATGCGCCGACGCGGAGGTACGGGCGCCGGTCTAGTACGGAGGAGTCTGGCTCCACCACTCGCCGAGCACCTTGAAGGCGTTCCAGAACGCCGTCTTCGCCGGCTGCTCGTCGAGCGACTCGTCGATGTCGGGCGTGACGAGCCCCTGGATCGTGG
>DASXJG010000205.1:0-4293 GCA_036497525.1 Gaiellaceae bacterium
CATGCAGCTCCTCTACCGCATCAACCGCGCCGGCACGACGATCCTCATGGTCACCCACGACCGCGAGATGGTCGACAAGATGCGCAAGCGCGTGATCGCGCTCGAGGGTGGGAAGCTCGCCCGCGACGAGCGGCGCGGGGGGTACACCTCCGAATGAGCCGTGTCCGGTTGCTGTTCTCCGAGGCGTGGGCCTCGATCCGGATGAACCTCTCGACGACGTTCGCGGCCACGATGACCGTGCTGATCGGGATGTGCCTGCTCGGCCTGCTCATCGCGCTCGGCACGTGGGTGCTCTCCTGGAGCAACCACGTCCAGAAGGAGCTCCAGGTGCACGTCTACTTCGCGAGCGAAGCGACGACGCAACAGGAGCAGTCGGTCGGAGCGAGGCTCCGGCACGACCCGCGCGCGAAGCAAGTGGTCTTCGTCTCTAAGGCGGAGGCTCTCCAGAAGATGAAGAGGGAGTTCCCGCAGCTCTTCAAGAGCGGACTGCCCAGCAACCCGCTGCCCGACTCGTACACCGTCGTCCCGTTGAAGGCGTCCGAGACGCCGCTGATCGGCAAGGACGTCAAGCAGTCGGGCTGGGTCGGCGTCGACAAGGTGAGCTGGGGGAGCACCACGGCAAAACGGGTGCTCACGATCGCAAAGGTCATCTCGCTCGTCTTCCTCATCGCCGTCGTCCTGCTCGTCGTCGCCTCGACGCTCCTGATCGCGAACACGATCCGGCTCTCGATCTTCGCGCGACGACGGGAGATCGAGGTGATGAAGCTCGTCGGCGCGACGAACTGGTTCATCCGTGGGCCGTTCATGCTCGAGGGCCTCATGTGCGGGGTCCTTGGCTCGCTGTTCGCAGTCATCCTGCTGCTGCTCGGGAAGGCGATTGCGCTGCCCTCGATCCTCCCGCACATCGGCGGCGGCAGCTCCGACGTGCACGCGCTCTCGTTCACGGTCAACGCGATCGCGCTACTCGGAGCAGGGCTCCTCCTCGGGGCGACCGGCTCGCTCGTCACGCTCCGCCGCTTCCTGCAGGTCTAGTGGCCCGGGGGCGGCAGAAGCGCCCCAGCCGGAGCGAGCGGCATCAGCGGCGGCGGCAGCCGCCGCGGAGACGGCCGGTCACCGAGCTGACGGTCCGGCTGCCGGAGCGGCGCGTCGAGCCGGAGACGGTGATCGCGCATCTCGGGCCGACCAACTCCGGCAAGACGCATGACGCGCTCCGCTTCCTGATCGAGAGCGGGCGTGGCATCTATGCGGCGCCGCTGCGGATGCTCGCGCAGGAGGCGCACCGCCGGCTCGCGGCCGAGCTGGGGGAGGAGAACGTCGGCCTCCTCACCGGCGAGGAGCGCGTCAACCCCGGCGCGCCGATCGTCTGTTGTACCGCCGAGATGGCGCCCGAGCGCGGCGAGACGCTCGTCCTCGACGAGGTGCAGTGGGCGGAGGACGAGGAGCGGGGGTCGGCATGGACGCGGCTCATGCTCGGCGGCGAGTACCGCCACATCCTCCTGCTCGGCGCGGTCGAGGCGCTGCCGCTCGTCCGTCACGCCTTCCCGCAGGTCGAGGTCCGCTTCTTCGAGCGCAAGGCGCCGCTCGACTGGGTCGGCCGCCGCGGCATCAACGGGCTCGGCCCCGGCACGGTCGTCGTCGCTTTCAGCCGCCGCGCCGTGATCGGGCTCGCCGGTGAGCTGAACCAGCTCCACCCGGGCGCCGTGGCCTGCCTGTACGGCGCGATGCCGCTCGCGTCGCGGCGGGAGGAGATCGACCGCTTCATCGCCGGCCGCGCGGAGGTCTGCGCGGCTACCGACGTCCTCGGCCACGGCGTGAACCTACCGTGCGAGACGCTCCTCTTCGCCGAGACGACGAAGTTCGACGGCAAGGAGCGGCGCGATCTCGAGCCGTGGGAGATCGCGCAGATCGCCGGCCGCGCCGGGCGCTTCGGGTTCCACGAGCGCGGCCATGTCGGCGTGCTCACCGGCGTGCCGTGGGCCGATCCGGATCCGGATCTCGTCCGCGCGGCGCTGGTCCCGCATGTCCCGATCGAGGACGGCCACCTCGGCTACCGCGTCGTCGACAGCGGCCGCCTCCGCCCGCAGCTCTCCGACCTCAACGTGAAGCGCGTCGACGAGCTCGAGCCGGCGCTCCACGCGTGGCGCCACGCCGCCCTCCGCTACTGGAGCGTCGACGGCTGGCTCGAGGTCGAGTCGATTCAGCCGCTGCTCGTGCGGCTCGACGCGGTACGCGATGCCCTGCACCACGCGCGGCGCACGCTCGAGCTCGCGGACGTGTGGAAGCTCGTGCAGGCGCCGGTCGACGAGGACGGAGCGCCGCTTCTCGGCACGCTTGCTGCGGCCCTGGCGGGAGACAAGCCGCAGCAGACGGTGATCGGCTGGATCCTCGACCCGCGCCGCCTCGACGCGGCCGGGCTCCAGGAGGCGGAGCAGGCGGCGCGCGAGGCGTCGATCCTCCGCTGGTTCGCGCTCCAGTACCCGGGCGTCGCCGGCGTCACGATCGAGCGGGCGGCGGAGCTCGAGGAGACCGCCGCGGCGCGCGTCGTCCGCGAGCTGCGGGCCGAGATCGAGGATCCGACGATCGGTCGCTGCCGCGTCTGCGGCGCGCGGACAGCGCCGTGGGCGGCGCTCTGCGACCGCTGCTTCATGGCTCGCGGGTATCGCCAGGGACGGCGTTAGAACTCGTTTCGGAATGAACACGCGCTGACCGGGTGCGATGGTCGAGTGCGAGACAAGGACGCAGGGAGCGTGAATAGCAGCGCTATTCGCGCGACTGAGGACGCAGGATCGCGCCGACCAGCGCGGCCGGGCGGCCCGTGCTTCATTTTGATGCGAGTTCTTAGCGCAGGATCAGCTGCGTACAGCGGAACAGCGCCATGAGCCGGTCCTCCGCGTCGGCGACGGTTGCGTCCCAGATCTGGGTCGTCCGGCCGCCGTGGACGAGCCGCGCCTCACAGTCGATCGTGCCCTCGCTCGCGCTGCGGAGGAAGTTCGTCTTCAGCTCGATCGTGGTGAACCCGGTCGCGCCCTCCGGCAGGTTGAGGATGCAGCCGTAGCCGCACGCGGAATCGGCGAAGCCGACGACGGTCCCGGCATGGAGGTAGCCGTTCGGGGCCATGTGCTTCTCCTCGAGCGCGAGGTGCGCGCGCATCTGGCCGTCGCCTGGTTCGTCGAACTCGATTCCCAGCAGTCCGGGGAACCCGATCGAGCCCAGTTCCTGCAGTTGCGCGAGCGTGACCTCCACGGGCTCGACCCTACACTTGGCTCCCATGGCCGAGAAGCTCATCGTCGACAACCGCCGGGCCCGGCACGAGTACCACCTCTCGGACCGCGTCGAGGCCGGCCTCGTGCTTGCGGGCACGGAGGTGAAGTCGCTACGCGGCGGAGAGGCGACGCTGCAGCGGGCGTACGCCGAAGTGCGCGACGGCGAGGCGTGGCTCGTCGGTCTCCACGTGCCGGAGTACACGGAGGGAAACAGCGCCAACCATGACCCGGACCGGCCGCGCAAGCTCCTCCTCCATCGCCGCGAGATCGACCGGCTCGCTGCGGCCGTCGCGGAGAAGGGATTCACGCTCATCCCGACTCGGCTCTACTTCCGGGACGGCCGCGTCAAGGTCGAGCTCGCACTCGCGCGCGGCAAGGAGCTGCGCGACAAGCGGCGCGACGTCGCCGACCGCGATGCGCGCCGGCAGATCGAGCGTGAGCTGAAGTCGATCCGGCGCTAGCGCTTGTCGAGGATGACGACTGGGATCTCCCGGATCCCCTTCGTGTGTAACTCGTACTCCGCGAAGCCTGGCCAGTCGTGCTTCTGCTTCTCCCAGATCCGCTCGCGCTCTTCGCCGGATGCGACACGCGCATTCACGGGGAACGTGTCGGTGCCGATCTCGACCGACACGTCGGGGTTGGCGACGAGGTTGTGGAACCAGTCGGGATTCGTCGACGCGCCGCCCTTCGAGGCGAAGACGGCGACCGAGTCCGGCGACACGCGCTGGTAGGCGACAGGATTCACGCGCTCGGTGCCCGTCCTGGCTCCGCGGTGGTGCAGCAAGAGCAGCGTCCGGCCCTCGAAGTACCCGCCGACGCGTCCCTCGTTCGCCCGGAACTCGTCGATGATCTCCTGATTCCGATCGGCCACAGCTACCATTCGTACACGAACATACGGGGGCGACCTGGCTTCGACGTGGTCGATCCATCCGGATGAGTTGCAAGCCGAGGTCGCCGGTTGGCCTCGTAAATCCACCGGCACAACGCAAGTGCGAAGAACGATCTCGCACTCGCCGCCTAGGGCGACCTA